>NZ_JBJNIP010000059.1:0-155696 GCF_056324165.1 Wenzhouxiangella sp. YN9
GCGCGGAAGGCCCGAACCAGCCGCTTGACGTGGCGAACGCTCAGCCCCAGATGAAGCGCCGCCTCACGCTGGATCAGCGTGCCGTCAACCACCTTCCGGATGACACCCACCCGATCCAACTCCCTGTGACTCATGGCAATCTTCTCCCGATCCATGGCCCCGCTCCTTGTCAGAACAAAAAGGGGACACTTTAACTTTGTGGAAAGGGGACATTAGTGCTTTGGGCTAACATAGCCCTGGGTTTGCTTGACAGCCTGCCGCGACGCGCGACTATACTTCGGCCATGAATGTGGACGTGAATGTTGTCGAGAACGATTTGGCGGGTTGGAGTGGCGTGTCACTTGAGCGGCTGTCATGAAGCCGGTTTCGGGCTTTACGCTCATCGAGCTGGTTACGGTCATCGTGCTGCTGGGGATTTTGTCGGCAGTTGCCACCGTGCGCTTCATTGACCTGTCGCAGCAGGCGCGTGATGCCCGTATCCAGGCGCAGGCCCAGGCGCTGATCTCCAACGACACGCTTAATCACATGGCTTGCAAGGCTGGGGCTGAGGACTGCGTCGCCTTCGATCAGACGGGCTTTTCAACCTGCCAGATCGCTGTGGCCGCATTCCTGCCCGAGGTGGCTGCAGATTTCACCGCCACTACCTACACTTCGGCAACGCCTTCAGGTCAGTGGCAAAGCCTTCCCGGCCCGGGTGAGGCGCTGTTCTGGGTAACGCGAACGCTCGAGGTTCCGTTTCCCCAGAAGGTGCCCTGTGTGCTGGCCTACAAGTAGCGCCACCGGCCGCGGGTACTCGTTACAATAGGGGGTCTGATAACGAATACGCCCTTGAAGAGGACTGGCATGGCGCACGAGTATCCCCATCCCGACGATATCGATTTCCAGGAGACGCAGGAGTGGCTTGAGTCGCTGACCGCGGTTGTCGACCGCGACGGCCCCGAGCGCGCGCACTTCATTCTCGAGCGCCTGGTCGAACTGGCGCGCCGCTCCGGCGCGCACCTGCCGTTTGACCTGACAACGGCCTACATCAACACCATTCCGCTTCACCGTGAGCCGACCATGCCCGGCGACGGCGCCATGGAGCGGCGTATCCGCTCGATCATTCGCTGGAACGCCATGGCCATGGTGGTGCGCGCCGCGCGTCGCGGCGGCGAGCTGGGCGGACATATCGCCAGTTTTGCTTCGGCAGCGACGCTCTACGACGTCGGCTTCAACCATTTCTTCAAGGGCCCGGATCACGCCGATGGCAGCGATCTGGTCTACTTTCAGGGGCATTCCTCGCCCGGTTTCTACGCCCGCGCCTTTCTCGAGGGGCGCCTGACCGAAGAGCAGCTCGACGGCTTTCGCCAGGAAGTCGACGGCGAAGGGATCAGTTCCTATCCGCACCCCTGGTTGATGCCTGATTTCTGGCAGTTTCCGACGGTGTCGATGGGCCTGGGCCCGATTACCTCGATCTATCAGGCCCGATTCCTCAAGTACATGACCAACCGCGGCATGGCCGATGCGGAAAAGCGTAACGTCTGGAGTTTTCTCGGCGACGGCGAGATGGACGAGCCCGAATCGCTCGGCGCGATCTCGCTGGCGGGTCGCGAAAAGCTCGACAATCTGGTGTTTGTGGTCAACTGCAACCTGCAGCGCCTGGACGGGCCGGTCAGGGGCAATGGCAAGATCATTCAGGAGCTGGAAGGCTTCTTCCGCGGCGCGGGCTGGAACGTCATCAAGGTGATCTGGGGTTCCTACTGGGATCCGCTGCTGGCGCGCGACACCAAGGGACTGTTGCGCCGGCGCATGCAGGAAGCGCTCGACGGCGATTACCAGAAATACAAGGCCAATGACGGCGCCTACGTACGCGAGCACTTCTTCGGCGCCTACGACGAGCTCAAGGAAATGGTCGCCGACATGTCGGATGCCGATATCTGGCGGCTCAACCGCGGTGGCCACGACCCGCACAAGATCTACGCGGCCTATCACGAAGCGACCCATCATGAGGGTCAGCCCACCGTCATCCTGGCCAAGACCATCAAGGGCTACGGCCTGGGCCAGTCGGGCGAGGGTCAGAACATCTCGCATCAGCAGAAGAAGCTCGACGATCAGGGTGTGAAGTACTTCCGCGATCGCTTCAACGTGCCGCTGAGTGACGACCAGCTCGAAGGCGTGCCGTATTACCACCCGGGCGAAGATTCCGAAGAAATCAAGTACATGAAGAAGCGTCGGAAAGAGCTCGGTGGCTATCTGCCCCAGCGCCGGGTCGAAAACGACACGCTCAAGGTGCCCGATCTGGACGCTTTTTCAAGGCTGCTGGAATCCACCGGCGAGCGCGAGATTTCGACCACCATGGCCTACGTGCGCTGCCTGTCGCTGCTGCTGCGCGACAAGAACGTCAAGGAGAACGTGGTGCCGATCATCTGTGACGAAGGGCGTACCTTCGGCATGGAGGGTCTGTTCCGCCAGATCGGCATCTATGCGCCCTTCGGTCAGCTCTACGAGCCGGTTGACTCCGATCAGTTGGCCTACTATCGCGAGGCCAAGGAAGGCCAGGTGCTGCAGGAAGGCATCACCGAGGCGGGCGCCCAGAGTTCCTGGATGGCTGCCGCCACCAGTTATGCCACCACCGGCGTGCCGATGATTCCGTTCTACGCCTTCTACTCGATGTTCGGTTTCCAGCGTATTGGTGACCTCGCCTGGGCGGCCGGTGACATGCACGCGCGCGGCTTCCTGATTGGCGGCACATCCGGGCGGACCACGCTCAATGGCGAGGGCCTGCAGCACCAGGACGGCCACAGCCACGTGCAGGCCGGCGTCATCCCTTGCTGCGTCAGCTACGACCCCACTTTTGCCTACGAACTGGCGGTGATCCTGCAGGATGGCCTGCGGCGCATGTACGGCGAAGGCGAAGACGTTTTCTACTACATCACCGTGCTCAACGAGAACTACCAGCACCCGGCCATGCCGGAAGGCGCCGAAGAGGGCATTCGCAAGGGCATGTACCTGCTGCGCGAAGCCAAGGGCCAGAAAGACGCCCCGCGCGTGCAGTTGATGGGCTCGGGCGCGATCCTGCGCGAAGTCATGGCGGCCGCCGACCTTCTCGAACAGAACTACGGCGTCGGTGCCGATATCTGGTCGGTAACCAGCTTCAACGAGCTGCGCAAGGACGGGCACGAAGCCTCCCGGCGCAACCTGCTCAACCCCGACCAGTCGCCGACCACGCCCTGGATCACCGGCCTGCTCAAGGATCGTGAGGGGCCGGTGGTGGCTGCTACCGACTACATTCGGGCCTATGCTGATCAGGTGCGCGAGTTTGTTCCGGCCGATGACTACCTGGTGCTGGGTACCGATGGCTTCGGGCGCTCGGACACGCGCGAGAATTTGCGCCGCTTCTTCGAGGTCGATCGTTACTACGTCGCCTGGACGGCTCTGGTCGGTCTCAATCGTCAGGGCAAGTTCGATGACGACAAGCTGATCAAGGCCCGAAGCGCGCTGAATATCGATCCGGACAAGCCGCTGCCGACAACCGTGTGAGCGCGCGCGAACATCGGCACGCAGGTCGCGGCTACATCCGCGACGGACGACCTGGCAGGCTTGTTCACGCGTAGCTGACGCGTGTACAGACCAGATGCGTTGACCGTCGGGAATGTCATCCCCGACCTGCGCGGGCACCAGATACACAACGAGACGAATGTCATGAGCAACAGAACAGAGATCAAGGTTCCCGATATCGGCGACTTCGACAAGGTGCCGGTCATCGAGGTGCTGGTATCGCAAGGCGACACGGTCGACAAGGAGCAGTCGCTGATCACCCTCGAATCCGACAAGGCCACCATGGAGGTGCCATCACCGGAGTCGGGCAAGCTGGTCGAGCTGAGAGTCTCCGAAGACGACGAGGTGGGTCAGGGCGATGTGATCGGTATTGTCGAGGTGGCCTCTGAAGACGCCGGCGATGACGCGGGTGACGACCAGGCCGAAGCCGACGGGGAGGGTGAAGACGCTGCCGGCGACTCGGACTCGGCCCCGGCGCCGGCCGAAAGGCCAGCGACCGCCGAAGATACCGATACCGCCGCAACGGAAAGCCGAAGCTCGCAAGCGGATGCCGCTTCGGCGGGCCGTGCCGACAGGCTGCCGGCGCCGCCGGTGCCTTTCGAAGCGATGGATATGGACCCGTCGAAGCTGCCGCATGCCTCGCCGGCGGTGCGCCGACTGGCGCGCCAGCTGGGTGTCGATCTGGTCGGCGTCGAGGGCTCCGGGCGCAAGGGGCGCATCACCGAGCAGGATCTGAAGGACCATGTCAAGCAGGCGATGACCTCCG
The DNA here is from genome assembly GCF_056324165.1 of Wenzhouxiangella sp. YN9. Taxonomy (NCBI): domain Bacteria; kingdom Pseudomonadati; phylum Pseudomonadota; class Gammaproteobacteria; order Chromatiales; family Wenzhouxiangellaceae; genus Wenzhouxiangella; species Wenzhouxiangella sp. YN9. Next base: position 4,304 of record NZ_JBJNIP010000059.1, read on the forward strand.
GTGGCGGCGCGACGGCCGGCGCGGGCCTGGACATTGCCGAGCCGCCGCGGGTGGACTTTGCCAAGTTCGGCGATATCGAGGAAGAGAAGCTCTCGCGCATCCAGCAGATTTCCGGCCCCAATCTGCACCGCAACTGGGTATCGATTCCGCACGTCACCCAGTTCGACGAAGCCGACATCACCGAAATGGAAGCCTTCCGCAAGGCCAACAAACAGGCGGCCGAGGACGCCGGCACCAAAATGACGCCGCTGGTATTCCTGATCAAGGCGGTGGTGGCCGGGCTGAAGGCCTTCCCGCACTTCAACGCCTCGCTGGCCAACGACGGCAAGAAGCTGATCAGGAAGAAATATTTCCATATCGGCGTGGCCGTGGATACGCCCAACGGCCTGGTTGTACCCGTCATTCGCGACGCCGACCAGAAGGGACTGCTGGAGCTGGCGACCGAGTTGACCGACCTGTCGGGTCGCGCGCGCGAGGGCAAGCTCAAGCCGGGTGAAATGCAGGGCGGGTGCTTCTCGATTTCGAGCCTGGGCGGCATCGGCGGCACTGCCTTCACGCCAATCATCAATGCGCCAGAGCTGGCCATCCTGGGCGTGTCACGCTCGGAGATGAAGCCGGTATGGGATGGCGAGCAGTTCGCCGCGCGCCTGATGTTGCCGCTGTCACTGTCATACGATCATCGCGTCATCGACGGCGCGGATGCAGCTCGCTTTACCCGCTATCTGGCCACTCAGCTCGAGGATCTGAGGCGACTGTTGCTTTGAGCCAGCAGCGCACGGGTTTTGGCATGATGCTGGCCGCCGCGGTCGGCTTCCTGCTGTTGCTCACCTTTGTCTTCTCGGGCCTGATCGAGGATCGGAGCAATCCCAACCGGCAGGTCGCCAGCAGTCGGGTCAACGGCAGCATCGAGGTGGTGCTGGAATCCGATCGTCAGGGGCACTTCATCGCCAGCGGCGCGATCAGCGGGCGCGAGGTGACCTTCCTGGTCGATACCGGCGCCACGCTGGTGTCGGTGCCCGAGGATCTGGCTGACCGGCTGGGGCTGGAGCGCATGGCGCGCATCGGGCTGGAAACCGCGGCCGGGCCGGTGACCGGCTGGATGACGCGCCTCGACGAGGTGCGCCTGGGCGATATCGTTCAGCGCGATGTGCGCGCAGCGATCAGCCCGGCTCGCAGCGAAACGGTGCTGCTGGGAATGAGTTTTCTCAAGAACCTGGAAATGACCCAGTCCGGCGGCAGGTTACGATTGGTGGCAAGGATTTAGGTCGCGGGCGCAGTAGCCGCGATCGGCGACAAGACACAGAACGAGACGAATGCCATGAGCAAGAAACAGGAAATCAGGGTTCCCGATATCGGTGACTTCGACAAGGTGCCCGTCATCGAGGTGCTGGTGTCAGAAGGCGACACGGTGGAGAAGGAGCAGTCACTGATCACGCTCGAGTCGGACAAGGCGACGATGGAAGTGCCGTCACCCGAATCGGGCAAGCTGGTCGAGCTCAAGGTCTCCGAAGACGATGAAGTCGGCCAGGGCGATGTGATCGGGACCCTTGAGGTTTCCGCAGCCGCCGCTGAGGGCGCTGACGAGGCCGGCGCCGAAGATGAGGGCGATAGTGCCCCCGACAAGTCGTCTGCTGGCCCGGACGCAGCTGCAGAATCAGGCGACGCCGAACCGGCTGACGAGCCCCGCACGGCCGGCGGTGAACGCAGAGCGGACACCGACGTTGACCCCGGCGATCACGAGTACGAATTCGATCTGGCCGTGCTCGGTTCCGGGCCGGCCGGCTACACTGCGGCCTTCCGCGCCGCGGATCTGGGGTTGAAAGTCGCGCTGATCGAGCGCTACGACACCATCGGCGGGGTCTGCCTGAACGTTGGCTGCATTCCATCGAAGGCCTTGCTGCACGTCGGTCAGGTGATCGATTCGGCGGCGCAGCTGGGCGAGCACGGCGTGGCCTTCGGCGCGCCCGAAATCGATCTCGACAAGCTGCGCGGCTTCAAGGACTCGGTGGTGAAAAAGCTCACCGGCGGCCTGGCCGGAATGGCGAAAAAGCGCGGCGTCGAGGTCATTCAGGGTTCGGGGACGTTCAGCGGCGAACACGAGCTGAGCGTCGAGCACGACGACGAAACGCGAACCGTCGGCTTCAATCAGTGCATCATCGCCGCCGGTTCGCGCGTGGTCGACATTCCCGGGCTGCCCGAGGGCGACGAGCGCGTCATGGACTCGACCGCGGCGCTCGAGCTCGCCGAGGTGCCGGAGCGCCTGCTGGTCATCGGCGGCGGCATCATCGGCCTGGAAATGGCCTGCGTGTTCCGCGCGCTGGGCTCGAAGGTCACCGTGGTCGAGATGATGCAGCAGCTTGTCCCGGGCGCCGACGCCGATCTGGTCAGGCCGCTGCAGCAGCATCTCAAGAAGCTGGGCGTCGAGTTTCATCTTGAAACGAAGGTTGCGAAGGTCGAAGCCGACGACTCGGGGCTGACCGCCCAGCTCGACGGCGAGGGCGCACCGGAAACTGCCGATTTCGATCGCGTGCTGGTCTGCGTTGGCCGCCGCCCCAACGGCGATCGGCTCAACGCCGAAGCGGCCGGCGTCAACGTCAACGACAAGGGCTTCATCAAGGTTGACGGCCAGATGCGCACCAGCACCGATCACATCTTCGCCATTGGCGACATCGTCGGCCAGCCCATGCTGGCGCACAAGGGCTCGTACGAAGGCAAGGTGGCCGCCGAGGTCGCCGCCGGCCACAGGCGCGCCGCCGACGCGCGCGTCATTCCCTCGGTGGCCTATACCGATCCGGAAGTCGCCTGGGTCGGCCTGACCGAGGCCCAGTGCAAGGCCGGCGACGTCAATTACGGCGTCGGCAAGTTCCCCTGGGCGGCTTCCGGCCGCGCTCTGGGCATGGACCGCAGCGAGGGCTTCACCAAGCTGATCTTCGAGGCCGAAAGCAACCGGCTCATTGGCGCCGGCGTCGTGGGCCTGCACGCCGGCGACCTGATCTCGGAGCTGGCGCTCGCCATCGAGATGGGCTGCGACGCCGACGACATCGGCCTGACAATCCATCCGCATCCGACGCTTTCCGAATCGGTGATGATGGCCGCCGAAGCCTACCAGGGCACGATTACCGACCTGTATCTGCCCAACAAGAACAGGTAAAGCGTCGGCCGAGCGGCGGGCCCGGCCACTCCCGAGCGGGCGGCCCGCCGACGGTCGTCGTCGGCACCGATGGGCTGCCCTGTCGGCTCACGCGCCTTCTCCCCGCGCGTGAACCCCGGCCGGATCAACGCTGCCGCCGCTCTCCTCGGGCGCTGGCGCCGGGCGTTTGTCGGCAGCCGGGTTCCGGCTGCTTGCAAAAGTAAAGAAGTTGTTCATATCATACAATCCAGAAAGCTGGATGCTGCGCCATACTGGACAGTATTGAGCAACACCTGAACCATCTCTGCCTAGGGGAGAAGTCCGATGAAGTCATGCCGATTCCTGGCGCCCGTGCTCGCACTGTTATGGTTGGTCGGCTGCGGCGGCAGTTCCAGCGTCGACCGTGCCGTCGATCAAGAGCCCGCCACCCAGCCCGACGGCCAGCCTGTCGATGGTGTCATCACCGCGGTCTTCGATCCCGCAGGCGGCGAGATTCCGTTTCCCAACACGCTGCTGTTGTCGGATACGGACGACATGACGCTCAATATCCCGGTGGCCGACCCCACCGACTACGGTGATCCCGCAGTGGCCATGAACGCGCTGGACGGTTTCAGCACCGTGGCGCCCTGGACCTTCGATTTCACCGCACCGATCGATCCTGCCAGCGTGATTCCCGGCAGCACCGTTCGTTTTTATGAAGTCACTTTCGTGCAGGGGCAGCCGGTCGTCTCCGGCGTCAATCGCGAACTGGTGCCGGGCCGGGAGTATGTGGCCGCAGTGGCGTCGTCTGACCCCAGCGGGCAGACGCTTGCCGTGGTGCCGCTCCAGCCGCTGCAGGAAATGACCGGTTACATGGCGGTGCTGACTGACGGTATTACCGATACCAGCGGCAATCCCGCCACTCCGGCGCAGCCCTATTTTCTGGCCAAGCGCCCCGATCCGCTGGTCGACGAGGCGGGCAACAGCACCGACCCGCTGCTGGACAACCCCACGGCGCAGGCGCTGGAGCCGCTGCGACAGGTGATCAATACGCACCTGGCCGCGGCAGCCTCGCAGGGTGTGACCGCAGACAGCATCGTGGTCTCTTCCACGGCCACCACGCAGTCGATCACGCCGGTGCTGTCGAAACTGCGCTCGGTCATCGGCCCGACCGGCAGTCAGGTGGCGCCGGCCTGCCTTGCGCCCGACAGCTGCCTGACCACGGCCGATGTGTTGCCGCCGGGCAGTTCGGCAGGCCTGGCCGACCTGTACATGGGCATCATGGAAGTGCCGTACTTTCTCGGCGTGCCCTCGCAGCAGAATCCGACCGCACCCCTGACCGCCTTCTGGGAAGCCGCGCCCGGCAACTACGTGCCGCCGTTCGACCAGCTGGGCCTGAACCCAGAATCCACCAACGTCACGGTGGCCAATCCGATTCCTGTGGAAACGGCCCGGCCGATGATCCCGCTGCTGATGACCGTGCCCAACGAGACTTCGGGGCAGCCGCGCCCGTCGGCAGGTTGGCCGGTGGTGATCTTCCAGCACGGCATTACCGGGGATCGCTCACAAATGCTGGCCCTGGCCGACACCATGGCCTCGCAGGGTTTCGCGATGGTTGCCATTGACATGCCGCTGCACGGCGTGACCGACCAGACCAGCCCGCTCTACATCGGCAATACGCCCTTTGCGGCGGCCGCAATGGAGCGCACCTTCGATCTCGACCTGCAGAACAACGACAGCGGCGCGCCGGGACCTGACGGCATCATCGACGACTCGGGTGCCTGGTTCATCAATTTGCAGAGCCTGCTGACCTCGCGCGACAACCTGAGACAGGCGCAGATCGACCTGTCGACTCTGGCCCTGAACGTGCCGGAGATGGACATCAACGGCGACGGTGTCAGTGATCTTGATGGTTCCAGTATCCACTTTGTCGGGCTCTCGCTTGGCGCCATGACGGGCACGCCTTTCCTGGCCGTTGAGCCGACCGTGGGCAACGGCGTGCTGTCGGTCGCCGGCGGCGGCGTCGCCAACCTGCTGGCCGGATCACAGACCTTCGGGCCGGTTATTCGCGCGGGTCTCGAGTCGGCGGGCGTCGAGCCCTACTCGCCTGACTATTATCAGTTCCTGCTGGCCGCACAGACGGTGATCGACGCGGCCGATCCGATCAACTGGGGCGCGATGGCAACCGCCCAGAACACCGTTCTGCTGCAGCAGGTCGCCGGCGACGCAGTGGTGCCCAACGCGGTCGAAGGGGCGCCGCTTTCCGGCACCGAACCGCTGATCCGGGTCATGGGCCTGGAGGCGATTACGGAGACCACGCAGGACCCGATGGGTATCCGCGGCGCGGTCCGATTGCTGCAGGGCGGGCACGGCTCGCTGCTCGATCCGACCGCCGGCCCGGCGGTGACCGCCGAAATGCAGGGCGAGGCGGCCAGCATGATGGCCTCCGGTGGCGCGATGGTTCTCATTGGCGATCCGTCACTTATCCAGACCGAAGACTGAGAGGGAGAATCCGAACATGAAACGTCAAGCATTCAAGAACACTCGGCGCGTGCTCGGGCTCCGTCCAGGCCTGCTGGCCGGTGCCGTCGGGCTCGCCCTGGCCACCCAGCCGGCTCATGCCATCGACCTGAGTACCGATGATGTCGAGATCCGTCTCGATACCACCGTAAGCTACGGTATTGGCGTGCGCGCTTCCGAGCGCGATGACGAACTGGTGGCCAAGTCACATTTCGATCCGGAGGTGTCTCAGCGCCCGCTGGCGCAGCAGATCGCCGCAAAGGGGCGCTTTTCAGCCAACTCCGACGACGGCAACCTCAACTTCGATCAATGGGATCCGATCTTCAACCAGGCCCGTATCAACTCCGAGCTGGCGATCAATTATGACAACATCGGCGCCTTCGTCCGGGGTAACTACTTCTATGATTTCACCCTCAACGACATGGACGAGCTGCCCGACGCCGCCAAGGATCAGGCCGGTGAACGCGCACGCTTGCTCGACGCCTATGTCTATGGCGACTTCTTCATGGGCGATCGCCTGCTTTCGCTGCGGCTTGGCCGGCAGGTCGTCAGCTGGGGCGAAAGCACCTTCCTGGCCGGCGGCATCAACTCGATCAACCCGGTCGATGTCACCGCGCTGCGTACTGCGGGCGCCGAGCTCAAGGATGCCTTTCTGCCGCTGAACATGCTCTGGGGCTCGATCGACGTCACGCCCAATCTGTCGGTCGAGGCCGTGGTCATGGCTGAGTGGGACTACGTCGAGGCCGAGCCGTCAGGCACGTTCTTCGCCACCAACGATTTCGCCACCGCCGGTGGTCGCTACGCCATGCTCAATTTCGGCCTGGTGCCGCAGCCGGTCAGAAACCCCGATCGGTTCAACGCCGTCTGTCGCGGCGGTAATTTCGGGGCATCCGACAGCGGCCTGCCGCCGCCACTGGTTGCTGCTGGTTGCAGCGCTGCCTTTCCGCGGGCGGCCGATGACCGTGCCAGCGACAGCGGCCAGTTCGGGGCCGCCCTGCGCTATTACGCCCCGGCGCTCAACAGCACCGAATTCGGCCTTTATTACCTGCGCTACCACAGCCGGCTGCCGCTGCTTTCCGGCCGCGCCGTGAGCAGCGCTGAGCCGTCCTCGGGTGCCGTCATCGTCGGCTATCCTGAAGACATCGATCTGTGGGGTGCAAGCTTCAACACCACGGTGTCGGGATGGTCGGTGGCCGGTGAGGTGAGCTATCGCGACAACGTGCCTCTCCAGATCGACGATGTGGAGCTGCTCTACGCCGGCCTGTCGCCGCTCAACGCCGCCATTCCCGAGCCCTACAACCGCTTCATCAGCCAGCTTGGGCAGTTCCAGCCGGGCGAATACATTCAGGGCTACGAGCGCCGCGAAGTGTCGCAGGCCCAGTTCACCCTGACCAAGGTGTTCGGGCCGGGCAACTGGCTCGGCGCCAACCAGGTGGCCATGGTCGGTGAGTTCGGGGTCACGCACGTCTGGGATCTGCCCGACCCCAGCGAGTTGCGTTTTGAAGGCCCGGGTACCGACACCTTCGGCGGCCCTTCGCGCCAGAGTGGCGGCAACTCCCGCAGCCCGACCACCACCACCAGCGGCTATGCCACCGATACCAGCTGGGGCTATCGCCTGGTGATGGCGCCAACCTACAACAACGTGCTCGGTACGGCCTGGAACATGACGCCCAGCGTGGCCTTCAACCACGATGTCGACGGCGTCTCTCCCGGCCCGGGCGGCAACTTCATCGAAGGGCGCAAGCAGGTGACCCTGGGCGTGGACTTCTCGTATCAGTCAGCCTGGCAGGCGGGGTTGTCGTACACCAACTTCTTCGGTGCCGGCAACAACAACCTTCTGGGTGATCGCGATTTCATCGCCGCCTCCCTCAGCTACTCCTTCTAAACATGCTCCCAAAGCAAGAGGCCAATCGAATGCACAAGCTAACCCCTGCAATCCTGGCACTGACCGGCATGATGACCCTGGCCGGCAGCGTGACGGCCCAGCAACCCGGTGCCGACCAGGATGCCAACATCGGCACGGCAGATATCGATGCAGTGATCCCGAAAACGCCGGAAAACATCGCCCGACTGGGCCAGGACCTCACGCCCATGGGTGCGCCCGTGGCGGGTAACGCCGAAGGCACCATTCCCGAGTGGGACGGTGGCCTGACGCGGGCTGACTGGCCCGAAGGTTATACCCCGGGCGATCGCCATCCCGACCCTTTTGCCGCCGACGAGCCGCGGCTTCGCATTACCGGGCAGAACTACCGCGAGCACAGCGACTATCTCTCACCCGGTCAGGAAGCGATCTTCGAGCGCTATCCGGATACCTTCTACATGGAGGTCTACCCCACCCGCCGCAGCGCGTCCTTCCCGGAACGCATTTATGAAATGACCGCCCGCAATGCCGAAACCGGCCGCCTGGTCGCCAACGGTGAAGGCGTTGCCGACGTCGCCGAAGGTTACCCGTTTCCGCTGCCGCAGAATGCGCGTGAGCTGATGTGGAACCACAAGATGAAGTACAAGACGGCCGGCAGCATCCGCTACTGGAACCAGGTGGTGCCGACCGCCGGCGGCAGCTACACGATGATCAAGATTCGCGAAGAGATCCTCGGCCTGTACTTCAAGGAAGGCATGACGATCGATGACATCGACAACGTGCTGCTGTATTTCTTCCAGGAAGTCGAATCGCCGGCGCGCCTGGCCGGCAACATCCTGCTGGTGCACGAGTCGCTCAACCAGATCAAGAAACCGCGCCAGGCCTGGGTCTACAACCCCGGGCAGCGCCGCGTGCGTCGGGCACCCAACGTGGCCTACGACAACCCGGGTACGGCAGCCGACGGCCAGCGCACCAGCGACATGACCGACATGTTCAACGGCGCGATGGACCGCTATGACTTCGAGTTGGTCGACAAGCGCGAAATGTACGTTCCCTACAACTCCTACAAGGCCCACAGCGCTGATCTGACCGCCGATGATCTGATCATGCCCGGCCACCTCAACCCCGAGCATCTGCGCTATGAACTGCATCGCGTGTGGGTGGTGGAAGCCACCATTCGCGAGGGCACGCGGCATATCCATCCGCGGCGCACCTTCTATATCGACGAAGACACCTACCAGATCCTGATGATCGAGCACTATGACCAGCGTGGCGATCTGTGGCGTGTGTCGGAAGCGCACCCGATCAACTACTACGATCAGCCGCTGATGACGCCAACGCTGGAGTCGACGGTCGATCTTCAGAATGGACGCTATATCGTCAATGGCGTGAACAATCAGGATCCCGTGATGCAGTTCGGACTCGAACTGTCGCCGCGAGACTACACGCCGCAGGCGCTGCGCGTGCGCGGTCGGCGCTGATTGCAGTCATCGTTGCAAACGCAAGGGCCGGCCGTGCGCCGGTCCTTGTGTCTCGGGGTTCGCGAACATGAATCACTTCAAGCTGATCGCCCTGGCGCTGCTGTTGCTGCCGGTGCTCACCTGCGCTCAGGAAACGCCTCAAGTCATCGAGCCCGAACCGGCGGAGCGCGTGCCCCTGGCCGATGAGTCGTTGATACTCGATGTGATCCGCGCCGGCGAACGCCATGTTGCCGTCGGCGCCAGGGGGCACGTGCTCACCTCCCCCAATGGCAGGGACTGGACCCAGGCCGAGCATGTGCCCGTGCGTTCGACGCTCACCCGAGTGGCGTTCAGCAACGGCCAGCTCTGGGCAGTGGGCCATGACACCACCATCATCCACAGCAGCGATTTTGGCAACACCTGGGAGCTGCAATACTTCATGCCTCTCTGGGATGGCCCGATTTCCGAACAGCCGCTGCTCGACGTGCACTTTTTCGATGCCCGCCAGGGCCTGGCCATCGGCGCCTATGGGTTGATCATGCATACCCGGGACGGCGGGGAGAACTGGACGGTGTCGCATATGGAAGACGCGATGGTTTCCGAGGCCATCAACTGGGAGCACCCCGGATCCGAACAGCGGGCAGACGACGCCGCCGAGCCCGAGGGCAGTGCCAGTGATGCCTATTACGACGCATCGCAGGACTTCGACCGCGGCTGCTACGAGTTCATGGAGTGCCATCTCAACGCTATCCTTGCGCTCGATGACGGCCGCCTGATGCTGGCCGCCGAGTCCGGTTACGGCTTTCGGAGCGACGACGGTGGCCAGACCTGGGAGAGCTTCCGGTTTCCCTATCCCGGCTCGATGTTCGGTCTGTTGCCCGCCGGTAATGGCATCATTGCCTTCGGCTTGCGCGGCAACGTGCAGCTTTCGGATGACTACGGCGACAGCTGGCAGGAACTCGAGTCCGGTGTCGAGGCCACGCTGCTTGGTGGCGCCGTCAGCCCGGACGGTCGGGTCGTGATGGTGGGAACTGGCGCGACCGTGCTTGCCTACGATCCGGAAGCCGGAAGCTTTGCGGTATCCCAGGATCGCCTCGGCAGCGACTATGCCGCGCTCGTGTTCGGCGACAGCGGCGACATGATCCTGGCTGGAGACAACGGACTGACCCATGAATGACACTCCTTCCATGACACGTCGCATTGCCGATGCCGTGTTCAGCGTTCGCCCGCTGATCCTGCTGCTGTTCGTTCTCGGCACGGCGGCGATGGTTTACTACAGCCTGCAGCTGCGCGTCGATGCCGGCTTCAAGAAGCAGCTGCCGCTGGAGCATTCCTACATGCAGACCTTCCTCGACTACGAGGAGACTTTCGGCGGCGCCAATCGCATCATGGTGGCCCTGATCGACCGCAAGGGCGACATGTTCACGCCCGAGTTCTTCCGCGCCTTCGAGCAGCTCAGCGAAGACGTGCTGTACGTGCCCGGCGTGGACCGCTCGTCGGGGCGCTCGATCTTCACCCCCAACGTGCGCTTCGTCGAGGTGGTGGAAGACGGCTTTGCCGGCGGCAACGTTATTCCGGCGGACTTTGCGCCCTCGCCGGAAATGCTCGAGAAGGTCCGCTCGAACATCATCAAGTCCGGCGAGGTCGGGCGCCTGGTGGCCGAGGATTTCTCTGGCGCGATGGTGTGGGCCAATCTGCTCGAGGAAAACCCCGAGACCGGGGAAAAGCTCGACTACCAGCGCGTTGCCAGTGCGCTGGAAGAGATCCGCTCGCGCTACGAAAATGAAGCGCAGGTGGTGCACATCATCGGCTTTGCGAAGATTGTCGGCGACGTTGCCGATGGTGCACGCGGGGTGGTGCTGTACTTCGGTCTGGCTTTCCTGATTACCGCAGGGCTGCTGCTGCTCTATTCCCGTTCCGTGTGGCTGACCGTGCTGCCGCTGGTATGCTCGGTCACCGCGGTCATCTGGCAGCTGGGCCTGCTCAATGTCATCGGCTTCGGGATCGACCCGATGAACATTCTCACGCCGTTTCTGATCTTTGCCATCGGCGTCAGTCATGGCGTGCAGATGATCAGCGGCTGGAACGCAGAGAAGCTCTTTGGCGGGCATTCGCCGATCGGTCTGGTCCAGGAAGGCATTCCGCTCGAGCAGATTCAGCCGGTTTCCAGCCTGGAAGCATCCAAGGCGGTATTTGCCCGCCTGCTCGCTCCAGGCGCCATCGCGCTGCTGAGCGACACCATCGGCTTTCTCACCATCCTGTTGATTGAAATCAAGATGATCCAGGAGCTGGCCATCACCGCCAGCATCGGCGTGGCCGTGATCATCCTGACCAACCTGGTTCTGCTGCCGGTGCTGCTGTCGTACGTGCGGCTGCGCAATGAAGACAGGATGCGCCGGCGCCAGTACGAAAGCAGCCAGAAGCCAAGCGCCATCTGGGACTTCATGGCCCGGTTCACGCAGCGCGGCGTGGCCGTGTTTGCGGTGATTGCCGGCATCGTCCTGTTCGCCGGCGCCTGGGTCAAATCACAAGACATGCAGATCGGTGACTCCGAAGCCGGGGTACCCGAACTGCGCGACGACGCCCGCTACAATCGTGACGCCCGCGCCATCCAGGAGCACTTCTCTCTGGGCACGGACGTGATCAACATCATTGCCCAGACCGAGGCCAACGCCTGCACCGAGTCACACGAGATCATGGAGGCGATCGATCGTTTCGGTTGGCATATGCGCAATGTCGAAGGCGTGCAGCGCGTGATGACGCTGCCAATGGCCGCCAAACAGGTCAATGCCGGGTGGAACGAAGGCAACCTGCGCTGGCAGATTCTCCCGCGCGACAAGTATGCGCTCGCCCTGACCACCCAGAATATCCCGACCGACAGCGGGCTGCTCAACCGCGACTGTAGCGCCATGCCGGTCATGATCTTCACCGAAGATCACAAGGCCGAAACCATCGACCGCGTGGTTGAACGGGCGCACCAGCTTCAGGAAGAGATCCGCATCGAGGAGCTCGGTTATCAGTCCGTCGGCCAGGCGGCCCACGGCAACTGGCCCGAAAACGGTGAGCATCCACCGCTGGTGTTCAGGCTGGCGACCGGCAACGTCGGCGTGATGGCGGCCACCAATCAGGAAGTGGCGGCAGCTCGCACGCCGATGCTGCTCTACGTCTACAGCGCGATCGTCGTGCTTTGCCTGATCACCTTCCGCAGCGTGCTTGGCACCCTGTGCATCGTGCTGCCGCTGGTGCTGGTCAGTTATCTGGCCTATTCGCTGATGGCTTTCATGGGCATCGGCCTGAAGGTCAACACGCTGCCAGTGGTCGCATTGGGTGTTGGTATCGGTGTCGACTACGGCATCTATATCTTCAGCCGGATGAAGAGCTTCCTGGACGCGGGTATCGGTCTGGACGACGCCTACTACCGCACCCTGCGTCTGACCGGCCGTGCGGTGTTCTACACTGCGGTCACCCTGGCCGTCGGCGTGGGCACCTGGCTGTTTTCGGACCTGCAGCTCCAGGCCGACATGGGGCTGCTGCTGGCCTTCATGTTCATCTTCAACATGATCGGCGCCATGCTGCTGCTGCCGGCGCTGGCGCGCGTGCTGCTGGGCTGGAAGGAAAAGCCCGGCAAGCCATGATGAACAACAGCGACACCACCGCAGGCAGTGACGACAGTGCAGGACAAGCCCGTCCCCGGGCTTTGCTGCACGCATTGACCATGGACGCGGTTCGGGCATGAGTCGCCGACCGTTGGTTGTGCTGTCCTCCGGCGGCAAGGACAGCCTGTACATGCTCGACAAGCTCCGGCGCGATCCGGCATGGCGAGTCGAGGCGCTGATCACCACCGTCAACGCAGGCAACGGCCGGGTGGCAATGCACGGCACTTCCGATACGGTGCTGCGCAAGCAGGCCGAAGTGCTCGGCTTGCCGCTGACCGTCATTGGCCTGCCCGACGGTTGCGACAACCAGGAATATGAAAAGCGCATGGCTGCGGGTCTGCAGCCCTTTCTGGAGCGGGGCATCGATACGATTGCCTGCGGGGATCTGGCGCTTGACGACATGCGGCAGTGGCGCGAGCAGAGCTTTGACGGCATGGGCTGGGAGGTTGTTTTCCCGATCTGGCACACGCCCACCGACGAGCTGGCCCGAACCCTGGCGCGCCCGCCATGGCGCGTGGTTATCGTCTGCGTCGATACCTGGCATCTGCCCGAGACGCTGCTGGGCGCGCCCCTTGATGACGAGCTGCTGGCCGCGCTGCCGGCCGGGGTCGATCCCTGCGGGGAAAACGGCGAATTCCACACTTTCGTGTGCAACGGGCCGGGATTTGCCGCGCCGCTGGAGGTGACACCCGGTCGTCGGGTGTTGACGCACGAACGTTTCCTGATGCTGGATCTGGAGCTCGGCTGAGCCCGAACCGGCGGCTCAGTCGCTCGGTCTCGTTTCGCTGTCGGCTTCCAGCTGTTCCACCAGGCCGCAGACGTAGCGAATGCCTTCGACGATGCGCGGCGTGGGGCGCACCAGGCGTTCGGGTTCGACTGCCTCCAGCCGGGTCTGGCCCTCTTCCACCATGCGGGTGTCGCGCCAGATCGTCAGCGGGTCTTCGCCGGATTCCGGCAGGCTGGCGATGATCAGTTCAGGCGTGCGCGCAATGACGGCTTCACGATCGATCGAGGCGGCTTCGGTGTCGAGGTCGTCGAAGACGTTGCGAGCGCCGCAAGCCTCGAAAACTTGGGTAATGACATGCGTCTTGCCGAGCGTGAACAGCGGCCGCGCCGACACCTGGTAAAAGATCGCCACATCGCTGTCGGCCTTGTGGTCGGAACGCAGTGCTTCAAGTTCGGCGCGAAAATCCGCTGCCGCCGTCCTCGCCTGATCGGCTGATCCCAGGCGGTTGCCGATCCGGGTCAGAGCGCGGGCGATGTCGGTCAGGGTTCGCGTGCCGAGCCACATTACCTCGATGCCCAACTGCTCGAGTCGGTCGCCGACCGCTGCCGGCGTGCCGCCCGTCCAGGCCAGCGCCAGATCGACATCCAGGCCAAGAATGGTCTCCATGTCGAAGCGGAAGGCGTCGCCGATCAGCGGCAGTTCGCGCGCCTGTTCGGGCCAGTCACTGTAGTCGACCACGCCGACGAGCGTGTCGCCGGCGCCGGCAGTGAACACCAGCTCGGTCAGATGCGGCGCCAGCGTGATCACGCGCGGCCGGTTTCCGGCGCTGGCCACGGAGCAGGTCAGCAGCAGCGCCGCCAGCGCCAGGCTCGTCAGCAGCGGTCTAGATCTGGTAGGCATACGACAGCGTCAGTGTGAGAACAACCCACAGTACCAGCATCAATGGCAATCCGACGCGCACGAAGTCGTTGAATTTGTAGCCGCCGGCATTCATGACCAGCAGGTTGGTCTGATAGGCCATGGGTGTGGCAAAGCTCAAATTGGAGCCGAACAGCACCGCCAGCACAAAAGGCTCGGCCGGCAGCATCAGCTGCTGGGCCAGGCTGATGGCAATCGGTGTGCCGATCACCGCCGCAGCGTTGTTGGACACCACGTTGGTCAGCGCCGCCATCGCCAGCATCAACAGGCCCAGGATCGCCCATGACGGAATCCCGAAGCTGACCGCCAGAAGGATCTGCGCCAGCCAGTCGGCGCCGCCAGTGCGCATCAGCGCCGCGCCCAGCGCCAGCGAGGCCACGATGATCATCACCACCTGAATGGACAGCGCATTCATTGCCTCCTTCCAGTTCAGGCAGCGCGTGAGCAACATGGTCAGCACACCCGCCACCGCGCTGATGGCGATCGGCAGGATGCCGGTGGCGGCGACGACAACCACCAGCGCCATGATGCTCAGGGCCAGCGGCGCCTTGGAGGTCTTGGGCAGGTTGACCGAGCCGTCGAGTACCAGCAGGTCGCCGCCTTCCTTGAGCTTGTTCAGACGCGCGCCGGGTGACTGCACCAGCAGTACGTCGCCTGATCTGAGCACGGTGTTGTCCAGGCCGGTCGAGCGGGTCTGGTTCTCGCGGTTGTAGCGGTGCAGGGCCAGCAGCCTGAGACCGTAACGCGACAGCAGCCGCGCCTCGCTGATGCGCGAGCCCACCAGCCTGGACTGCGGCGTGACCGCCACTTCGGCGATCTTGTGGTCGCCCGGACCCAGCGGGTGATTGTCGTTGACCTCCACGTCACCCGAAAAAAGCCGGCCGCCGAGCAGGTGGGCAAACTCCCTCAGGTTGTCCCGGGTATCGGTGGTGGTGATGCGATCACCGGCCTTGAGGGTCACATCCGGCAGCGGCGTGACGAACACGCCGGGCCCGCGCTGAATCTTTTCGACCTTGAGATTGCCGCTGCAGCGCTCGATCGCCACGGCCAGGGTCTTGCCCACCGCTTCGCTGGACTTGCCCAGGCGGATCTGGGCGGTATACAGCCGTTTGACCGTCGACTGCATCGGCACCGGTCGCTCGGGTATCAGCCGCGGCGCCACCAGCCACAGGTAGAGCACCGATATCGCGCCGGCGATGGCGGCCGGCACGATGAAGTCGAACATGCGAAAGGGCGCCACGCCCATGTCGGCAGCCACCGACACGACCAGCAGGTTGGTGGAGGTGCCGATGGTGGTCGACATGCCGCCGACGATACTGATCAGGCCCACGGGAAGCAGCAGCGCCGAGGGCGACTGCTTGGTGCGAATCGCCACGCCGATGAGGATCGGCAGCAGCATGACCACGATCGGCGTGTTGTTGATGAAAGCGCTCAGCACCGCGCAGATCAGCAGCGTGGCGAGCATTGACAGCTTGGGCGCCTTGCGCCAGGAAATCGCCAGGCCGCGGCCTACCGGTTCCAGCGCGCCGGAGCGGATCAGGCCGTGGCCGAGAATCATCAGGGCACACACCGCGATCAGGGCCTGATGACCGAAGCCGGCGTAGAAGTCGGTGGGGCTGAGCTCGCGCCCGTCCGGGCCGACATAGGGGAAGATCTGGAATCCGATGGTGAGAATGGCCAGCACTACCAGCGAGCTGGTCTCGAGCGGAATACGATCGCGCGAGAACAGCACCAGCGCCAGCAGCAACAGCAGCAGCACGCCAAGGGCGTGATAATTGGGCAGGGCGAAGCTCATGGTCAGCCGATTTTACGCGCAAACGCCTGCTCAGGAATGCCAGCCATCGGCCTCGGCCAGCTGCGACTCGATGGCCTCGAAAGAATGTACCGGCGCCAGACAGCGCTGCCCCAGGCAGATCATGGCGGTGGCCCGTTCTTCGTCGGCCAGCGGTCTGAGCAATTGGGGCAGGTCCTCGACGGCCAGCCCGGCGGGCAGGCGGTAGACCTCGCAGCGGTTCGTGGCCGCCAGCTGGCGCTGCCACTCGGCCACCGGGTCAGCGGGGCCGGCCAGCATGATCTGCGGCGGTGGGTGCTCCAGGATGCGCCAGGCGCGCAGCAAGGTCGCGTGCGCCAGGGCCGAGCGCGCGATATCGCCGCGGGCCGCCGCAATGGCCTGGTGCGCGGCATCGATCAGCCCCGGCTCGCCACACAGCTGGCCGAGCCTGCTCATGCCGATGGCCGCCTGGCCGGCGCCCGCCGGCGTCGCGTCGTCGGCGTGCGCCAGCGGTCGGGTCAGCAGGTGCTCATGATCGCGCGGCGTCAGATGCAGCGCGCCGCTGGCTTCGTCGACGAACTGCTCGACGATGCGCTGCCCGATGCGCCGGGCGAGATTGAGCCAGCGAATCTCGAAGCGCCAGGAAAGCAGTTCCAGGCAGGCGACCAGCACGTTGGCATGTTCGTCGAGCAGCGCGGTCTGGGCGCTGCGTCCATTGCGCCAGACCGCTCGTGGGGGTTCCTGGCCGAACAGGTTCACCGCCACGCTGTCAAGAGCCTTCGCCGCGCGCTCGCGCCAGCCTTCACGTCCGAGCAGCCGGCCGGCGGCGGCCAGATTTTCGATCATCAGCCCGTTCCAGCTGGCCAGCATCTTGTCGTCGCGGCTCGGTGCCGGGCGCTCCGATCTGGCCTTGAGCAGGCGGCTGCGCGCCGATTCGATACGGCGTCCGATCTCGCCTTCGTCGAGGCCTTCATCGACCAGCTCGCCTGTGGAGCGGGCCATGACCAGATGCCAGGCTTCGCCTTCGAAATTGGGCGGGCCATCCAGGCCAAAACGGGCGCTGAACAGATCCTGCTCGTCGGTGGGCAGGCGCTCGGCCACCTCCTTGCGCGTCCACACGTAATAGGCGCCCTCGCCGTCGGCGCTTTCGGCATTCAGGCTGGTGGCAAATCCGCCGCTCTCCAGACTCATTTCGCGCTCGAGCCACTCCACCAGGTGATCGCACACGGCGCCAAAGTCCGCGCGCCGCCAGCGCCTGGCCGCGCGGGCGTACAGCCCCAGCAGCAGGGCGTTGTCGGAGAGCATCTTCTCGAAGTGGGGAATCTCCCAGACGGCGTCGACGCAGTAGCGGAAAAAGCCGCCGCCGAGCTGGTCGTGCAGGCCCAGGCGCGCCATGGCCGTGAGGCTGTCGCCAAGCATCTGCGCCGGCTGGCCGCCTTCGAGCTCGGCCAGGGCGGCCAGCTGGGGTGCCTGGGGGAATTTCGGACCATCGGTGCCGAAGCCGCCGTTATCGCGGTCGAAGCGCGCGCCGGCCTCGGCGATGAATGACTCCAGCGCCGACTCCAGGTCGGCCTCGCCGCCGGGCCGCGGCGTGGCCACGGCCTGCAGGGCTTCCTGTACCTGCAGATGCTGCGCGCGCAGCTCGTCGCGGCGCGTCGACCAGACCTGATGGATGCGCGCAAGCAGGTCGCCGAAAGCAATCATGCCGTGACGTGGCTCGGGCGGAAAATAGGTGCCGGCAAAGAACGGCGCGTGGCTGGCCGGGTCGAGAAAGACGGTCAGCGGCCAGCCGCCGCCACGGCCCGTGAGCAACTGGTGAGCAAGCTGATAGATGTGATCGAGGTCCGGGCGCTCCTCGCGGTCGACCTTGATGTTGACGAAGTAGGCGTTCATGCGCTCGGCGATCTCGTCGTTGTCGAAGCACTCGCGCGCCATCACATGGCACCAGTGGCAGGCGCTGTAGCCGATCGACAGCAGAATCGGCTTGTCGAGCGTGCGCGCCATCGCCAGCGCCTCGCGATCCCAGGGCTGCCAGGCCACCGGGTTGCCGGCGTGCTGAAGCAGGTAGGGGCTAAGGGCATCGTTCAGTCGGTTGTGCGGCTGCTGCGGGTTCATGCGGTCATGGTAAGGGATCACGCCGGGTGCCGCTTGCGGCCGGACTCTGAGGCAGCTCGCCGGTGTCCGTGCGCCGTTGAATCCCGCGTTCAACTGCAGGGTGGTCTTCTGCGATAATCTGGCGCCATGAATCAGTCCGACTTCCATTTCCACAGCATCGATCCGGTGGCCATCGAGATCGGCGGCTTTGCCATCTACTGGTACAGCCTGATGTACCTGGTGGCCTTCGGCGCCTTCTGGCTGCTGGGCCGTCTGCGCGCGCGGCGTGAGGATGCGCCACTGAAGCCGCAGCAAATCGGCGACTTCCTGTTCTGGGGTGTGGTCGGCGTGATCGTCGGCGGGCGGCTGGGCTACGTGCTGTTCTACGGTTTTGACCAGCTGCTGTCCGATCCGCTGTTTCTGTTTCGCATTCGCGACGGGGGCATGAGTTTCCACGGCGGGCTGGTCGGCGTGCTGGTCGCCATCTGGGCATACGGTCGCCATCTGGGCTGCGGTTTTCTGCGCCTGGGTGATTTCGTGGCCCCGCTGGTGCCCATCGGTCTGGCCGCCGGGCGTCTGGGCAACTATATCGGCGGCGAGCTCTGGGGCCGCACCACCGACGTGCCCTGGGCGGTGATCTTTCCCGGATCCATTCAGGCCGGCGGGCGCGGCTCTGCGACCCTGTACGAACAATACCTGACCGGCGCGCTCGACGAGTTCGCGCGCCACCCGTCTCAGCTCTACCAGGCCGCGCTCGAGGGCCTGGCGCTGTTCGTGATCCTGTGGCTCTACTCGGCCCGGCCGCGGCCTGTCGGCGCCGTGGGCGGTGCTTTCCTGGTCGGTTACGGCGTGTTTCGCTTCATCGCCGAGTTTTATCGCGAGCCGGACGCGCACCTGGGTTTCGTCGCCCTCGACTGGATGACCATGGGTCAGATCCTGTCGCTGCCGATGTTCATCACCGGCGTGGCCCTGATGACCTGGGCTTATCGGAGCCGCTCGTGAAGAACTATCTGGATCTGCTGCGTCACGTGCGCGACAACGGCAGCCGCAAGGACGATCGCACCGGCACCGGCACGCTGAGCGTCTTCGGCCACCAGCTGCGCTTCGACCTGGCGGAATCCTTCCCCCTGGTGACCACCAAGAAACTCCATCTGCGCTCGATCATCCACGAGCTGCTCTGGTTTCTGCGCGGCGACACGAACATCGCCTACCTCCGGGAACACGGCGTGAAGATCTGGGACGACTGGGCCGACGAGCGCGGCAGTCTGGGGCCGATCTACGGCACCCAGTGGCGCAGCTGGCCGACGCCCGACGGCGCCACCATCGATCAGCTCGACGAGGTGGTCGAACAGATCCGCCAGCGCCCCGATTCGCGCCGCCACGTGGTCACCGCCTGGAACCCGGCCGACCTGCCCGATGAGTCGATCTCGCCGCAGCAAAACGCGCGCGCCGGCCGGATGGCGCTGGCGCCGTGCCACTGCCTGTTCCAGTTCCACGTTGCCGACGGGCGCTTGAGCTGCCAGCTCTATCAGCGCTCGGCCGACTGCTTTCTGGGCGTGCCCTTCAACATCGCCAGCTATTCGCTGCTCACGCTGATGGTCGCCCAGGTCACGGGCCTCAAGCCCGGCGAGTTCATTCACACCTTCGGCGACGCCCACATCTATCTCAATCACCTCGAGCAGGTCGACGAGCAGCTGTCGCGCGAGCCGTTTCCGGCGCCGCGCATGGACATCAAGCCCCGGCGACAGCTGAGCGACTTCACTTTCGAGGATTTTCGCCTGGAAGGCTATCGCTACCACCCGGCCATCTGCGCCCCGATCGCGGTCTAGAACGGCCTGACGCTGGAGCACTGGATGCAGCAAGAAGCGACTGAAATCACCCTGGTGGCCGCAATGGCCAGAAACCGCGTCATCGGGCGCGACGGCGGCATGCCCTGGCACCTGCCGGCTGATCTGAAGCACTTCAAGGCGGTGACGATGGGCTCTCCGATCGTCATGGGGCGACGGACGTTCGAGTCCATCGGTCGACCGCTGCCGGGGCGGACAAACGTCGTGATCAGTCGCTCCGGCCTTGAGTTGCCCGACGGCGTACTGCTGGCCGCGAGCCTGGACGAGGCTATCGACCGCGCCGGCGCCGCGCGGGTCATGGTGATCGGAGGCGGGCAGATTTATAGTAAAGCGCTGGATCGTGCCGACCGTCTGGAGCTGACCCTGATCGATGCGGTGATCACCGGCGATACGGTGTTTCCCGAATGGCCGGAAGTGGATTGGCAGTTGGCAAAGATGCGATCGCGGCCGGCCGACCAGTCCAATCCGTACAACCTGGTGTTTGCGACCTTCAAGCGGGCCGCTACGCCCAGCTGATCTCCGCGGCAGCTACAATGGCTGGCCCGCCGAAACTTTTGCGAGACATGGCAGCAGCATCTGGCTCCAGCGCCGAGGTCGATGAGCACTGGCCCGACAAGCGTCGCGTCACCATTGTCGGCGCGCTGTGGAACCTTGTGCTGGCGGTGGGCAAGATCGTTGCCGGCGTGGCGGGTCAGTCGCAGGCGCTGATCGTCGACGGCATCCATTCGCTCTCTGACCTGGTCAGTGATGCAGTCGTGCTGGTGGCATCTCGCTGGGGCGCCATCGAGCCCGATCACAATCATCCCTACGGTCACGGCCGCATCGAGACGGTGGCGGCAGCCATTGTCGGAGTGCTGCTGCTGGCCGTGGCCATCGGCTTCATCGCTGATGCGGTGATGCGCCTGCTCGAGCCCGAGCGCCTGCTGCAGCCCGGCTGGCTGGCGCTGTGGGTGGCGCTCGGCTCGGTGGGCATCAAGGAAGCGCTGTTCTGGTACACGCGGGCGGTGGCGAAGCGCTCGCGCTCGAGCCTGATCATGGCCAACGCCTGGCATCACCGCTCCGATGCGTTCTCGTCGGTCATCGTCATTGCCGGCCTGCTCGGCACGCGCGCCGGTTATCTGTGGCTGGATACTGCCGCCGCGATTGTCGTCGCCGGCACGGTCGCCTGGATGGGCGGGCGTTTTGCCTTCGACGCGCTGGTCGAGCTGGTTGATACCGGGGTCTCGCGCGGTGAGCAGAAGAAGCTCGGCAGCATCATCATGGCGGTCGACGAAGTCCACGGCTTTCGTGAACTGCGCACCCGGCGGATGGGCGGCCAGATCGTCATGGATGTCTCCATCCTGCTCGACGGCGGGCTCTCGCTCGATGCGGCCGACCGCATTGCCGCGGCGGTGCGCAAGCGCTTGCTGAGCGAGTCGACCGAGGTCTTCGACGTCGTGGTCAGCGTGGCACCGTGGCGAGGGCGTGAATGACAGCGCGGCAGATCTTCGTTGGCGATCTGCAGGGCTGCCGCGAGCCCTTCGAGCGCCTGCTCGAGCGGCTGCGTTTCGATCCGGCAGCCGATCGCCTGTATCTGGCCGGCGATCTGGTCAACCGCGGTGGCGAGTCGCTGGCCACCCTGCGCCTGGTTCACTCTCTGCGCGAGGTCTTGACCACGGTGCTGGGGAATCACGACCTGCACCTGCTCGCTTACGCGCGTGGGCTGTTGGGCAAGCCCAATCCCGAGTTCGATGCCATCCTGAATGATGCCCGCAGAGAAGAGCTGCTCGCGTGGCTCAGGCGTTGCCCGCTGATGTGGTTTGATGAGCCGGCCGGGCTGGCGCTAGTGCACGCCGGCGTCGACCCTCGTTGGGGGCCGCAACAGGCCCGCGCCCGCGCCGCCGAGGTTGAGCAAGCGCTGTCCGAGTCGCCTGAGCAGTTTTTCAACCATATGTACGGTGATGAGCCCGCGCGCTGGCATGCCGGTCTGCCGGACGGCGAGCGTTTGCGCACCATCACCAACGCGCTGACGCGCATGCGCTTTTGCAGCGCCGACGGCCACCTGCACCTGGCCAACAAGGGTGATCCCGACAGCGCACCGGCCAGCTTTGCGCCCTGGTATGAGCATCTGCATGCCGGCTGGCAGGGCTGGACGCTGATTTTCGGCCACTGGTCGCGGCTCGGGCTTTACGACAACGGTAGTGTCGTCTGCCTTGACAGCGGTTGCGTCTGGGGCGGGGCGCTGTCGGCCCTGGTTATCGAAGGCGAGGAGCGTCGGATCGAGAGCATCGATTGCCCGGGCCGCTGAAGCGGTGTTTCTCAGCGGGCTACACTAACGCTTCGAGCACCGGCGCAAGGGGTGGTCGTTGTCCCGTCCAGATCTCGAAGGCCAGGGCCGCTTGGCCGACCAGCATGCCGAATCCGCTGTGGACGCGCAGATCGCGGTCGCGACACCAGCGCGCGAAGGCTTCGTGCGCCGGGCCGTAGTTGAGATCGTATGTGGTGGCGTCTTTGGTCAGCCAGCCTCGATCGAGCGGCGGTAGCTCGCTGTCGTGACCGGCGCTGGTCGACTGAATCAGCAGATCAAACCGACCCCCCGGGCCGGACTCGAACCCGCCGCCGGTGATCGGGCCCAGGTGAGCGAACTTGCCCGCCAGCGCTGCGGCGCGTTCGGCCGTGCGGTTGATAATGGCAACTTCCGTCGGTTGACGCTCGAGCAGCGGGCCAAGAATGCCGGCCACCGCGCCGCCGGCGCCAACGATCAGAATGCGCCGCCCGGCCGGGTCGATGCCCAGGCGGTCAAAATCCAGCAGCAGCCCAGCGCCGTCGGTGTTGTAGCCCCGCCAGCCGTCTTCGGCCAGGCGCAGGGTGTTGACCGCCTTCGCCTGGCGAGCCGGGCGGTCGATATCCGTGCACAGCTTCAGCCCGGCCTGCTTGAGCGGTACGGTCAGGTTGGCACCCGTGCCGCCTTCATTTCGAAACGCCGCCAGCCGATCGGACAGCTCGTCGATGCCCGCCTCGATGGCGGTGTAGTCGACCCCGATGCCGAGCGCGTCGCCGAACAGGCGGTGAATGCGCGGCGACAGGCTGTGCGCCACCGGCCGGCCGAACACCGCGAGCCTGTGGCTTTGCCTTTTCATCAGTCGGTCATCAACCCGGCCGCTTCCAGTGCGGCGTAGGTGAGGATCCCGCTGGCGCCGGCGCGGCGCATGGCAATCAGGGTCTCGAGCAGCACCTTGTCGTTGTCAAGCCAGCCGTTGGCGACGGCGGCCTTGAGCATGGCGTACTCGCCGGAGACATGGTAGGCAAACGTCGGTACACCGAAGGTCTCGTGCACCCTGCGGATGACATCGAGGTAGGGCAGGGCGGGCTTGACCATCACCCAGTCGGCGCCCTCGTCGAGGTCGAGCTCCACTTCGCGCAGCGCCTCGTCGCTGTTGGCCGGATCCATCTGAAAGCCTTCCTTGCCGGCCTTGCCCAGGCTGGCCGCCGAGCCGACCGCGTCGCGGAACGGACCGTAGTAGCTCGACGCGTACTTGGCGGCGTAGCTGAGAATCAGCGTGTTGACGTGGCCGTCTGATTCGAGTTGCTCGCGGATGGCGCCGACGCGCCCGTCCATCATGTCCGAAGGGGCGACGACATCGGCACCGGCGGCGGCATGGGCCAGGGCCTGGCGCACCAGCACGTCGACCGTGCGATCGTTGAGTACGTAGCCGTCTTCGTCGGCGATGCCGTCCAGACCGTGGCTGGTATAGGGGTCGAGTGCCAGGTCGGTGATCACGCCCAGCTCCGGAAAGCGCGCCTTGAGCGCGCGCACGGTTTCCGGGATGAGGCCGTCCTCGCGCCAGGCCGCGGCGGCGTCCTCGCTCTTGTCTTCGGCCGCGACGACGGGAAACAGCGCCATCGCCGGAATGCCGGCCGCCAGGCAGCGCTCGGCCAGCTCGAACAGGCCATTGCGGCCGACGCGCTCGATGCCCGGCATCGAATCGACCGCCTCGCGGCCGTTGGCGTCTTCCAGCACGAAAGCCGGCTGAATCAGGTTGGCCGGCGAAAGCCGGGTCTCGCGCGCGAGTTCACGGGCAAAGCCGCTGGCACGCGTGCGGCGCATGCGGGTTGCTGGGAAAGTCATGTTCCATCAGGTGGTTTTGGGGTGTCTCCATTATAGGGCTGACGGGCTTGTTCTGGTGGTTTGCCGGCGATGCCGGGCGGTATTTCACGGGTGAGCCGTGGATTGGGCGCTGGCGCCGCAGGCCCGCTGCGCGGGTCTCGACAAGTCAAAGGCATTCCGCCCGGCTTGCTTCGCAAGCTCTTTGGGCGGGTACCTTTTTTCCAGCGCGAAAAAAGGCACGAAAAAGCGCGCTTGAAAGTCAAAGTCCCACGCTCTTTTTCTCAGAACTTGCTTGCTGTGCGGGCTGGCCCCTTCGCGACGGTGCCTTCGCGAGCACTCCGTCGGAGGATCTGGTGGCCATTGCTGCAATGGGGCGAAGCCGGCACCAAGGCGGCCCGGCTTCGATCGGTTGGCTTCGGATGGCGCTGGGATGGCTTCTGGCTTCCGGGCTGCGAGATTGGCCACTCGGCGATCTTTGGCTGACTTCCATCTCTATCGCCTCCGCTCCCCACAGCCAGCGCGCGCAAAGCGCCAGGTGTAACCCATCCCAAGCGCAAGCCCATGATCCCTCCCATGGCCATTTTCGGAAATCATCCCGGGCACCACGCGACCAGCCGGGCACTCGCGAAGCCCGCTCACCGAAGGGGCCAGCCCCCACAGTCGCCCATCTCCCGAGGTAACCGAGCGTGGGACTTTGAAGTTAGAGAGCGTTTTTGCTTACTTTTGTCGTAATTGACAAAAGTGAGTCGCCGCAAGACCCCGCGAAGCGGGCCCGGGCGAAACCGCCTTTGACTTTGATTTTGAATTGTCGAAACTCGCACCGTGACCGGTGACGTCAACACTCGATCACGCAGGAAATCCCCACCCCTTCGCGCAGCGTTGCAGCGCAAATGCTAATCTCGCAAGCATGTCACCCTCGGTTCGCATTCCTGAAATGCGCCCCGCCGAGCTGATTAACGTGCCGGCCGGAGACGTGGCGCGTCTGGCCGAGTTCATCGGTTCGAACGACCGCCTGCTGGTGCTGACCGGCGCCGGCATTTCCACGCATTCGGGGATTCCCGCCTACCGCGACGGCAGCGGGCGTTGGCTGCAGCGCCAGCCGATTCTTTATCAGGATTTCGTGCGCTGTGAGTCCACGCGGCGACGCTACTGGGCGCGCAGCTTTTTTGGCTGGCCGATCATGGCCGCCGCGCAAGTCAACGCTGCCCACCGGGCGCTGGTCGAGCTCGAGCGCGCTGGCCGGCTGGAAAGGGTGGTGACGCAGAACGTCGACGGTCTCCACCGGCGCGCGGGGCAGCAGCGCCTGGTTGAGCTGCACGGCCGGCTTGATCGCGTGTGCTGCCTTGACTGCGGCGCGGTCAGCGACCGCGCGGAGCTGCAGCGGCGCCTGGCTGATCTCAATCAGGGCTGGAGGGCCGAGGTGCAGGGCATCAATGCTGACGGCGACGCCCGGCTTGACGAGGCCGACTGGCCGGGTTTTACGGTAGCTGAGTGCGCCATCTGCGGCGGCCGGCTCAAGCCGCAGGTGGTGTTTTTTGGCGAAACCGTGCCGCCGGCCACGCGCCGGGCGGTGGACGCGGCCGTGGCGCGGGCCTCGGCGGTGCTTGTCGCCGGCAGTTCGCTGGTGGTCGGCTCGGCCTTTCGCCTGGTGCGCGCGGCCGCCGCCCGCGGTCTGTCCATTGCCGCAGTCAACCGCGGCCGCACGCGCGCCGACGAGCTGCTTTCTTTCAAGGTCGACAGCGGCTGCGAGGTTGCGCTGGCTGCTGCCGTGGGGCTTCAGGCTGCCGTCGACAGCCCGGGCTCGACGCCCTCGGCGAGCGCGTCGAAGTAGCTGCGCGTCAGCTCGAGCTGATCCCGGGCGCATTCGGCGCGGTTGACGATTCGGCGAAAGCCGGCGTTTTCAGGGCGATCTTTCGCGTACCAGCCCAGGTGCTTGCGCGCGATGCGCACGCCCCGGCTCTCGCCGTAGAAAGCGTAAAGGGCTTCGAGGTGTCCGAGCAGGATGTCGCGCACGTCGTTGACCGGTCGCTCGGGCAGGCGCTCGCCGGTGGCCAGGTAATGCGCGATCTCGCCGAAGATCCAGGGTCGGCCCTGGGCCGCGCGACCGATCAGCAGGCCGGCGGCGCCAGTGTAATCGAGCACTCGACGCGCCTGCTCCGGCGAGTCGATGTCGCCGTTGGCCCACACCGGAATGCGCCGCTGCGAGACGATCTGTGCAATCGTGTCGTACTCGGCCCGGCCGGTGTATTTCTGATCGCGGGTGCGGCCGTGGACGGCCAGGGCAGCAACGCCGGATTCTTCGGCGATGCGCGCGATGGCGGGGCCGTTGCGCTGGTCTGCGTCCCAGCCGGTGCGGATCTTGAGCGTGACCGGCACCTCGACGGCGGCCACTACCGCTTCGAGAATGCGCGCGACCAGCCTCTCGTCGCGCATCAGGGCCGACCCGGCCCAGGCCTTGCAGACCTTCTTGGCCGGACAGCCCATGTTGATGTCGATGATCTCGGCACCGTGGTCGACGTTGTAGCGCGCCGCCTCGGCCATGCGCTCGGGCACGGTGCCGGCAATCTGTACGCTCACCGGTCCGGGTTCGCCGGCGTGGTCCATGCGCTCGCGCGATTTGCGGGTATGCCACAGCGAGGGATCGGAGCTGGTCATCTCCGACGTGGCCAGATCGGCGCCGAGCTGGCGGCACAACAGCCGAAACGGCTTGTCGGTTACGCCCGCCATGGGTGCCAGGCCGAGTGCCGGCAGTATTTGCCGACCGCCTGTCGGAATAGCCCCGCCGGCTGTCTCTGTTGTGCGGATAGTGCCCATGCAGGCATTGTAGATTGCAAACAGGCTTCAAGCTATCTGCCCGGCCACGTCGGGTAAATCGAGTCCACCATGTGCGAGCAGGATCGACGCCGCTTCCAACGGTTTTCTCTCACGGCCGACTGTGAGCTGATGCTCGATGAGGAACATCGGGGGCAGCCCGCCAGGTTGCTCGACCTGTCGATCAACGGGGCGCTGATCGAACTGGCCGCACCGGCCGGTTTTGCCGCGATATCGCACGGCGGGCTGTCGCTGCGAGTCTCCGGTCTGAAGTCTGCTTCGACCATGCAGATGTACTTCAGGGTGCGCGTGCTGCGAGTGGACGAGCGCAAGGTGGCCTGTCGCTTCGAGCGCGTTGATATCGACAGCTTCGCAAATCTCAAGGACCTGATCGCACTCAGGCTGGGCGAGCCGAGCCTGCTCGATCGGGAGCTGACCCGGCTGGACTACTGGCCCGGAGTGTCGCGGGCTGCGGGCGACAGCTGAGGCAGCAGCCACTTGGCCATCACGGCTTCCAGCGTTTCCAGGCCCTGGCCGCTGGTGGCGGAAAATGCCTGGACACCCACTGTCTCGTCGACCGCGTTGCGCACCCGCATCAGCGCTTCTTTCTGCTTGCCGCGCCCCAGCTTGTCGGCCTTGGTCAATACCAGGTGCAGAGGCAGGCCGCGATGGGCCGCCCAGTTGGCCAGGTCGATATCGCCGGGCTTGAGCGGGTGGCGGATGTCCATGACGATGACCAGTCCGCTCAGCGCCTGGCGGCGTTCCAGGTAACCCTGAATCAGGCCTGCCCAGTGACGCTTGAGGTCGCCGCCCACGCGCGCGAACCCATACCCCGGCAGATCGACCAGGTGTCGCTGTTCATCAAGGCGGAAAAACACCAGCTGCCGGGTGCGCCCGGGAGTGCGGCTGGTGCGCGCCAGTGATTTGCGGTCGCAGAGTCGATTGATCAGGCTGGATTTGCCGGCGTTGGAACGACCGGCGATCGCCACTTCTCTGCCCGCGTCGGGGGGCAGCTGCGCGCGTTGATGAACGCTGATCAGGTATTCGGCCCGCCGAAGCAGCGGTTTGACGGCTTGCATGAGGATTGATGCTGGCACGGCAGATGCTTAGAGGCGATAATATCAGGTTCAGGTTTCCAATCAGGAGAAGGATCCAAATGGCTCGATTTCTGGTGATGCTGCTGGCATCGGCACCCCTTCTGGCGCACGCGCAGGTGGTGGGCGATCCCGAAGCCGGCAAGGAAAAGGCGGCTGTATGTGCGTCCTGTCACGGCATGGACGGTAATTCCCAGGTCAGCATCTGGCCGAAGCTGGCCGAGCAGCACGCCGGCTACGCGGCCCGGCAGTCGCGCCTGATTCGCGAACAGGAGCGCAACGTACCGGAGATGTATCCCATCGTGGCGGATATGAGCGATCAGGATCTGGCCGATCTGGCAGCCTACTACGAGCAGCAAACGCTCAAGGCTGGCGTGGCCGACGAAGTGCTGGTCGAAAAGGGCGAAGCCATTTATCAGGCCGGTAACGCCGACTCGGGTGTGCCGGCCTGCGCAGCCTGCCATGGCCCCTCGGGCAGCGGCATCAAGGGCGCCTATTACCCGCGCCTGGGCGGCCAGCACGCCGACTACACCCAGAGTCGTCTGCAGGACTATCGCAACGGCGTGACCAGCGGCGATGATGATTCTTACAGCAAGATCATGGTTGCCGTGGCCGAAAACATGAGCGATGAGGAAATCGAGGCCGTCAGTTCCTACATCGAAGGGCTGCACACGGCACGCTGGTAAACTGCGGCGACAGAGTTTCCGGAACTCGCCCGCATCGGGCGGGTCTGACTGAGCCATACAAGGCACGACAACCATGGAGAGTGCAATGCGCAAGTTTCTGAACCTGGCCGCCGCCGCCAGCGTACTGCTGGCCGGCTCGCTGCTGGCGCAAACCTTTGAGGAAGGACAGCACTACCAGCGGATCGGCAATCCGGTCGCTACACCCGATGACCGCGTGGTGGTGGTCGATGGTTTTGGCTATCCCTGCCCGGCCTGCCGCCGTTTCATGCCGTACCTGGAAAGCTGGGAGGAGCGCCAGCCCGACTATGTAGAGGTCGAGCATCTGCCGGTTGCATTGCAGCCCGGCTGGGACTTGTACGCCAAGGCCTATTACACGGCGGAGGTCATGGGGATTGCCGCTGAAACACATGAGGCCATGTTCAAGGCGGTGCATGATCAGCGGCGCCAGTTCCGCAGCTTTGATGACATCGCCCGGTTCTACGCCGAGCACGGCGTGGACGCCGACAGCTTCGTCAATACCTCGCAGTCCTTCGCCGTTGATGCCAAGATTCGCCAGAATCGCAATGACGTGCGCAATTACGGTATTCGTGGAACGCCCTCGGTGATCGTTCAGGGCAAGTGGAAAGTGAGCCCCACCGGCCTCAAGAGCTATGATGAGCTGCTCGAAATCGTGGACTTTCTGGTTGCCAAGGAAGCCCGGGCGCTGAATCTGGGCGCGGCGAACGGTGACCCCGCCGAAGAAGAAACAACGGCGATTGCCGAGTCGGCTGAAGACACCACCGGCTGATCGTCGTGGCGGTGTCCGGCCGGCAGTTGAGGCTGCTGAGCTACAACATTCAGGCCGGCACCTCGACCGGCCGCTATCGGGAATACCTTACGCGCAGCTGGCGGCAGGTGCTGCCCAACAATCAGCGCGTGGCGAACCTCGACGCCATTGCCGAGCTGGCGCGCGATTACGACATCGTCGCCTTGCAGGAGGTTGACTGCGGCAGCCTGCGCTCGGGCTTTCTGAATCAGGCGAAATATCTGGCCACCCATGCCCGTTTTCCCTGGTGGCAGCACCAGGGCAATCGCAAGGTGGGCATCGTGGCCCACGCCGGCAACGGCCTGCTCAGCCGCATGGAACCCAATCACGTCGAGGAGCACCGCCTGCCCGGTGCAATTCCCGGCCGCGGCGCATTGGTCACCCGGTTCGGCGAAGGCGACCGTGCGCTCTGGTTGGTGGTGCTGCATCTGGCGCTGGGGCGTCGGGCACGTACCCAGCAGCTCGACTATGTCGCCTCGCTGGTCCGGCATTACCCGCATGTGGTCGTCATGGGCGACTTCAACAGCGGCCCGGGCTCGCGCGAGGTGCGCGGCTTCTGCGATAAAGCCGGCCTGGAGCGCCCCATGCATCCGGTGCTGACCTTTCCTTCCTGGCAGCCGCAGCGGGCGATCGACCATATACTGGTCTCCCCCGAAATGCGCGTCAGCGAGCTGCGCGCGCTGCCGGTCACTTTTTCCGATCATCAGCCGGTGTCGATGACCCTGGAGCTCGGCGACGATGTCGACCTGCCGGATGCTGCCGGCGACGGCCTGACGCATCACCGCTCCGAACATCCGGCCTGAGGGCCGGATGGAGCAAGGCAGGGCGTCGGCCGGGCCGTCGCCTGATAACGACTCCAGCCACGAGCCGGTGGTGCCGCCGAGACTTGTCAGAACCCCTGTATGACTGCAGGATGATGGCCATGATGAGAGCTTCCAGCACATGAAAGCCAAACTGCTGATATTTCTGGCCTTGCTGGCGTTGGCGCCCGTTGCCAATGTCGCCGGCTCGGAACGCGCGAGCGAGCGCGAGGTCTTCAGGGAAGGCTGGCAGGCGGCCCGGCGCGGCGACCAGGCCGGTATGGTCGCCGCCATCAAGGCCTTGCCCGACTATTCGCTTACGCCCTATCTGCAGTTCGAGCTGTTCCGGCAGCGCATCGACTCGGTGCCTTATCCGGTGATGACGCAGTTTCTGGCGCGCTATCGTGACTGGTCGTTTCATTCGCAGCTCGAAAACGCCTGGCTGCGCAGCCTGGGTGAAAACGACGACTTCGAGCACCTGCTCGCGCATGGTGCCGACAGCAAGGATGTGACGGTACGCTGCCATGTGGCGCGCGCCCGCCTTCGTGAGGGCGATACACAGGGACTGGCAGCATGGGTTCGCGATCTCTGGCTGTCGGGGCGCTCCCGGCCGGATGCCTGCGACGAAGCCTTCGCCTGGTGGCGGAGCGAAGGCCATCTGGACGCCGAAACCGCCTGGCAGCGTTTTCGACTGGCCGTGGATGCCGGCGAGATCGGGCTGGCGCGTTATCTCAAGCGCTTTCTGCCGCGTGATGAGACGCCCTGGGCCGATCGCTGGCTGGAGATGACACAGCGCACCCCGGCGACGCTGCGCGCGGCGCGAAAATGGCGCGACTCGGAAATGGCACGCCTGCTGATCCGTCGTGGACTGGAAAAACTGGCCCGCAGCAGTTGGGAAAGCGCGAGCGGGCTCTGGCACCCGCTGTCTTCCGGGTTTGCCTGGAGCGACGCCGACCGCGCGGCCATTGACCGCGAGATTGCGCTGTTTCGTGCGGTTGACCTCGATTCTTCCGCGCTTGCCGCCATTGACGCGCTGCCTTCAGCGGCGCGTGATCAGCAGATCCTGGCCTGGCGCGCCCGCGTGGCCATGGCACAGGACGACTGGTCGGAGGTGCTGGCGAGCATCGAGGCGATGTCGCTGCGCGACCAGGCCGAGGCAAGATGGCGTTTCTGGCGCGGTCGCGCCCTGGCCGAGCTCGAGCGCCCCGAGGCCATGATTGCCTTCACCTCGCTGAGTACCGAAGCGCATTACTACGGCTTTCTGGCCGCTGCCCATCTGGAGCAGCCGCTGAGCCTGTGCGAAGAGCGGCTGCGCGCCGACGATGCCATTCAGCGACGCTTGCTCGGCGACGCCGAGTTCGAGCGGGTGCTCGAGCTGTTCGAGGTCGGCCTGTCCTGGCATGCCCGCACGAGCTGGCGCCGGCTCTCGCGGCGCTTGATCGATCGCGAAATCGAGCAGGCAGCGCTGATTGCCGCCGGCCGCGGTTGGCATCATCTGGCGATTACCGCGCTCAATCAGGCCGGCCGGCGTCAGGCTTATCCCTGGCGATTTCCGATGGCGGTCAAGGGCACCGTATTGACCGAAGCCAAGCGCTATGGCGTCGACCCGGCGCTGGCCTACGGCCTGATGCGGGCCGAGTCGGCGATGCAGCCCGACGCCCGTTCGCACGCCGGTGCGCTTGGCCTGCTGCAGCTCATGCCGGGAACAGCCCGGGCGGTGGCGCGCCGCAACGGCCTGCGCTACAACGGTGCCGATTCGCTGACCGACCCCGAGGTCAACGTGCCCTTGGGCATTGCCCATCTGGGCGAGCTCTATCAGGAATTCGACGGCCACTGGATCCGGGTGGCCGCGGCCTACAACGCCGGTGCCAATGCGGTCGATCGCTGGCTCGACAAGCGTCCGGACAGCGCGCCGGACGTCTGGATCGAGACGCTGCCCTACTATGAAACCCGGGATTACGTGCCACGCGTTCTGGCTTTTGCCACGATTTACGAGTGGCAGCTGGCCCGTCAGCCGGAGCTTCTTTCCGGCCAGCTGATTCCCGGCGCCGGGCCGGCCGCGGGTTTTGCATGCCCGCCGTGACGGGTGGTCGGTAGAATGGGCGTCAGTTCACTGCTGGAGTAAGCATGAAGGTTCTGATTCTGGGCGGCTCTGGTTTTGTTGGTTCGCACCTGACCCGCCGGCTGGCGCGCGAAGGGCATCAGGTCACGGTGGCCACGCGCTACGCGCCGGGCTGCAAGCATCTGTGGGTGGTACCCCAGGCCACGATCCGGCAGTTCGATCCCTTCGATCCGGAGGCGCTGACCGAAGAACTGCGCGGCCATGATGTGGCGATCAATCTGATCGGCATTCTCAACGAGCGCGGTCGCGGCGGTGCCGGCTTCCGGCGCGTGCATGTCGAGCTGGTCGAAACCATCATTGACGCCTGCGTTGCCGCCGGCGTACCGCATCTGGTTCAAATGAGCGGCCTCAATGCCGGGCGGGGCGAGAGCCACTATCTCAGGACCCGCGGCGAGGGTGAGGCCCGCGTGCGCGCGGCCCAACGTGATGGACGTCTGGTTGGCACCATTCTGCGCGCCTCGACCATCTTCGGTCCCGGCGACAGCTTTCTCAATCGCTTTACCGGCCTGCTGAAGCTCAGCCCCGTACTGCCGATGGCCCGCCCGAATGCGAAGTTCGCCCCGGTTTTCGTCGATGATGTGGTCGAAGCCTTCCTGCGGGTGCTGCTCGACGAAGACAATGCAGGCCGGGTCTACGAGTTGTGCGGCTCCGAGGAATGGTCCCTGATCGATATCGTTCGCTGGCAGCGTGATCAGCTCGAGCTCAGGCGTCTGGTGGTCGGCCTGCCCGATTCGCTTGCCCGTCTGCAGGGCCTGATTTTCGACTTCGTTCCGGGCAAGCCCTTCTCCAGCGACAACTACAAGTCGCTCAAGCTCGACAGCGTCTGCGAGAGCAACGGGTTCAAGAAGCTCGGAATTCGTCCCTGGGGTCTGGCCGAGCGCGCAACCCGGATGCTGAAGCCGACCGACAAGCAGTCCCGCTACCGGCAGTTCCGCCGTCAGGCCCGGCGTGAGCGGGGCTGATCAGCGCGGCGATCCGACGACCGGGCTGGAAATCTATCGCGTCGGCGGCGTCGTCCGCGATCGCCTGCTGGGCCGGCCGGCCGCGGATGCCGACTACGTTGTCGTCGGGGCCACGCCCGAATGCATGAACGCGCGTGGCTTTCGCCCCGTTGGTCGCGATTTTCCGGTGTTTCTGCACCCGCAAACGGGCGAGGAGTATGCCCTGGCGCGTACCGAGCGCAAGGCCGGCCGCGGTTACCACGGTTTTGTGTTTCGCACCGGCCCTGAGGTGACCCTGGAAGCGGATCTCGAGCGGCGCGATCTGACCATCAACGCCATGGCCGAAGACGTCACAGGCCGGGTCATCGATCCCTTTGGCGGTCGCCGCGACCTGAAAGATCGCGTGCTGCGTCACGTCTCTCCGGCCTTTCGCGAAGACCCGGTCCGCATTCTCAGGCTGGCGCGCTTCCAGGCGCGCTTTCCCGACTTCGGCGTCGCCGCAGAAACGCTTGCGCTCTGCCGCCGCATGGTGGCCGACGGTGAGGTCGATCACCTGGTCCCCGAACGCGTCTGGCAGGAACTGTCTGCGGCGCTCATGGAAGCGCAGCCCTCGAAGTGCTTCGAGCTGCTGCACGACACCGGCGCGCTGGCGGTGATTCTGCCCGAGCTCGAGCGGCTGTTCGGCGTCCCACAGGTGGCCGAGCATCACCCCGAGATCGATGCCGGCGTGCACACTCTGATGGTGATTGACCAGGCCGCCAGGCTGGGCGGTGATCTGACGGCGCGCTTTGCCGCGCTGGTGCACGATCTCGGCAAGGGCCTGACGCCGGCAGTCGAGCTGCCCCGGCATATCGGCCACGAAAAAGCCGGGCTGGCGCCCATTCGAGCGGTTTGCGAGCGCCTGCGCGTAAGCGTCGAGTGCCGCGACATGGCCTTGCTGGTCGGCGAATATCATCTCCACGCCCACCGCGCGCTCGAGCTCAGGCCCGCAACGGTTCTGCGGCTGTTCGAGCGGCTCGATGCCTTTCGGCGGCCCGAACGCCTGGCGCCTTTCCTGCTGGCCTGCGAGGCTGACCGGCGGGGGCGGCTGGGTCGTGAGAACGAACCCTATCCGCAGGCCGATTTTCTGCGCCGGGCTCACGCCGCGGCCGCCGCCGTGAATGCCCGACCGTTCGTCGAACGCGGCCTCGAGGGGCCGGCAATCGCCCGGGCAGTTCATGCCGAACGCGTGAGGGAGATCACAAAGCTGAAGCAAGGAAGCTGATTTTGAGAAATCTGACGGCACCAATCGGACTTGCTGTTGTCCACCTGATCATCGACCCTGCGGGATGGCTCCCGCGAGCCGAACAATAAACATAGCGGAGAAACCCACTTGCCTTTGACTCGACTTGGCCTGAGTAATCCGGTGGCCGTGGCCGTCGGCTGCATTCTGCTGGTGATCTTCGGGCTTTTGAGCCTGTCTCGCCTGCCGGTGCAGATGACGCCCAATATCGAGCGCCCGACGATCTCGATCTTTACCGGCTGGCGCGCGGCTGCGCCTTCGGAGGTCGAATCCGAGATCATCGAGCCGCAGGAAAACCAGCTGCGCGACGTGCCGGGGCTGCAGCGCATGACCGCCACCGCCAGCCAGGGTCGCGGTTCGATCAACTTGGAGTTCGACGTCGGCGCAGACCTCAACCGCGCGCTCATCGAGGTCATCAACCGCTTGAACCAGGTGCCGCGCTATCCGGCCGACGTCACCGAGCCGACCGTGCGCGTGGGCTCCGACCGCTTCGGCGACACCGTGGCCTGGTTTGCCATCCGTCCGATGCCGGGCAACAACCGCCCGGTCATCGAGTACCAGGACTTCGTCGAAGAGATCGTCAAAGAGCGGCTCGAGCGCATCCCCGGCGTGTCCTCGGCCAATCCGCGCGGCGGGCGGCCGTTCGAGGTACGTATCACCTTTGATCCTTATCAGGCAGCCAATATCGGCGTGGATCTCACTCGGATCGGCCAGCGCCTTGGGCAGAACAACGATGTCTCCGGCGGCTTCCAGGAAGTCGGGCGACGCCAGTACACGCTGCGCTTTGCCGGCCAGTACGAGATTGCCGATCTCGAGGACCTGGTGCTTGACTGGCGCGAGGGTCGGCCGGTTTACTTGCGCGACGTGGCCCGCGTCGAACGGGTGATGCGCGACTCTTCGGGCGTGATGACGCAAAACGGTGGGCCGTCGATCGCCATGAATGTGATTGCCGAACCGGGCGTGAACCTGCTCGATGTCATGGCCGATATTCAGGCGACCGTCGACGAACTGCGCGACAGCCATCTCACGCCGGCCGGCCTGGAAATCGAGCAGTCCAGCGACGACACCATCTACATCCGCCAGTCGGTGAGCATGGTGGTCACCAACCTGATTGTCGGCATGAGCCTGGCGGTGCTGGTGCTGTGGTGGTTCTTCCGCAAGCTGCGCGCCACCCTGATGGTCGCGCTCGCCATCCCGCTGTGTCTGTGTTTCGCTTTCCTCGTGCTCGATGGGGTGGGCCGCACCCTCAACGTCATTTCTCTGGCCGGCCTGGCCTTTGCTACCGGCATGGTGCTCGATGCGGCCATCGTGGTGCTCGAGAACATCGTACGCCAGCGCGAGCACGGCCGCGACCCGCTCGAGGCCGCCGACCGCGGCACCGGCCAGGTCTGGGGCGCGCTTTTGGCATCGACGGCCACCACTGTGGCCATCTTCTTGCCGGTGATCTTCCTGCAGGACGAGGCCGGCCAGCTTTTCGCCGACCTGGCGGTGGTGATTTCGGCGGCCATCATCTGCTCCTTGCTGGTGGCGATTGTCGTGCTGCCCACGGCAAGCTACCGCCTGCTCGGCGATGCCCGGCTCGAAGATCGCCACGGCCACTGGTGGCGCCGGGCGAGTGACTTCATCATGACCCTGACCGACACGCCCCGCCGCCGCTGGGGCTGGGTCGCCGGGCTGACCATCATCCCCATTTTGATCGGCGTGCTGCTCGTGCCGCCGGCCGACTACCTGCCCGAAGGCAAGCGCAACTTCATTTCCGGTTTCCTGCAGACGCCGTCGGGCATGGGCCCCGATACCGCCGAAGAGGAACTGATCAAGCCGATCAACGAGCGCATGCTGCCCTATATCCGCGGCGACAAAGAGCCGGCGATCGCCACTACCTTTCTCGGGTTTTTCGGCACCGGGGCCTTTCTGGGCATGAGCGCCGTCGACGAGGACCAGGTCGACGAGCTGCTGGCGGTAGTCAACAACGAGATTCTCACCGGCTTTCCCGACACTTTCGGGCGCGCCAACCGCTCGCCGATTTTTGGCGGGCGCGGCAGTCGCCGCATTGATATCGATCTGCAGGCAGCCGATGTTGAGGAGCTGCTCGGGGCAGGACGACTCGCCTTCGAGCTGATTGAGCAGAAAATGCCCGAGGCGAACATCCGGCCACAGCCCGGCCTCGAGCTGGCCGAGCCGGAACTGCGTCTCAAGCCGGACGACCGGCGGATTGCCGAGCTGGGCTGGACCCGCGGCGATGTCGCCACCCTGGTGCGGGCCTTCGGCAACGGCGCGTATCTCGGGGACTACTTCGACGGCGACCGCCGCCTCGACGTGATCCTGCGCGGTCAGGAGTGGGTCACGCCTGAGGAGCTGATGAGCATGCCGCTTTCCACGCCTTCAGGCCGCATCGCCACCCTGGGTGAACTGGCCGATCTCGAACGCACCGCCGGGCCCAACCAGATTCGCCGCGTCGACCGGCAGCGCACCCTGTCCCTGCAGGTCACGCCGCCGTCGGGTATGCCGATGGAGACGGCCCTGGCCTTTCTGCAAGAAGAGGTCGAGCCGGCCATCCGCCAGGCCCTGCCGCCCGACGGCGTGATTACCTACCGCGGAACGGCCGAGGCCCTGGATGAGACCCTGTCGAACCTGATCGGCAGCTTTGTGCTGGCAATCGTGATTCTCTACCTGCTGATCTCGGCGCTGTTTCGCTCCTTCAGGGACTCGCTTCTGGTGCTCATGGCCATTCCGATGGCCACCGTCGGCGGCATTGTCGCGCTGCGGATTACCGGCTGGATTACGGGCCAGGCGATGGACATGCTGACCATGATCGGCTTCGTCATCCTGCTTGGCCTGGTGGTAAACAACGCCATTCTACTGGTCTACCGCGCCCGTGATGGTGAACGCGAGGAGGGGCTGAGCCGGCGTGAAGCGGTGGAAACGGCCGTGCGCCTGCGTCTGCGACCCATCCTGATGAGCACGACAACCAGCGTGTTCGGCATGCTGCCGCTGCTGGTATTGCCCGGTGCGGGCACGGAACTGTATCGCGGCCTGGCCGCGGTGATCGTCGGCGGCATGGCGGTAAGCACGCTGTTTACCCTGGTGCTGCTGCCCTCGCTACTGAGAGCCAACGAAGACCAGCACGCCACCGCCGAGGGCGAGGTGGTGCCGGCATGACAAAAGGACATCGAATGAGAAAATCGATCGCAGCGCTGGCCGCAATGGCGCTGGCCGCACTGATGCTCACGCATCCGGCTCGGGCGCAGTTCGGCGCCGCGCCCACCGTGGAAGTGGTGCCGGCCCAGCAGCGCGAGATGGCGCCGACCATGCAGGTGGCCGGTACCGTGCTGTCGCGCTCGGATGCCGGTTTGTCAGCCGAGGTTGAAGGCCGCCTCGTGGAAGTGGCCGACGTTGGCACGCGGGTGGCCAAAGGCGACGTGGTCGCGCGCATCGAAGACACCACGCTCAAGCTTCGCGTCGCCGAGCTCGCAGCCCAGATCGACCGCGGCGAGGCGCGGCTGGCGTATCTCGACACCGAACTCGATCGCGTACAGCGCCTGGCCGAAACCAACCTGGCAGCAATCAGCCAGATCGACCAGACACGCTCGGAGCGCGATATGGCCGGCAGCGACCTGGCTGTCGCCCGCGCCCGCCTGGCCCAGCTTGAGGACCAGATCGAGCGCACGCGGGTTCGCGCGCCCTTTGCGGGCGTCGTGGTCGAACGCGCGGCGCGGGCCGGCGAACGGGTAGGTGTCGGCACGCGCATCCTGCGCCTGGTCGACCCCGATCATCTGGAAGTGGTGGCGCGCGCGCCGCTGCGCTACTACCGCTATGTGCAGCCCGGTGATGAACTGAGGGTGGATGCCGAGGGCCAGGTCTTCAGCGCGCCGCTGCGGACGGTCGTCAGCGTCGGCAACGAGGATCTGCACGTTTTCGAGCTGCGTCTGGACATTGCCCAGCCGCTGCCGGTAGGCCAGACCGCCCGTTTGACGATTCCAACGGCCCGACTGCGTGAAGTGCTTGCCGTGCCGCGCGATGCGCTGGTGCTGCGCGGCACCGGCACGGCGGTGTTCGTCATCGAAGAAGACGGCACGGCACGGCGCGCCACGGTCTCGACCGGCATTGGTCAAGGCGACTGGATTGAAGTCGCCGGTCCGGTTCAGGCCGGTGATCAGGTTGTGGTGCGAGGCAACGAGCGTCTGCGTGACGGTCAATCAGTCGATATCCAGAAGAGCTAGTGTATCCCGCCACTCATTTTGTAGCATTCAGGCCGCCGGCGACCGCGAATACGCGCTGACGGCCATCGTCGACCAGGCGGACCCGACAGCGATACAGGCGCGACAGGTTTTCGGCAGTGAGCAATTTACTGGCGGGGCCAGCATCCCATTCGCCGTTGCCGTAAAGCAGTAGGACATGTGAGCAGTAGCAGGTAGCCAGATTGACCTCATGCAGTGCCATCACCGCCGACTTGCGCTGCTCGGCGACCTGGCGATGCAGGACGTTGAGAATGGTCACCTGGTTGGCCGGATCGAGGTGGTTGGTGGGCTCATCGAGCAGCATCACCTGCGGATTCTGTACCAGTACAGTAGCCAGCGCCAGACGACGGGATTCACCGCCGGAAAGGTCCATGCAGCTGCGTTCGGCCAGCGCGAGCATTTCCAGATCGGCCAGCGCGTCGCGGGCGCGCTCCTGGTCGGCGCGGGTCTCGCGGGCCCAGGGCTTGATATGCGGGTGGCGACCGACCATTGCCGTTTCCAGGCAGGTCGCATCGAAGGCGTAGTGGGTGTGTTGCGGCAGCATGCCCAGGCGGCGTGCGATATCGCGGCGGTGGCGCTCGTCCATGCGTTGTCCGTCGAGGCGAATGCCGCCGCGTTCGGGCTTGAATACGCCGGCCAGCGCCTTGAGCAGCGTGGTCTTGCCGACCCCGTTGGGGCCGAGCAGGCCCCAGAACTCACCCCTTCCGACGGCCAGGTTGAGATCGCGTACGACGCTGACCGAGCCAATGCGCAGGTCGAGATCCTCGACGACCAGCGGGCTGTTGCTCGACGGATAGATGGTCATCTGATCCTTGCTGCACGATAGAGTAGAAGCAGAAACAGCGGCACGCCGATCAATGCAGTAAGCACACCGACGGGCAGCTGGCGTGGGCCGAGCAGGCTGCGTGCAGCCGTGTCGGCCAGTACCAGAAATCCACCTCCGAACAAGGCCGAGGCCGGCAGCAGTACCCGGTGGTCGGCACCGACCAGCAAGCGCATCAGATGCGGCACGATCAGGCCGACGAACCCGATGGCACCGGCCAGGGACACCGCCAGCGCCGTCAGCAGCGAGGCGACCACATAAATTTCCCAGAAGCGCGCGCGCGCGGACTCGCCCAGCAGGGCGGCCTGCAGCTCGCCGCCGCTGAGGACGTTGAGGCTACGCGCGCGCAGCCATAGCAAGCCGATTCCAGTCACCAGTGGCAGCAGCCACCAGGCCGACAGGCTGGTGTAGCTCAGATCTCCCATCAGCCAGTAGAGCATCGAGCGCAGGCTGCCGTCCGGCCCGGTTGCCAGAATCAGCGAAATGACTGCACCCCAACCGGCGGCGACGACCACGCCGGTCAGCAGCACGCGCGTTGTGCTCCAGGCGCCGCGACCGCGCGCGAGCACGAATACGATGATCATGGTCAGCAGCGAACCGGCAAAAGCCAGCACCGGTATCGGTAGAAAGCTCAGGCCCAGGCTCATCCCGATCAGGGCAAATGCCGCCGCGCCGCCGGACAGGCCGAGCACGTAGGGATCGGCCAGGGGGTTGCGCAGCAATACTTGCATCAGACAGCCGGCCTGGGCAAGCAGGGCACCGGTGACCAGCGCCGCGATCGCCCGGGGAATGCGCAGCTCGCCGATGACGCGCTGCATGGCCTCGTTGGCCGCGAAAGGCCAGACCCAGCCGCTGCTGCCCCAGCTGGCAGCCAGCAGCAGGGCCGCCGGCGGCAGGGTAAGCAGCGCTGCCCAGGCGATCAGCTTTTTCGTGACTGGTGCGCGCGCCATGAATTGATTACCATTCGAGACAGTTGAATACTTTAGCGGCCCGGTATGATAGCTGGCCGCGCGGACCATCACCATGATCGATCCGGACGGTTTCAGGCCCAATGTGGGTATTGTGCTGGCTCGGGAAGATGGGCGTGTCTTCTGGGCGCGCCGTGCCGGCAAGGATGGCTGGCAGTTCCCGCAGGGCGGCATGAACACCGATGAGACGCCCATCGAGGCAATGTACCGTGAGCTGGAAGAGGAAACCGGGCTCTTGCCCGATCACGTCGAGTTGCTAGGGCAGACGCCGGGCTGGCTCCGTTATCGCTTGCCAAGACGTTACCGGCGGCGTCATCAAAGACCCGTGTGTGTCGGGCAGAAGCAGGTCTGGTTCCTGCTGCGCTTTCTGGCCGGAGATGAGGCCTTTGATCTGGAAGCAGCGGACAAGCCAGAGTTCGACCGCTATCGCTGGGTCGATTTCTGGTATCCGGTACGCCACGTGATTCCGTTCAAGCGTCGGGTCTATGTCCGCGCGCTTGAACATCTCGAGCCGCTGTGGTCGGAAATCCCCAACCTTCGGCAGCGGGTTTGAGGCCGGGCCGAGTGGCCGGGACTGGCGGCGTCGCCATCGCCCGCGACGCCCGAATTTGCTCTGGATATTGATCCGGCCCGCGGCCCCCGATCGTCTGCCAATTGATTGTTACCCAAGGAGTTGTTGACATGAAACGCATGCTTTGCATGACCGCGGCATTGTTGCTGGCCGGTCCGCTCGCCGCCGAAACCTTTTCCGGGCAGGACCTGGCCGTCGCCGCCGAGCTGCGCGAGGCCGGTCTGGCTGGCGACGGCGGTTTCGAGATCGTGGCCGACCTGACGACGCGCATTGGCCCGCGCATGGCCGGCAGCGATGCCGACGCCCGCGCGGTCGAATGGGCCGTGGACCTGTTCGAAAGCATGGGTTTCGACCGAGTATGGACCGAGCCGGCGAGATTTCCCGTCTGGCGCCGCGGCTTCGAGCGCACTGAAATCGTCTCACCGGCACCGCAGGAGCTGGTCAGCCTGGCGCTGGGCTTTTCACCGGCCACGCCAGCCGGTGGCGTCGAGGCCGAGGTGGTGATGTTCGATGACCTCGCCGCGCTGCAAGCGGCCGATCCGGCCGAAGTGGTCGATCGCATCGTGTTCATTCGCAATCGCATGGAGCGTACCCGCTCGGGCGCGGGCTACGGTCCCGCCGTGGCTGCGCGCTCGATGGGCAGTCGCGTGGCCGCCAGCAAGGGCGGCAAGGCGCTGGTTATCCGTTCAATCGGGACCTCTGATAACCGCTTTGCCCACACCGGGATGCAACGCTTCGATCCGGATGAGCCCATGCTGCCGGCAGTCGCCATTTCCAATCCCGATGCCGATCAGCTCGAGCGCCTGATGGCCGCTGATCAGCCGGTGCGGATCCGGGTGGAGGTTAATGCCGAGACAATCGAATCGTATACCTCGCAGAACGTATTCGCCGAGATCACCGGCGCGAAGAAGCCCGAGGAGGTTGTCGCCATCGGTGCGCATCTGGACTCCTGGGACGTGGGTACCGGCGCGATTGACGACGGCGCGGGCGTGGCCATCGTGACCGAGGCCGCGCGGCTGATCATGGCCGCCGATGCGCAGCCCGACCGCTCGATTCGCGTGATCCTGTTTGCCGCCGAAGAAATCGGCCTGTGGGGCGGTCGCGCCTGGGCAAAAGCGCGCGAGGACGCCATCGCCGATTACCAGCTTGTTGCCGAGTCCGATTTTGGGGTCGGCGAAATCTACGCCATCAGCGCCCGGGTGAAGGAAGCCGCCTGGCCGGTCATCGAAGCCATTCAGGCCGAGCTGGCGCCGCTGGGAATCGAGCTCGGCGGCCGTCAGGCTTCCGGCGGGCCTGACTTCTCGCCCGCCAGCCCTCTGGGGGTGGCGGCGATCGATCTGCACCAGGACGGCACCGACTATTTTGACTACCACCACACCGCCAACGACACGCTCGACAAGATCGACCCTGAAGCGCTGGCGCAGAACGCTGCGGCCTATGCCGTACTGGCGTGGCTCGGCGCGCAGGCCCCGATGAGCTTCGGTTCCGGTCAGACCATTCTGTCCGAACAGGGCGAAAGCGCGGAATGAAAACGAGCGCTTGCCCTGATCGACGCGGTTGATCCATGTCTCGACTGCTTCTCAACCTGCGGAATGTGCCCGAGGATGAAATCGAGGACGTGCGCGAGCTCATGGCCGCGCACGGCATCGAGTGCTACGACACCCCGCCGGGCCCGCTGGGCATCACCGCCGGTGGCATCTGGCTGCGGCATGCCAACGACTACGCTCGGGCGCGGGAGTTGATGGATGACTATCAGGCGCAGCGCCGAGTCCGCGCCCGGTCGGAATGGCAGGCGGCGCAGGCACAGGGCAGGGCCGATACGCTGCTCTCGGCGATCCGGCGCCATCCACTGAAGGCGCTGCTGGTCATTGCCGGCAGCGTGTTCATTCTGATGGTGCTGTTTGCCCCGGTGGTGGTGTTTTTCCGCGCCGGAGGCTGAGAACGGGGGGTTGAGTGCCGTCAGCTGACGGTCGCCAGCGTTTCGATCACCGCTTCACCGTAGCGGGCGAGCTTGTGCTCGCCGACCCCGCTGATGCTGGCCAGCTCGTCAAGCGTTTGCGGGCGCGACTCGACGATGGCCGCCAGCGTTGCGTCGTGAAAGATCACGTAGGGCGGCACTTCTTCCGCGCGGGCAGTTTCCAGACGCCAGCGCCTGAGCGCCTGCCACAGCGGTGATTCGGTATCGACATCGACCGGCTTGCTCGAGCGGCTTTTGCGGCGGCTGGAGGGCACCGTATCGCGTCGCATCTCGATGCTGGTCTCGCCGCGCAGCAGCGCGCGGCAGTCAGGGCCGAGCTGAAGCCCGCCGTGACCTTCCGGATCGGGCACCAGATGGCCGGCGGCCAGCAGCTGGCGCAGCACCGAATGCCAGGTGGCGCGGTCGATGTCGCTGCCGATACCCCAGGTGCTGAGACGATCATGGCCAAGCTGCTCGATGCGTTCGCTGGTTTTGCCGCTGAGCACGTCGATCACGTGGCCGGCGCCGAAACGCTGTCCGGTACGGAAAACGCAGGACAGCGCCATGCGCGCCGGCTCGGTGGCGTCCCAGGTCTCCGGCGGGTGCTCGCAGTTGTCGCAGTGGTTGCAGTTGCCGGGATGAGCTTCGCCGAAGTAGCCCAGCAGGGACGGTCGCCGACAGCCAGCCTGTTCGCAGTAGGCCAGCAGGGCCTCCAGCCGGTCACGCTCGAGCTTTTTCTTGTCGTCGCCAGCGCTGGACTGGGCCAGGAGTTGGCGGATGCGCACCACATCCGACAGGCTGTAGACCATCCAGGCGTCGGCCGGCAGCCCATCGCGCCCGGCGCGGCCGGTCTCCTGATAGTAGGACTCGATGCTCTTGGGCAGGTCGAGGTGGGCGACGAAGCGCACGTCGGGCTTGTCGATGCCCATGCCGAAAGCGATGGTGGCGCAGATGATCAGGCCGTCTTCCTTGATGAAGCGATCCTGCGCCGCCTGGCGATCGCCTGCGTCCATGCCGGCGTGATAGGCCAGGGCCTCCAGTCCCTGCTGCGCCAGCCAGCGGGCAGTTTCCTCGCTCTTGCGGCGGGAAAAGCAGTAGACAATGCCGGATTGACCGGGATGG
Organism: Wenzhouxiangella sp. YN9; assembly: GCF_056324165.1. Taxonomy (NCBI): domain Bacteria; kingdom Pseudomonadati; phylum Pseudomonadota; class Gammaproteobacteria; order Chromatiales; family Wenzhouxiangellaceae; genus Wenzhouxiangella; species Wenzhouxiangella sp. YN9. The sequence continues at coordinate 48,574 of NZ_JBJNIP010000059.1, forward strand.
CGGCGCTGGATGAAAGTCAGCAGCTGCTGGCGGGCGTTGCGCTTGAGGCCCACCGTGTAGCGGATGCCGGGCCGGTCGAAGCTGTCGACAAAAACGCGCGCGCTGCGGCCAAGCAGCTGCGCGACGATTTCCTCACGCGTGCGCTCATCGGCAGTGGCCGTCAGCGCAATTCGCGCAACCTCCGGAAAGCGCTCCGCCAATATGCCCAGCTTCAGGTATTCGGGGCGGAAGTCGTGGCCCCACTGCGAAACGCAATGCGCTTCGTCAATGGCGAACAGGTTGATCCGGCAGCGTGCGAGCAGGTTCAGGGTGGATGCGCGCAAAAGACGCTCGGGCGCGATGTAGAGCAGATCGAGCCGGCCGTCGACCAGCGCCTGTTCGGTTTGCTGACGGGTCTCGGCGTCGAGCGAGGAGTTGAGCACCGCGGCCGCCACGCCGTGATGGGTCAGCGCCTCGACCTGGTCGCGCATCAGCGCAATCAGGGGAGAAACCACGATCGTGGTGCCGGGCTGCATCAGCGCCGGAATCTGATAACACAGCGACTTGCCGCCGCCGGTGGGCATCAGTACCAGCGCGTGCCCGCCGACGCTGACGTGCTCGATGATCTCGCGCTGACGGCCGCGAAACGCCTCGTACCCGAAGACCTGGCGCAGCAGCTCCTCGGGCGAATACGACGAGGCTTCCCGGGCGACGATGCTCATCGATTGATGTGCGAACAAAAAGTGATCATGCTGACTGACAGCCTGCCACAAAGCACGGCGTCGAGGGCCGGCAGTTTTCCCCGCCGCGGGGTGCGATTCCGACGCGGTCGAACGTCAGCCTTGCTGGCGAGTCAGGCCAAGCTGCTCGGCTGCCTGTCCGGCGCGTTCGATGCGCGCGGCCAGTTCCGATTCGCCGGCGTCCCGACCGCCGGCGAACTCCGGCCAGCCCTGACCGTGACGGCGACACAGCTCGGCAAGCGCCTCGACGTGTCCGGATGACTCATTGAGGCAGGGAATGTAGTCCAGCGACTCGCCCCCGGCGGCAATGAATTCCTCGCGTCCTTCGAAAGCGATTTCATCCAGCGTTTCAAGGCAGTCGATCGAGAAGCCCGGGCACACCACCTGCAGCTTCTTGACGCCCTGTTGGGCAAGCCTTTCGAGCGTCTTGTCGGTGTAGGGTTTGAGCCATTCGGCACGTCCCAGCCGCGACTGGAAGCTGACCTCCCACTCATCGTCAGGCAGCTGCAGTCGCCGGGCAATCTCGCGGGCGCTGGCCTGACACTGGCAGTAATAGGGGTCGCCGGCCAGCAGGTTGCGCTTGGGAATGCCGTGGAAGGAAAACAGCAGCTTGTCGGCTTTTTCATTGCCTGCCCGAAAGCGGCGAATCGACTCGGTCAGCGCCGACAGCCAGCCCTCATCGTGGTGGTAATCGTTGATGAAGCGCACTTCCGGCAGCCAGCGCAGACGCTTGAGCGAGTCGGTGACCTGATCAAATGCGGCCGCGGTGGTGGTCGCCGAATACTGGGGATACAGCGGCAGAACCAGCAGGCGCTGAATGTTCTGACGCCGCAGCTGATCGATCGCCGAATCGATATCGGGCTGACCGTAGGTCATGCCCAGCAGCACCTTGACGCGCGGCAGGTCGCTCTGGAACCGGGCCGCCAGGGCGTCGGCGAGCTTGCGGTTGTTGATCAGCAGGGGCGAGCCCTGATCCGTCCAGATACGCGCATAGGCTTGCGCCGACCGCGGCGAGCGAAACGGCAGGATATAGCCGTGCAGGATGAGCCACCAGAGCAGCTTCGGTGCTTCGATCACGCGGCGGTCGGAGAGAAACTCCTTGAGATACGGGCGCAGCGCCGCGGCCGTGGGCGCTTGCGGCGTACCCAGATTGACCAGCAGTACCGCCGCGCGCGCGGCCTCGCGGTGGGCATTGACCTGGCGGGTCGCATCGATCGTGTTGACCAGTGAATCGGTGGCTGGGGGCATGGCCTTTTGCGAATCCTTTGATGAAAAGCTTTGGCGAGATTGTAACTTTTGCCGCGTGAGGAGGAGACAAGCCGTGCGTGCCGGGACGTCGTGGCAGGTATCGACGCGGTTCAATTAAGGTCGCTGCCGCGTGACAGATATAGCCATAAAAATATGCTTTTGAGATTAGGTGTGCAGATTAAATTGGGGCTGTCGGCACTTGCAGAGGGGGCGGCAGGAATCGGCTTTATCCGCGCAAAAGCCCGTAGTGACGGGGGTTGAGGGAAATTGAAAGTCGCCCTTGCGTTCTCGGATCAGACCTGCGTAGAATGTTTTCCCTTTCGGGCACCCCTATTGGGCAGCCTTTCGAATCTGTCAACTCAAACCACACGATGATCTGGGCATGAACATACTGAGCAAACGATATTTCCCCGGCCTCGGCAGCGCCATCACCGGAGGCCTCCTCCTGCTGGCAAGCCTCAGCGTTTTCGCGCAGGAGGTCGAGCCGGTAATCGAGACCAGCCGCCAGATGGCGCAGGCGACCAGCCAGTCTCAGGAGCGCATCGACGACATCGACGAACGCACGCAGGAGTTGATGAATCGCTACCGCGCCAGCCTCAAGCAGCTTGAGCAGCTCGATCGCTATAACGAATCGCAGCGTCGCCAGGTCGAGGCGCAGCGGCGGGAGATCGAGTCGTTGACCAACGATATCGACAACATCGCCAGCCTGCAGCGCGCGGTACAGCCGCTGATGGAAGACATGGTCAAGGCGCTTTCCAGACTGGTGGCCGCTGACCTGCCTTTCCTCAGAGACGAGCGCCATGACCGCGTCGAGCGCCTCGAGGAAATAATGAACAGCGCGTCGCGCTCGCCGGCGGAGCGATATCGCCTGATCGTCGAGGCCTACCAGATCGAGAACGAGTACGGTCGCACCCTCGAAGCCTACCGTGACGACATCGAAATCGACGGCACACAATACGAGAACGTCGAGTTTCTCAAGGTGGGCCGGGTGCTGCTGGTCGTGCGCAGTGATGATTGGCAGATGCTCAAGCGCTATGACGCCGATAGTGACAGCTGGGTCGATCTCGACAAGTCCTATCAGCCCGCGATTCGTGACGCGATCCGCATCGCCAACGAGCAAACCCCGCCGGACCTGATGTTCATTCCGGTCACCGCGCCCCAGGCCGCAGAGTGAGGGAGGCAGACTCAATGTATTCCGACGACAAACAAGCCAAATCCGTAGAAACCGGCAGGGACACCATGATTTCCAGATTCACGAATCGCACGGCCAGGCTCGGCATGGCCGCACTGATCGCGCTGGTCGGCCTTGCCCCGGCCGTGACGATGGCGCAATCCGAGCCGCAGACGCTTGATGACGTGCTGCGTACCATGCAGCAGGAACGTCAGCAGGTGGCCGAGGCCAACCGCGAGCGCGAACAGCGCTTCCGCAACATGCAGGCCAATCGCGAGCAGGAGCTCAACCGGGCGCAGAATCAGGTCGCCGAAGCCGAAAACGAAGCCAGCCGCCTGGAGCGTCTGCGCAACGAGCTCGACCGTGAGATCGATGAGCTCCGTGCGCAGCTCAACGAGCGTCAGGGCGAGTTCGGCGAGCTTTTCGGTGCCGCGCGTGCTGCGGCTGCCGACATGGACGAGCAGCTGGCCGATTCGCTGATTTCCACGCAGTTCCCCAATCGTGGCGAAGAGCTCAGCGAGATCGCGCAGGCCGACTCACTGCCCACCATCGAGCAGCTCGAAGGGCTGTGGTTCACCATGCTTCAGGAAATTGGTGAGCAGGGTAAGGTCGTGCGCTATGACGCCTCGGTGATTGGCAACGACAACCAGTCCAGGCAGGAAGAGGTGGTCCGTATCGGCCCGTTTGCGGCCTTTACCGAGCAGGGTTACCTGATCAACAACAACGAGGCCTTGCGTTATCTGGCGCGCCAGCCCGGCGGCGGCGCCGTAGCCGCTGCCAAGCGCGTCTACAACCACAGTGGCTCGGGTGTGGTGCGCGGCATGGTCGACCCCTCATTGGGCAGTCTGCTGGGCCTGGTCATCGAAACGCCCACCCTGCGTGAGCGCGTCGATCAGGGTGGCTGGATCGGCTACATCATCATCTTCGTGGCCATCTTCGGTATCCTGCTGGCGCTGGTGCGCTGGGGCATGCTGATGATCACCTCCATGCGGGTCAAGGCCCAGATGCGTTCATCCGAGCCGTCCAGCGGCAACCCGCTGGGCCGCATCATGGAGGTCTACCAGCGCTACAAGGGCGAAGATCTCGAAGCGCTTCAGCTGCACCTCGACGACGCCGTTCTCAAGGAGATTCCCAAGCTCGAGCGTGGCCTCAACCTGATCAAGGTGCTGGCCGCGGCCTCCCCGCTGATGGGGCTGCTGGGTACCGTCATCGGCATGATCGTCACCTTCCAGGCCATCACCCTGTTTGGTACCGGCGATCCCAAGCTCATGGCTGGCGGTATCTCGCAGGCGCTGATCACCACGGTTCTGGGTCTGATTGCCGCGATTCCGCTGCTGCTGCTGCACGCCTTTGCTGCCGGGGCATCGCGGCGCCTGTCGCAGACCCTCGAGGAACAGTCGGTCAGCTACGTGGCCGAAGCCGGCGACCGCAAGTAACGCAGTCAACAGAGAGGTTTCTGAACCGTGTTTTCTGAACTGCTGAATCCCGCTACCGCCCTCGAGGTGCTCCGTGAGTACCTCGAGGCCGGCGGGCCTGTGGTGCTAGCGCTGCTGATCAGTACCCTCGTGCTGTGGCTGTTGATCAGCGAGCGCTTCATCTATTACTTTCTGACCGCGCCGCGCTACTGTCGCAGCCAGGTCCAGCGCTGGCAGGATCGAAGCGATCGCAGCAGCTGGAGCGCTCACATGTACCGTGAACGGCTGGTGTCCGAAGTTCAGGTCGAGAACGAACGCAACCTGAGTGTGATCAAGGCGCTGATCATGATCACCCCGCTGCTCGGCCTGCTCGGTACCGTCACCGGCATGATCGAGGTGTTCCAGGTGATTACCGACACCGGGGCATCGAACGCGCGCTTGATGGCGGCCGGTATTTCGCGAGCCACCATCCCGACCATGACCGGACTGGCGGTATCGCTGACCGGTGTGTTCGCGATGAGCTATATCGATCGCCGCAACGAGGCCGTGACAACCAACATCTCCGAAGACCTGAATGTGGATTCGGCGATGGGGCTGGGCTCCTCGCGACGCCTGAGTGGCGAGGAGATGGACGACGCGGAAGTCGATATCACCCCGCTGCTCGATATCGTCTTCATTCTGCTGATCTTCTTCATCGTCACGACCACGTTTCTGGATGAGTCGGGCCTGAGCCTGCAATCACCGCAGGACAATCCGCCCGATGAGCCGACGCGACCGCCGCCAACCTTGCTCCTGAGCGTGCAGACCGACGGCTTTGTGCGCGTGGACGATGCGCGCACCATCGACCCGCGATCGGTCAAGTCGGTGATCGAAGCGTTCAAGGCTGAAGAGCCCCGCGGCGTGGTGCTGCTCAATGCCGCACCGGAGTCGGAAGTCAGCACGACGGTACTGGTGCTCGATCAGGCTCGCCAGGCCGGTGTGGATCCTGCCCTGGCCATTCAGGGCGCCAGCCAGTAGATCAGGTGAGATTTTATGAGTAGACGTACACGCAGGGCCGGTTCCGGTGGTGATGATGACGTCAACGTCACGCCGCTGCTGGATATCGTGTTCATCATGCTGATCTTCTTCATCGTGACGGCAACCTTCATCAAGGAGCCGGGCGTTGAGGTAGAGAAGCCGTCAGCCCAGACGGCCGAAGACCAACGCCTGGTCTCCGTACTGGTCGCGATCAACGAAAGCAATGAAATCTGGATCAACAACAAGGAAGTGCCCCTGGACGGGGTGCGCGCGGCCGTCGAGCGGCTGCGCCGCGAGAACCCGCGCGGCAGTGCGGTGATCCAGTCCGACGGCGCTGCTCACAGCCGGTACCTGGTAGAGGTGCTGCAACAGCTGCGAGCCGCTGGTGTTGACGATACTGTTGCAGTTTCGACAAAGAAGTCATGAATAACTTCCTACGCATTGCGATCGGCTCGCCGGTTGCCATTCTCGTCACCGTAGCGCTGTTCCTGCTGCTGGCCTCGGTCATTTCGACCCAGCAGGACGTTCAGCTCAGCGAAGACAAATCGGTGCAGATCAACATCACGCGTCAGATCAAGGACACGATCCAACAGGCGCAGCAGGACATCGAACGTCCGGTGCTCGATCAGCCGCCGCCGCCGCCGCCGATGGTGACGGATCAGAGCTTCCGCCCGGAAATTTCCGGCCAGGTCGGCGAGCTGCCCGATCTTTCGAACGTCGACGTTGATATCGGCAGTGGCGGCTTCAACCCCGACCGCGACGCTCAGCCCCTGGTGCGCATTCCGCCGCAGTATCCGCAGCGCTGCATGGCGCGGGCCGATGCAAGAGAGACGGTGGTGGTGGAGTTCGACGTGACCCCGGAAGGCCGCGTGGTCAACGCCGAGGTGATCGACAGCACCAATTCGTGCCTGAATCGCGCCGCCGTGCGAGCGGTCGAGCGTTGGAAGTATCAGCCGAAGATCGTGGATGAAGTAGCGCAGCCGCGTTTTGGCGTGCGTACTGCACTCGATTTCACTCTGGAGGAATAGCGTGAGCTTGCTATCGAAAGGACTGGCGCGCTGCACCCTGCTGTGCATCGGGCTCATCATGCTGGCCAGCCCGGTCTGGGGGCAGGAAAAGCAGACCCTCAACCCGCGCGTTGCCCAGGCGCTGTCGGATGCGTATGAATTCTTCACTGAAGAGGAATACGATCAGGCGCTGGAAGCCCTGAACAAGATGATGAGCCGCTTCGAGGACATGAAGCCCTTCGATCGGGCGACCGTGCTTCAGGTGCGTGGCTCGACCAATATCAACCTCGAGAATGTCGACGCCGCTCTGAGTGATTTTTCCGAAGCGCTGCGCCTGGACGCCCTCAACGCGGAAACGCAGAATCAGCTGCGCTTCAACGTGGCCCAGCTCCATTTCGTTTCCGAGCAGTATGAGGAAGCGATTCGCTATTTCGAGGAGTGGATGGCCGGTGAAGGTGTGTCGCCGAAGCACAGCGCGTACTTCATGCTCTCTGCCGCTTACTACAACACCGACCAGACGCGCGAGGCGCTGCCGCACATCAGCCGGGCGATCGACATGGCTCCGGAGCCGGAAAAGCGCTATTACGATCTGAAGAACGTGCTGCTTTCGCGCCTGGACATGCCGGCAGAACGAGCCGATCTGCTGCAGGAAATGGTTTCGATCTGGCCTGACAGCCTTTCCTACTGGCGTCAGCTGGCTTCGATCTACACCGAGCAGGGAGAAGACGAGAGAGCCTTTGCTACGCTCGAGGCCGCCTACCTCAACGGCTTGATTGAAAGCGAAAGCGACATCATCGTTCTGGCGCAGTACTACTCGACCTTCCAGAATGCGTATCGGGCCGGGACGCTGCTGGAAAAGGAAATGGAAGCGGGCAATGTCGAGGAAAACGTCGACAACCTGGAGCTGCTTTCCCAGCTCTGGGCGCAGGCACGAGAGCACAAGAAGGCCATTCCGGTGCTGCGCCGGGCGGCGCGCATGTCGGAAGACGGCGATCTCTATTTCCGTCTGGGGCAGTCGCTGCTCGCCAGCGAGGACTATGAAAAGTCCGAAAACGCTCTGGTTCAGGCCCTTGACAAGGGCGGGCTCGACGCTGACAAACGCGCAGAGGCGTGGTTGCTGCTGGGCACGGCGCGCTTCAATCAGGCCGAGCCGGGCGAGCGGGCACAGCGCATGCGCGCTGACGAAGCTTTCGCGCAGGCGGCAAAAAGCCAGTCCACCCGACGGCAGGCGCAGGAATGGCGCACCTATATCGACGCCATCAACAAGACCGAAGCGCGCCAGGCGTCGCTGGAAAAAGAACAGCAAGCAGAGATCGCGGCCAGCGCTCGCGAGCGCCGGATTACCGGCTGCCGTGCCCGCCAGCTGGCCGGCAATGAGTTGAGCCAGTCCTGCAAGGAGCTGCTTGCCGAAGTCGAAGCCGAGGAAGAAGCCGAACGCAACGGCAACAATGAGGATTCAGAGTCCGACAACGACTGATTCCCCAGCGTTTACTCTGCCGGCTTCAAGTTCCACTGATGGAAGCGAGAAAGGCCCGATCCGACACCGGATCGGGCCTTTTTCTTGTATCACCCCCGCAGACCTGATAGTCCCTGAACCGCCGGGGCCGTATTCGCCTGGCAGACTTGACTTGGACATACGGTTGCTGGTGGTATGGCGCCATGTTGGCGTACAGGCACCCGAACCCCTTGACTTCATTTTGTGGCGTCGTCAGATGCTTCGCACTGACGCTGCTGGTCTGGTCGGCGTCGGTCGGCTGGGTCTGGGCCGTGCAGCAGGGGCCGGTCTTTCGCAGCCTCAGCGTCAACGAGGGCCTGCCGGATCGCTCGGTCGAGGCCATTGTCCAGGACGCTCATGGCTTCATCTGGATTGGCACCCAGGGGGGGCTGGTGCGCCTGGAGGGCGGGCAGATACGCGCGATTCCTGGCGACCCCGAGAACCCCGCGCCGTTGCCGGGCCGCAACATCATGTCGATGATGGCTCACAGCGATGGCTCGATCTGGGCTGGCGTGGAACATCGCGGCCTGACCCAGATCGGGCCGGACCTGGCGCGGCTGACCCATCTGGATACGCGCAGTAATGGCGGGCCCCTGCCTGATGAGCATATCTGGTCACTGGCGGAAGACTGCAGCGGCCGGGTCTGGATGGCGTTCATGCGCGGCGGAGTGGCGGTCTACGACCCCGCCAGCGAACAGCTGCACCACTACCCTCAAGGCCCTGAGGCCGGTCTCAGCCCTGACGGCTTTCAGTTGCACCTGGAAGTCGATTCCAGCTGCCGGGTGTGGCTGGTCCAGACCAGCCAGATCGCCAGTTTCAATACCGAGACCGACCGCTTCGAAACCCGACATACGCCCCGCGAAGGCGTGTTCACCATCTATCTGACCGAAGCGAGGGGCCGCATCTACTTTACCGAAGGCATGCGCTTGTATGACCTGGGCCCCACCACCAGCGCCAACCGTGCACAGCCTCGGGAGCTGGTCGACATTGGCTACGGCATTACCAGCGTAGCGGCTGATCCCAGCGACGAGTATCTGATCATCAGTTCCGTCGGCGGTCTGCACTGGATGGAAGCTGAATCCCCTGATTCGCTGAAGGTCGCCCGTCATCTCCCCGGGCTCACCGACAGCGTACCCTCGAACACCCTCACCAGTCTGCTGGTCGACAATGAAGGCGGCTTGTGGGTGGCCAGCAGCCACAGTGGCGCAAGCTACCTTCCCCCCGGCTTTGATGCCTTTGAAAGGTTTCAGCCCATCCCGGGGGCAACGTCGCCGCTGGCACGCAGCCTCGATCAGGTGATGAGCCTTGCCTGGGATCCCGCGAGAAAGGGCTTCTGGCTGGGTGGCCAGCGTTCGGCGTTCGGGCTTCTCGGAATCGATGGAAAACCGGTGGAATCAGCCGGTCTGCCTGACGATGCCCGGCAGGTGCTGTACCAGACCGCCATCGTCGACCTTGTGCATGAGCCCGACCGCCTTTATCTGGTGGCGCATGAAGCCGTTCTGCGCCTCGAACCCGAGCAACCCGAAGACTATCAAATCGTGGTGCGCCGCGAGAATCCGGGTGCCGGTAGCTACCGTGGCGTGCAGCGCAAGGCAGACGACGAGCTGTGGATCCTGACGCGGGACGCCGGCCTCTGGCGGCACGATGAGAAAAGCGACGAGTCGGAGCAGTTTCATTCCGCCGGCGAGGGGCGTCGGCATCTGCCGCTGGATGCGCCCCGCGACCTGTTCCAGGACGGCCAGGGCCGATGGTGGCTGCTGGGGCCCGACAGCCTGTTTCTGTGGAGCGAGAAGCACGGGTTCAGGGAACAGTCAATCCAGTCGGAACAGCCATTTGTCACCGGGCTCTGGCGGCGCGGGGACCTCTGGCTGGCAACGACTGACGGCCTGCAACAGTGGCGGCCGGAGGCGGACGGATTGCGTCGACAGCGGGTCATTTCATTGCGCGAGCGCGCCCAGCCGGGATACGTCATGGACATTCTGCTTGATCAGCATGACGACCTCTGGATGGTGCGTTCCGGCGGCCTGTCGCGCTATCGCCCGTCCGCAGAGAGCCTGCGCCATTTCTCGCGACACGACGGCCTGGCGGCAGTCGAGTTCGGCAAGGGCGCCTCGGCCCTGCTCGGCGACGGTCGCCTGGCATTTGCCGGCCGGGGCGGCATTGTCCTGGTGGACCCGCAAAGGCTCACTGACGTTGACCAGCCGCCAAGGGTGCATGTCACCGCGCTTGATGACGGCCAGACCAGCTACCGCTTTCATCCCGGCGAAGCGGCTGCGGTTGTGCTCGCACATGACCGTAACCATGTTGACTTCGACTATCTGGCTACCAGCTACCTGGCGCCGGAACGGACTCGCTATCGTGTCCGACTGGAAGGCTGGGACAGCGACTGGCTGCAGCTGGTTGGACAGACTCGCCAGCATTATTCCAATTTGCCTCCGGGGGACTATCGCTTCCGGGTCCAGGCGGCCGCGCCCCAGGGGCCCTGGAGTCCGCAAGGCGCCGGCGTCGAGGTGACGGTGCGCCCGCCTCCGTGGTTGACGCCCTGGGCCATGGGCGGCTATGTGCTTGTAGCACTGATTGTACTGGTCGCGGCCCTGCGAGCGTATCGACGAACGAGCCAGCGTCGGCGCGACATCGAAGAAGCGCGTCAGAAGCGCGCGCAGGCCGAAGAACAGCGACAGATCATCGATCGCCTGAATCGCAGTCTGGAGCCGATGCCCCTGGCCCGCACCATCGCGCAGGAGATTGCCCGGCTGACCTCTGGTCGCCGCGCCTGGCTCGGCTATCTGGACGAGCATCTGCCCCGCGAGCTGATCTGCAGCGACCCGAAGGCCGACCGGCTCACGCGAGAGCAGTGGCGGCGTCGGCTGGACGCCAGCGCAGGCAGCGACGATATGGCCGTGACCCTGCGTGTGGCCGACCGCAAGGTGGCCCGAGTGCTCGTCGAGGCGGCGGCAGACGAGCTGCCCGAAGCCGGCCGGGAGCGTCTGCACTTGCTCGAAGAAATGGCCGGTCAGGTTCTGCACAATGCCCTGCTGCTTCAGCGGGTGCGCACCCTTGCCGAGCGCACCGAGCAGGCAAACCACGCCAAGTCCGAGTTTCTGGCTACCATGAGCCACGAGATTCGCACCCCCCTGCACGGTGTCCTCGGCATGGTCGAGCTGCTCTACGAAACCGAGACCGAGCCGGGTCAGCAGGACATCCTCGATACCCTGCAACAGTCCGGCCTTCAGCTACAGCGAATCATCGACAATGTGCTCGATATCTCGCGCATCGAGGCCGGTCGGCTGAGCTTGAATGCCCAGCCTTTTGATCTGGCGGCGACGCTCGAGCAGTTGATCGACCTGCACGCCGCCAATGCCGCCCGTAAAGGCCTGGATCTGCGCCTGAGAATCGCCGCTGACCTGCCGCTTGCCGCCTGCGGTGACGCCGATCGAATCTCGCAGGTCGCCGGCAATCTGCTCAACAATGCGGTCAAGTTCACCGCGCGGGGCGGCGTTGAGCTCAGCGCCGCACGCGGCAGTGACGGCTGGCTGGTGCTGGTGGTTTCCGACTCGGGCCCCGGCATCAGCCGTGAGGATCGGGAGCGCCTGTTCGAGCCGTTTACTCAGCTCGACGCGTCCATTACCCGCTCTCACAGCGGCTCGGGTCTGGGCCTGGCCATCTGCCGGCGGCTGGTCACCGCCATGGGCGGCAGTCTGGACTTGCTCGAATCCTGCCACGGCGGCAGCCATTTCCGCATTCGTCTGCCGATCCTCCAACCCGAACACGGGCGTGATCACCCACCGCTTTCCCGCCTGCTCGAGGGCTGCCTGGTGGCGGCCAGCGTGACCCCGCCGACGCGGCGTGTTCTCCAGGGCCTGGCTCGGCGCTGGGGCTTCGAGGTCATCGATGCCCGTCGCCGGCTACAGGCGTGCGATCTGTTGCTGATCGATCCGCGCACGCTTGAACAGCCCGGTGCCGTGGAGATTGCTCGCTGGCGGCCGCTGGCAGCCGAACTCGCCTGGCTGCAGTCACCGTTTCCGTCACGATGCGGGTCGGGCACCATGATTCCGGACGATGCCCGGTTCTTGCGCTGGCCGCTGGTGGAAAGCCGATTCATCGGGCTGCTGTTCGATCTGCATATCGGCGCACCTGACGAGACCGCACGGAGCGAGTAAACTGGCTCCAGGCCATCACCCGGGAGGCATGGGTCCATGAAGTGGGTAATCCTGATCATCCTGATCGCGGCGGCATTCTTTGTCGTCACGATCTACAATCGCCTGATTGCCGCGCGCAACCGCTACAAGAACGCGTTTGCCCAGATCGACGTCCAGCTCAACCGGCGCCATGACCTGATTCCCAACCTGGTCGAGGTTGCCAGAAAGTACATGAGCCACGAGCGCGAAACGCTCGAGGCCGTTATCCAGGCCCGTAACGGCGCGCATCAGCAGCTGGGCAGGGCCGCCGCCGACCCTTCTGACCCGGACGCCATGCGCAAGCTCTCCGAGGCCGAGCAGGGGCTCTCGGGCGCGCTGGGCCGGCTGTTTGCGCTGTCGGAGAACTACCCCGACCTCAAGGCCAATCAGAACATGATGCAGCTGTCCGAAGAGCTCACCAGCACCGAAAACAAGGTCGCCTTTGCCCGTCAGGCCTTCAACGACTCGGTCATGAACTACAACACCCTGCGCGAGAGCTTTCCGGCCAACATCATCGCCGGCATGTTCACCTTCAAGCCGGCGGAGTTCCTCGAGATCGACGACCCGCAGAAACGAGAAGCGGTTCAGGTCGACTTTGGATGAGTTCTTGAAGTGTGAAGTGTGAAGTGTGAAGGGGGCCGGATGGGTTCTTGCATGTTTTCGAACGCATGGTGCCGTCCGTTCTGTGGGCGGCTCAAACGAAGTCGTTGCGGTGTGTTTTCTTCACACTTCACACTTCACAGTTAACAGTTAACACTCGAAAACCCGATCGCCATGAACTTCTTCGAGCACCAGGACAGAGCCCGCCGCCAGAGCACCTACCTGGTGGTGATGTTCGCCCTGGCGGTGCTGGCGATCATCGTCGCCGTCGACGCGCTGGTCTTTTTCGCCGTTGGCCCCGATCCGTTCGCCCTGTTCTGGGCGACGCTAGCCACCGGCGGCATCATCCTGGGGGCGAGCACAGTGCGGACTTTGCAGATGCGCGGCGGCGGTGGCGAGGTGGCCCAGTCCCTGGGCGGCACGCGCATCGATGCCTCGCCGTCGGATCCGCTCAGGCAGCGGCTGCGCAACGTGGTCGAGGAAATGGCCATTGCCGCCGGCGTGCCGGTGCCCGAGATCTACGTGCTCGAACACGAGCAGGGCATCAACGCCTTCGCCGCCGGGTTTTCTCCCGCCGACGCGGCAGTCGCGGTTACCCGCGGCACGCTCGAACACCTCGACCGTGACGAGCTGCAGGGCGTCATCGCCCACGAGTTCAGCCATATTCTCAACGGCGACATGCGCCTCAACATCCGCCTCATCGGCTTCCTGTTCGGTATTCTGGTGATCGCCATCATCGGCCGCAAGCTGCTTTTTTCGGCGCGTTATGCCCGCGATAGCCGCAACGCTGCGCCGGCGGTCATGGCCGGCCTGGCCGTCGTCGTGCTCGGCTACGTCGGCCTGTTTTTCGGCCGCTGGATCAAGGCCGCCGTCTCGCGCCAGCGCGAATTCCTGGCTGACGCCTCGGCGGTGCAGTTCACCCGCAATCCCGAGGGTATCGGCAACGCCCTGAAGAAGATCGGCGCGCTGCATGCCGGCTCTTTTCTGAGTACTGACAGCGAAGAGATCGGCCACATGCTGTTTTCACCCGGCATGGGCTACCAGATGTTCGCCACCCATCCGCCGCTGGAGCAGCGCATCAAGGCGATCGATCCCTCCTTCCGGCCCGAAGAGCTCGAGCAAATCGCGCGCCGGCTCGATCGCCACGCCCAGGCGCGCCGGGCCGAAGCCGAAGAGGCCTTGCGGCAGCGTCAGGCCCGCGAGGCGGCCGAGGGAATCGATCCGGCCCGCCTGGTCACCGACCTGGGCGGGCTGGCCGAGCAGATCGGCCAGCCGGGTCTGGAGCAGGCGCTGACCGCAGCCATGGTGGCGGCCGCCATTCCCGCTCCGCTCGAGCGCGCCGCGCATTCTGACGAATGGGCGCAGGAGCTGATCTGCAGCCTGCTGTTGAGCTCCGACGACGAGGTGCGCGAGCACCAGCTGCTGCAGATCGCGCGCAGCCTGGGTGGCGACAGCGAGGCGCAGGTGCGTCAGCTCCGCGCGGTGCTTGTCGATCAGCCGCGCTCGATGCGGCTGCCGCTGGTCACGATGGCTTTTCCCCAGCTTCGCCGTCGGCCCGAGGCCGAACTGCTGGCCTTCATGCGCCTGCTCGAAGCTCTGGCCGAGGCCGACGGCAGGGTAAGCCTTCACGAGTACGCGCTGACCCGGCTGGTCAACGCGATGGTGAGGGATGCCCTGCGCCCGGCGCGATCAGCCGCCGCCGGGCGCCGCAAGCTGGCCTCGCGCAGGCGCGAGGCAACCGAGCTGATGGCGGTACTGGCGCACTACGGCCATCCCGACGACCCAGCCGGCGCCGAATCCGCTTTCGCTGCCGGCATGTCCGAGCTGAGCGGGCAGGTGCCGCCGATGCCGCCGGTTGCGGCCGGGGTGGAGCGCCTCGACGAGCTGCTCGGGCGCCTCGATGAACTGCGGCCCCAGTCGAAGCACGCCCTGGTCGCCGCCCTGCTGTGCTGTGCCGCCGACGACGATCAGGTTGTCGACGACGAACTCGACCTGCTGCGCGTGATCTGCGCCCTGCTGCACGTGCCGCTGCCGCTGATGCAGTAGCCGGTCAATGGGTGCGCTTGCCTACAGCCGTAAACCGCAATCACAGTCGATGCAGCTGGCCCATCAGCTCGAATCCTTCCAGGCGGGTATCGAGGTTGCGGCTCATTGCGATGACCTTGAATTTCTCGCCCATCTCGCCGGGCAGGGTCAGGCGCTTGAGCTCACCGGCAAGCTGCAGGCGGACGGCGTCGTCTTCGGCCTGATCCACGGCTTCATGGGCGCCCAGCGCGAGCAGGAAACCCGCCTGAGTGGTGAAGCCGGCCACTTCCAGCCCGGCTGCGTGGCCGGCGTCGGCCACGGCGGTGAAGTCGACGAAGGCCGACAGGTCGGTCAGGCCGGGCCAGATGAAAGGGTCGAAATGAGCGCGATGGCGATAGTGGCCCACCAGCGTGCCTTCGGCGCGGTCGAGGTGGTAATACTCGGCGCGCGGGTAGCCGTAATCGACAAACAGCACCAGTCCGTGCGCCAGCGACCGGGTGACGGTGTCGACCCAGCCGGGCAGGTCGACGGCGATTTCGCTGGCGTAGCCCACAGGCAGCGGCTGGGAGAGCTGCCGCTGGAGATCACTGATCGCCTGGCCGACCCGCGGTTGCGGTGGGCGATGGGTCCAGCCGAAACGTTCGCCGTCAAAGCTCACGCACTGCTCGAGCGGGCCGTCCGGGCCGATCTCGAATCGGCTCACGGGCAGGGCGTCGATGACTTCGTTGCCGACAATCATGCCCGCAAACGACTCCTCGGGCGGGGCGTCGATCCAGCGCACTCGCTCGCGCAGTTGTTCCGGCAGCTCGGCCAGGGTTTCGCGCTGCACCTCGCGCAGCGGCGCGCTCGGCTCCAGAATCAGATACTCGCGCGGTGGCGAGCGCAATCCAGCGAGCAGGTCACGCGCCAGAGCACCCGAGCCCGGGCCCAGTTCCAGCAGGGTCCAGTCTGCACCGGTTGCGTTTGCAACCTGGTCGCACTGGCGTGCCAGCGCGGCAGAGAACAACCGGCCCTGTTCCGGCGCGGTGACGAAGTCGCCTGCCTGCCCGAACTTGTGCAGTCCGTTGACGTAGTAGCCCAGCCCCGGTTCGTACAATGCCATCGACATGAAGCGATCGAAAGGCATGGGGCCTTCACGCTCGATTTCAGCGATGATCCGGCGGCACAATCGTTCGCTCAGGGCCGCCAGCTCGGCGGGCGGCTCGGGCAACGACAGAGAGGGAGTTCGGGATGACGGCAAGGGTAGAGGCACAGCGTGGACGTGTGGCAATTGTAACCGGCGCAGCGCGCCGTATCGGCGCGGCCATCGCGCGTGAGCTGCATGAACGCGGCCTCGATGTGGTCATCCACTATCGTGATTCAGGCGACGAAGCCCGCGCCCTGCGTGATGAGTTGCTCGAACTCCGGCGTGGGTCAGCCGCCCTGGTGCAGGCCAACCTGGCCGACGACGCGGCGCCGGAACGTATCCGCGATGCGGCCCTGGAAGCGTTCGGACGTTTCGACATCCTCGTCAACAATGCCTCGGCTTTCTATCCGACGCCGTTTGATTCGGCCTCACGGGCGCAGTGGGATGAGCTGATGGCCAGCAATCTGCGCGCGCCGTTTTTCCTGGCCCGGGCCTGTGCAGAAGAGCTGGCGGTGCGCGAAGGCGCGATCGTCAACATGGTCGATATTCACGGCCTGGTGCCGCTGCGCAACCACCCGATCTACAGCCAGGCCAAGGCCGGCCTGATCGCTCAGACGCGCTCGCTGGCGCGTGAGATGGCGCCGGCAGTGCGCGTCAATGGGGTGGCGCCCGGCGCCATTCTGTGGCCGGAAAATGAGCTGTCGCCGGAGGCCGGCCGGGAGATCCTCGAGCGCGTGCCGCTGGGGCGCCAGGGCCGCCCCGAAGACATCGCCGGTGCCGTCGCCTTTCTCGCCCTCGACGCCCCCTACATCACCGGCCAGATCCTCGCTGTCGACGGCGGGCGGCTGCTGAACATGTAACTTGCCTGGACAAGCTCCTGCTGGGTGGGACGATCTCAGGGCCACCGCGATCAGAAACGCATCAGCCTCTACTTCAACAGCCGGGCAACGTCGCGAAAGCGCGGGTGCTTGGCGTCGCCCATGAGCTCGAACAGCGCCATTTCGACGTTGCTCAGGTGCACGCCGGCGGTTGCCATGCGGCGCAGGGCGATGTCGCGGTTGAACGCCGAGCGCGACGAGATCGCGTCGGCGATGACGTGCACCTCGTAGTTTTCAACGCGCAGGGCGGCCGCGGTCTGCCAGACGCAGACGTGGGCCTCGATGCCGGCCAGCAGAATGCGGTTGCGTCCGGAGTCGCGGATGGCCTGGCGCAGCTGCGCGTCGCCCCAGCAGCCAAAGCTGCTCTTGGCACCGGGCGTGAATTCATCCAGCTTTTCGGCCAGCTCGGGCACGGTCGGGCCCAGCTTGTCGGGCAACTGCTCGGCCCAGACAACGGGAATATCGAGAATCCGGCAGGCCTCGACCAGAATGCCCTGCTGGCGGATCATCGCCTCGGATTCGTGCATGATCCGCGCGAGTTTGCCCTGAACATCGACGAGCAGGAGCAGGGCGTTTTCGGGAGTGGGGTGGTCGATAAGAGGTTGCTTCATATCCTGTATGTCTGCGGGTGCCGGGCTGAATTATCAATGGCCAGGAATCAATGACCCAACAAGAATCAATGATCCAATAATGGTCAAAACGCGCCGGCGGTGGCTGTATCTTCCGTCGGGGGGGGGTGATCATTGCATCAATGAAAATTGTCTGGTCATTGAGAATTGGTGATTGACAGCTCCATGCGCTGCAAGGTGCGATCGCCCTCGAACGCTTCCCAGTGCTCGGCAAAGGTCTGGCCCGTTTCCGGGTGCTCGACTTCCGGGGCGAGGTCGGCCAGGGGTTTGAGGACGTGTGCGTATTTGAGGATTTCGCCGCGCGGCAGCGTCAGGCCGTCGAAATCCCCGACCTTGTCGTCGTGCAGCAGAATGTCGATATCCAGCCTGCGGTCGGAAAACTTCGGCTGGCTGCGGTCGCGGCCGTAGGCGTCCTCCAGCTCGGTCAGCCAGCGCTTGAGCGCGGTCGGCGAGAGCCGGGTTTCGATGCGTGCCGCGCAGTTGAGGAAATCCGCTCCGGAAAAGCCGACGGCGGCCGAGCGGTACACCGGCGAGATCGCAGTGGCGGCAAAGTTGCGGTAAAGCTCGCGAACGCCGGCGCGGATGTTGGCCTCGGCGTCGCGGTTCGAGCCCAGGCCCAGATACACGATGCTCATGGTTGTCGCCCCCGCTCGATGCGTATGCCGACCGACTTCGAACCCCTGACCGCGCCCGGCTTGTCGAGTTCGAGGCGCAGCCACTCGACCGGAAACTCGGCCAGCACGATTTCCGCACAGCGCTCGGCCAGGGTCTCGACAAGCTGGAAGCTGCTCGATTCGACAAAGCCGATCAGCCGCTTGGCCACCGCCTTGTAGTCGAGCGCATCGTCGATCCGGTCGGTCGCGGCCGCCTTGCGATTGTCGCTGCTCATTTCCAGATTGAGCCGCACCGTCTGGCGAATCTTGCGCTCCCAGTCGTAGATGCCGATGACGGTCTCGATGTCGAGATCCTTGATGAAGACGATGTCCATGGGAATTAGTGTGAAGTGTTCAGTGTGAAGTGTGAAGTGTTCAGTGTGAAGTGTTCAGTGTGAAGTGTTAATAAAACAAGTGGTTATAGCCCATCATCTGCCATCTAGCACCTAGCACCTAGCACCTAGCACCAGCCCCTAAACACAGGCACCCACCTCCGAGCACCCCCCACTTCACACTTCACACTTCACACTTCACACTTCCCCAGTTGCTCGATCGACCACCTCGGCTTGACTGCGATGATCCCGTCTCTCGTCGCCTCCCCCCGCCGATACCACCCGGCGTGGGCAATCATGGCGCCGTTGTCGGTGCACAGCTTCAGCGACGGATAATACACCTGCCCGGGCATGCGCCGCTGGAGTTCGGCGCGCAGGCGGGTGTTGGCGCTGACGCCGCCGGCGATCACCAGACGCTGCATGCGCGTATGCTTCAGCGCCCGCTGGCACTTGATGGCCAGAGTCTCGGCCACGGCCTGCTCGAAGCCAGCGGCGACGTCGGCAAAGTCTTCCGGCTGCAGGCGGGCAGCCAGCTCACGGGTGTGCGTCTTGAGCCCCGAAAAACTGAAATCCAGGCCGGGGCGGTTGACCATCGGTCGGGGAAAGTCGAAGCGATCCGGATTGCCATCTGCGGCCAGGCGGGCCACTTCCGGCCCGCCCGGATACCCCAGGCCCAGCAGGCGTGCAGTCTTGTCGAAGGCCTCGCCGGCGGCGTCGTCAAGGGTTTCGCCGAGCAGGCGATAGTCGCCGAAGCGCTCGACGGCGACCAGCATGGTGTGCCCGCCGGAGACCAGCAGGGCGATAAAAGGAAACTCCGGCGCCGGCTCTTCCAGCAGGGGCGAGAGCAGGTGGCCCTCCATGTGGTGGACGGCAATTGCGGGTACATCCAGCGCTGCAGCCAGCGCCACTCCGGTGGCCGCGCCCACCAGCAGCGCGCCGGCCAGGCCCGGGCCGGCGGTGTAGGCCACCGCGTCAAGCGCAGCGGCAGGCATGCGTTCGCGGTCGAGCAGCTCGCGGATCATGCCGGGCAGCTTGCGGATATGGTCGCGCGAGGCCAGCTCCGGCACCACGCCGCCGTAAGCGGCATGGTCGGCCTGGGTGTAGACCAGGTCGCCAATCAAGCCGCGAGAGCCGCTGTAGAGGGCTACCCCGGTTTCGTCGCATGACGTTTCGATGCCAATAATGTTTTGCACGTTGGGGGGTTGCCGGCTTATAATGGTCAGCTTTCCACAAGTTATGGACAGAGGATTTTAATGCCCAATGTAAAGGTCAAGGAAAATGAGCCCTTCGAGTACGCCCTGCGTCGCTTCAAGCGCTCCTGCGAGAAAGCCGGCGTGGTGTCCGAAGCGCGCCGCCGCGAGTTCTACGAAAAGCCCACGCAGGAACGCAAGCGCAAGAAGGCTGCAGCCGTCAAGCGCCACCTGCGCAAGATCTCGCGTGAGCGCGTGAACCGCAAGCGGCTCTACTGAGTCCATTGTAAGCAACTTCTCGGCAAAGCGGGCCGGTCATGTCGCTGAAAACACAGATCAACGATGACGTCAAGCAGGCGATGCGTTCCGGCGAAAAGGAACGCCTCAAGACCCTGCGCATGGTGACCGCTGCGATCAAGCAGCGCGAGGTCGACGAGCGCGCCGAGCCTGACGACACGCAGGTTCTGGCCCTGATCGAGAAGATGATCAAGCAGCGTCGGGAATCGGCCGCGCAATACCGCGCGGGTGATCGCCCCGACCTGGCTGAGGTCGAAGAGGCCGAGATCCGGATTCTCGAGCCTTATCTGCCCGAGCAGCTTTCCGACGAAGAGCTGGCCGGGATTGTCGATGCCACCATCGCCGAGGCCGGGGCCACCGGAATGAGTGCCATGGGCCAGGTCATGGGCCTGCTCAAGCCCCGCGTGCAGGGTCGCGCGGACATGGGCGAGGTCTCCAGGCTGGTGCGCTCGCGACTGGCAGGCTGAGCGCGGCGCTGCCGTGGCCGGCCGGATCCCCGAAGAATTCATCGAATCCCTGCTGGAGCGGACCGATATCGTCGAGATTGTCGGTGCCCGCGTTGATCTCAAGCCCGCCGGGCGCGGCGAGCACAAGGCCCTTTGCCCCTTTCACGACGAGAAGACGCCGTCTTTTACGGTCAGCGCCAACAAGCAGTTCTACCACTGTTTCGGCTGCGGCGCGCACGGTTCGGCCATCGGTTTCATGATGCAGCACGACGGCCTGGAGTTTCCGGCCGCGATCGAGGAGCTGGCGCACATTGCCGGCCTCGAAGTGCCCCGTGAGGGCGGTCATGTTCCGGTCAAGAAAAACGATCGTCTGTATCAGGCGCTGAATCAGGCGCAGGCCTGGTTTCGCCGCCAGCTCGGGCACAGCGAGCCGGCGCGCCACTATCTGAAATCACGCGGTTTCGACAAGGCCAGCGTGGATGAATTCGGCATCGGCTACGCGCCGGATGCCTGGCAGGCTCTGGCCGACTTTCTCATCAGCGAGGGGTTCGGGCCGCAGGAGCTCGAGGAGGCCGGTCTGGTGACCCGCCGTGACGGCCGCGTGACCGACAAGTTTCGCGACCGCGTGATGTTCCCGATCCACGACCGCCGCGGCCGCGTGATTGCCTTTGGTGGTCGCAGCCTGGGCGAGCGCGGGCCAAAGTACATGAACTCGCCCGAGACCCCGGTCTTTCACAAGGGCCGTGAACTCTACCGGCTGTTCCAGGTGCGCCGCGGCGGTCTGCCGTCGCGTATTCTGGTGGTCGAGGGCTACATGGATGCCGCCGCGCTGTTCCAGTTCGGCTTCGACAACGCCGTTGCCACCCTGGGTACCTCGGTGACATCCGAGCACATGAGCCTGCTGTTTCGCGCCTCCCCGGTGGTAGTGTTCTGTTTTGACGGCGACCGGGCCGGGCGCCAGGCAGCCTGGCGCGGCCTGGAAGCAGCGCTGCCCGAACTCAAATCCAACCGTGAGGTGCGATTTCTGTTCCTGCCCGAGGGCGAAGACCCGGATTCGCTGCTGCGCAGCCGCGGAACGGATACCATGGCGCGGTTACTTGATGAGGCGCGGCCGCTGTCGACGTTCTTTTTCGACCACCTGGCCGAGCCGCTGGACATGACAAGCATTGACGGTCGCGCGCGCCTGGTGGCGCTGGCCGAGCCTTATCTGGCCAAGCTGCCGTCGGGCGCTTTTGCCGATATGATGCGCGACGAGCTGGTTCGCCGGGCAGGCCACGGCGGGCGCATTCAGCCTGAGCCGCCGGTACCGCCGCAGGCCCCGGGCGCGGGCAGCGGCTCGAATGATCGACCGCTGACGCCGGTGCAGTACGCCGTGGCCCTGATTGTGCACCGTCCGAGCCTGGCCGCCGAGGTTGAAAAAGAGGCGTTGGCCGGGCCGGCGACGCCGCGCGGAGTGGAATTTCTGCGCGAATTGATTGACTTTTGCCGTCACAAGCCCCAGTTTTCTACGGCTATGCTTCTGGAGGCTTGGCGAGATCGTCGAGAAGCACCCTGGATGGCCCGTCTGGCGGCCCGGGATGTGCGTGGCGTGATCGCCGATCCGGATGAAATGTCGATGGCGCTGGCGCAAACTCTAGCCAGAATACGTCGTCAAATGATACAGACACGAATACGAGAGCTTCAGCAGGCCCAACTGAATGAAGGGGGGCTCGATGAAGACCAGACCAGCGAGCTGCGCCGGCTGCTGATTGAGCGCACCCAAGACAGATGAATCATGAAAGCCGAAACCGTACCAATGGAAAACGCACCGCGACCGTCCCAGCTCAAGCAGCTGATCCAGCAAGGCCGTGATCAGGGCAACTGGCTGACCTACACCCAGGTCAACGACCATCTGCCCGGCGATATCGTCGATCCCGAACAGATCGAGGATATCGTCAACATGATCAACGACATGGGCATCAAGGTCTTCGAGGAAGAACCCGAAGATGCCGATGCGCTGATCCTCAACGACTCGGCCAGCACGGACAGCGACGATGAGGCCGCCCAGGCAGATGCCGAGGCCGCGCTGGTGGCAGTGGAAACCGAGCTGGGAAGAACCACCGACCCGGTGCGCATGTACATGCGCGAAATGGGCTCGGTTTCCCTGTTGACCCGCGAAGACGAAATCGACATTGCCAAGCGCATCGAGGACGGCCTCAACCAGGTCAACCAGGCGCTGGCGCGATTCCCGGGCACCATCGAGACCCTGCTCGAACACGTTGATTCCTGGAAGGAAGGCAATCTGCGCCTCAACGAGCTGGTCAGCGGCTTCATCAACCCCACTTTGCTGGCGGAAATGGAGCTCATTTCCGACGATGCGATGGAAGCGGCGGTCGAGGAAGAGGCCGAGTTCATCGACGAAGACGAAGAGATCGACGAAGACAAGCCGGCGCCGACGGTCAATACCATGCCCTCGCCCGAGCAGGTCAGCCAGTTCTTCGACGAGATGCGCAAGCTGCACGAGCGCTTCGTCACGCTCTTTGACCGTTATGGCGCCAACAGCCCCAAGGCCTCGGAGCTGCGCAACCTCATCGGCGAGCAGTTCATGCGCCTGAAGCTGCCGCCGCGCCTGTTCGATTACCTGATCGACCGCATGCGTTTTCAGGTGGCGCGCACGCGCGATCTGGAGCGCTCGATCATGCGCATCTGTGTCGAGCGCTGCGGCATGCCGCGCAAGGAGTTCATCACCAGCTTCCGCGAAAATGCAGGCGATCCGGAGTGGCTCGAAGGCCTTCTCCGACGCCGCAGCAAGTGGGCCCAGGCCATCAAGGAGCACGCCGAAGAAATTGCCGGCCTGCAGGAGCGCCTGGCCCGCTTCGAGCACGACCAGCGCATTCCCGCCGGGGCGCTGCTCGAGGTCAACCGCGCCATGTCCATCGGCGAGGCCAAGGCCCGGCGCGCCAAGAAGGAAATGGTCGAGGCCAACCTGCGGCTCGTGATCTCGATCGCCAAGAAATACACCAACCGCGGCCTGCAGTTCCTGGACCTGATTCAGGAAGGCAATATCGGTCTGATGAAGGCTGTCGACAAGTTCGAATACCGCCGCGGCTTCAAGTTCTCGACCTATGCCACCTGGTGGATTCGTCAGGCCATCACTCGTTCGATTGCCGACCAGGCGCGTACCATCCGCATTCCGGTGCACATGATCGAGACCATAAACAAGCTCAACCGCGTCTCGCGCCAGATGCTGCAGGAAATGGGCCGCGAGCCCACGCCAGAAGAGCTGTCCGAGCGCATGGAAATGCCCGAAGACCGGGTGCGCAAGGTGCTCAAGATCGCCAAGGAGCCGATCTCCATGGAGACGCCCATCGGTGACGACGAGGATTCGCATCTGGGTGATTTCATCGAAGACGCCAATATTCTCTCGCCAGTCGATACCGCAACCACCACCGGCCTGACCGATACGGTTCAGAAGGTGCTTTCGGGTCTGACCCCGCGCGAGGCCAAGGTGTTGCGCATGCGCTTCGGTATCGACATGAACACCGACCACACCCTTGAAGAGGTGGGCAAGCAGTTTGATGTCACCCGCGAGCGCATCCGGCAGATAGAGGCCAAGGCGCTGCGAAAGCTGCGCCACCCGACGCGCTCGGAACAGCTCAGGAGCTTCCTCGATCTCGAATGACGCGGCGTCGCGTCACGCCGGCGCCTGCGCTTTCCCGCCCGCATTTTGCGGGCGTTTTCCTGCACTTGACCGGCTCGCTGCCCGGGGGTACGTTGAACAGCCCCATTCCCCAAGCAGGAAAGAACGATGTTCAGCAAGCGTGATCAGAAGAAGTCCGAACCCAGGCCTGAACGCCGCAGCGCCGAAGCCGCTGATGCACCGCGCCCGGCGCCACGCGCTGCCAGCGCCAGCGGCACGGCCATGATCGGCCCGTCGATCCATGTCGACGGCAAACTCAAAGGGGAAGAGGATCTGGTCATCGAAGGCCAGGTCAAGGGGGCCGTCGAGCTCAAGAGCAACAGCGTGACCATCGGCAGCCAGGGGGATGTTGCCGCTGATATCTACGCTCACTCGATCTTTGTCGACGGCAGCATGGACGGCAATCTCGTTGCCTCCGAGCAGGTCGTGATCCGCAAGTCGGCCCGCGTCAAGGGCAGCATCGCCGCCCCCAGGGTGAGCCTGGAAGACGGCGCTCAGTTCAACGGCTCGATCGACATGGACAGCCAGGGCGACACCCTGGGCAAGGCCTTTTCAGGCCAGAAGTCCGGCGCCGGTTCGGGGGCAGGCGCCAGCGCCGGGGGGGCGCATTCGGGCACGAGTGCCGATACCGCCGACTCCGGCAAGGCAGCGGACAAGCAGGCAGCCAGTCGCTGAGGCCCGACCGGGAATTTACCTGAATGCACAGCAGCAACGCCGCCGGGCCGCTTGAAGAGAGCGGCCCGCAGCCGATACGCGCGCCGCTTTTTTCCATGGCCGTGGAGGCCTTCGAGGACGATCGCCGGCACGTGGTGCTCGACCTGGGCCGGGCGCGGGCCGGCACCGTGGAGCTGTTCAGCAACTATCGCTGTCGCCTGGACGTGGCTGACCTGCCGGCCCGGCTGCCGGCACTGCCGGACCCCGACGACGACGCGCAGGGCCCGGACGCCGTCGAGCGCTGGCTTGACGGCCTGCTGCCGCCGGCGCGCGGCGAGGCGGTCGATCTGGTGCTGTGCTGGAATCTGCTCAACTACCTGTCACCCGGCGTCATCGAGGCGCTGGGCCGGCGTCTGGCCGAGCGCGCCTCCGGGCAGGCGCGGCTGCACGCCCTGATCGAGTACCAGGCCAGGCACATGCCGGCCGTGCCGGCTTCCTTCGCTCCGGCCGGGCTCGAATTGCTCGCCGATTCGGCCGCAGCGGATGACGCCACGGTCCCCGCGCCGCGCTACAGCCCCAACGAGCTCGAAAAACGGCTGCCCGGTTTTACCTCGGAAAAGACCATGCTGCTGGGCAACGGCATGCAGGAATATCTTTACCGGCGTTGAGTGCTTGTATACTGGCTCCCTGTCATCAGTCTTGATCTGGAGGTTTTGTAGATGAGCGATGTGCGACTGGCAATAATTTATTACAGCACCTATGGCACCAACCACGCCATGGCAGAGGTTGCCGCCGAAGCTGCTGAGCAGGCCAATGCGCAGGTACGCTTGCGCAAGGCTAGGGAAACCGCACCGGCCGAGGTTGTCGCCGGACAGCCTGCCTGGCAGGCGCAAGCTGACAAGACCGCCGAAATTCCCGAGGCAAGCCTGGACGACATGGAGTGGGCCAACGCCTATCTGTTCAGCGCGCCGACCCGTTTCGGAACGATGGCCAGCCAGATGCGCGCCTTTATCGACACGCTCGGCCCGCTCTGGCAGAAGGGCGCGCTGGCCAACAAGGCGGTCAGCGCCATGAGCAGCGCGCAGAACATGCACGGCGGCCAGGAAACCACGCTGATGGGAATGTACACCACCTTCATGCACTGGGGCGCCATCATCGTGCCGCCAGGCTATGCCGATGAGGTCATCTATGCCTCCGGCGGCAATCCTTACGGGGCCAGCGTCACCGCAAGCAGTGAAGGCCTCGATAATGAATTGAAGGCATCCATTGCCTTTCAGAGCAAGCGACTGGTCGAATTCGCCGCCAGAATTGCCGGCTGAGCCAGGCCGCGCCGCGCCTGCCGGCGCTTTCGGCAGGCGCGCTCCCGCTCAGCCGCCGTCGACGGGAACGGCTTGTGCCAGATGGGTGCGAAGCTCGGCTTCGTCCATGGCCGCCAGCATTTCCCGGGCCTCCGCCAGGTCGGCGGCATACAGATCCCCTTTCAGCACATCCGTCGATCCAAGCCGGCTGAAAATCAGCATGACGCGGCCATAGGAGGCATCGAGCACCGCGGCCTGCCACGTCTGGCCATGCTCGTCTTCGAAGCTGTGCATTGCATTACCTGAAGCTTTCCAATCAGGTAAACGTTAGCACGCCAGGCGCAGCAAGGATGTGGCGCGTTTGACCGGCATCAACACCCGGCGTCGTCCAGGCAGTAGCATGGATGCGACGGGGTGATTGCCCGGCCGCGGTAATCAACGTGGATTCAAGCAACCCAAGGAGAGGACATGAGCCTTCTGACTCAGGAACAGACCGAGCGCCTGACCGAGCTGATGGACGAGCGCTACGAGCGCGAGCTCGAAGAGATCAACGCAATTGCCGCGCGCACCAAAGACGAGCGCCGCCAGCAGGCGCTCGCCAGCCGGTCGGCAGACAGCGTCGACAGCGTGCTGGCCCAGATCGTGCGGGCCTCTGATTACGCCGTGGTGCAGCAGGATATCCAGGACGTGCGCGACATTATCGCCGCGCGCAAGCGCCTGGCTGACGGCGTTTACGGTATTTGCATCGACTGCGATCAGGGCATCCGCTACGTCCGCCTGCTGGCTCACCCCACGGCCAAGCGCTGTATCGACTGTCAGCGCGAGCACGAGAAAAGAAAGCAGGCATAGTGTTGCCGATTCAGCCGGGTCGGGAAGCACTTCCTCAAACCACGAAGCGCAAGAAGAGCCGGCAAGACCGGCCTTCTTGAGCTTTTTCACCTCTTCGTGTGTTTCGCGACCTGCGTGGTGAAATCCTGGCCCCGGTCACGCGCGCGCTGCCACAGGTGCGCGCTGGTCAGCGGCGCCGTGGCGAAACCCCGAGATGATGCGATCTAGCTGCTGCTGTTCCTGTTCGATCAGGAAGGCGTCGTGGCCCTGCGGTGCTTTCAGCCAGGCGAGCTCGGCGCCTGGCAGGGCGTCAGCCAGGGCCTGTTGATCGCGCGGTGGGTAGAGCAGGTCGGAGGTAATGCCCACGATCAGCGTGCGCGCGCGGACCGACCTCAGCGCCTTGCGCCAGCCCCATCGGCCGCGGCCGATATCGTGGCCGTCCATGGCGTCCATCAAGCGCCGATAACTGACTGCATCAAAGCGCTCATCGAGCGCGCGGCCGTGGTAGTCGAGCCAGCCCTGCGCGGTACGCTGGTTGCCGGCCTCGGGGCCGAAGCGCGCATCCAGATTGTCCCAGTGCCGATAGCTGAGCATGGCGATCATGCGCGCCAGCTGCAGGTCGCCGTGGACCTCCAGCGCCCGGCGCTGGGCGTGGTTGAGCGCCGCCGCCCAGGCGCTCTGGCGCGCCGGCGCGGCGATCGCAATGGCCGCGGCCACCCGCTCGGGATGGCCAACCGCCCATTCAAGCACTTGCATGCCGCCGAGTGATCCGCCGATCACCATCTTCAGGCGCGCAATCCCCAGGGCATCGAGCAGCAGCCGCTGCACCTTCACCATGTCGCGCACCGAAACGGCCGGAAAGCCGCTGGCCTGCAGGCGGATGTTGTCGCCGCTGGCCGGCCCGGTGGTGTCGCCGCTGCCGCCGAACACGTCGGCGGCAATGATGAAGTCGGCGTCCGGATCCAGGCTGCGCCCGGGGCCGAACAGGCCGGGCCACCAGCGGTCGACGTGGCGATCACCGGTCAGCGCCGGGCAGACCAGCACGGCGTTCGAGGCGCCGGCATTCAGCCGGCCCCAGGTCCGAAAGGCAATATCCAGGCGCGACAGGCGGCCGCCGCCCTCCAGCGGCGGCGGGTTCTCGATGGTGATGACGCGATTGCTGCTGTTCATGCCGCAACTGCCAGCCCGGCGCGCTCGAACGCCGTGGCGAAGTCGTCGATGATGTCGTCGATATGCTCGATGCCAACCGACACCCGGATCAGCTCGCTGGACACGCCGGCGGCCCGGCGCTCGTCCTCGCCAAGCTGCTGGTGGGTGGTGCTGGCCGGGTGAATCACCAGGGTCTTGGCATCACCGACGTTGGCCAGGTGGCTGGCCAGCTCGACGCTGTCGATAAAGCGGCGTCCGGCCGCCTCGCCGCCGCGAATGCCGAAAGTCAGCACCGCGCCGAAGCCGTGCCTGAGGTAGCGCCTGGCGCGCTCGTGCGAGGGGTGTTCGGGCAGGCCGGGGTAGTTGACCCATTCCACCGCCGGGTGCTGCTGCAGCCACTCGGCCAGCGTCTGGGTGTTGTCGACGTGGCGCTGCACCCGCAGCGACAGGGTCTCGAGGCCTTGCAGCAGCAAAAAGCTGTTGAACGGACTCTGCGAAGGCCCGAGGTCGCGCAGGCCCTCGACGCGGGCACGGACGGCAAACGCGATATTGCCGAAAGGGCTGTCGGGCCCGAAGGCTTGCCAGAAATTCAGACCGTGGTAGCCGGGCGCCGGCTCGGTAAACAGCGGGAAGCGACCGTTGCCCCAGTCGAAGCTGCCGGCATCGACAATCACGCCGCCCATCGAGGTACCGTGCCCGCCGATCCACTTGGTGGCCGAGGCCACCACGATATCGGCGCCGTGGTCGATCGGCCGGGCCAGATAGCCGCCGGCGCCAAAGGTGTTGTCCACAATCAGCGGCAGGCCGTGCTTTTTGGCGAGCGCCGACAGGCCCTCGAAATCCGGAATCCGGAATCCGGGGTTGCCTATCGTTTCGACAAAGATCGCGCGCGTGCTCTCATCGATCTGCGCCTGGAAAGCGGCCAGATCTTCGTCGGCAACCAGGCGCACGTCGATGCCCAGCCGCGGCAGGGCGACCTTGAACTGGTTCCAGGTGCCGCCGTAGAGCGATGCTGCCGCCACGATGTTGTCGCCGGCCTGAGCCAGCGTGGCAATCGCGATCAACTGCGCCGCCTGACCCGACGCCGTGGCCAGAGCGGCCACGCCGCCTTCGAGCGCGGCGACGCGCTTTTCGAATACCTCCGTGGTCGGGTTGGTGATGCGCGCGTAGATGTTGCCGAACTCCTCGAGCGCAAACAGCCGCGCGCCGTGTTCGGTGTTGTTGAAGGTATAGGAGGTGGTCTGGTAGATCGGCACCGCCCGCGCGTTGGTGCCGGGCGCGGGCTCCTGGCCGGCGTGCACCTGCAGGGTCTCGAATCGTCTTGGTTTTTCGTTGCTCATGGTCTGTCTCCTCGTTGCGTGTCGTCGTTTCAGCCGGCCCCGAAGCGTTCGGGCCGGCCGGATGTCCGCAGCGGAAAGACAGATGAAGGCAATGGACAAGAAAAAACCCGCACCGGCCAGGCCGCTGCGGGTTTTCGTGAAGCGCTTGTTCTCGAGCTTTCAGAACACAGCCGTACACGCATCCGCAGCAAAGGCTTGCAGACACATGCACATCGGGCAGCTGTAATTCCGTAAGAAGGGCTCGTTCATGCGTTTATCTTATGCTCGAAACACCGACGGCTGTCAAGCCCGCCCGCACACGGCATAATGAAAGCCTTGGGTAAGAAGCACCGTTGAATACGCATGCCGCGTTACATTCTCGATCTGTCGATCAGTACTGAAACGCTTCTGCGCCATTACCGCGGGCAGGCGGTTTCGGTGACCGCCACGGATCGCCACGGACGCCGCGTCCGCTTTC
The DNA here is from genome assembly GCF_056324165.1 of Wenzhouxiangella sp. YN9. NCBI lineage: Bacteria > Pseudomonadati > Pseudomonadota > Gammaproteobacteria > Chromatiales > Wenzhouxiangellaceae > Wenzhouxiangella > Wenzhouxiangella sp. YN9. The sequence continues at coordinate 78,405 of NZ_JBJNIP010000059.1, forward strand.
CCGCCGCTGCCCTGCGCGCGCACGTGACCGACGCCGGGGTCCGCGGAACCTTCTGCCTGGAAACCGATGACGAGCATCGGTTGATCGGGTTGTACCGGTTGGCCGGGCAGGGTGCATCCGGCGGGAATGTTCCGGGAGCAAGTCAATGATCATCGACCCGGCCGCTGGCAGACCCGCCGCCGGCGGCAGCTTGGGCCTGTTCCGGTTTCTGCGGTAAGCTTTCTGCTGAACGTCAGGTTATTGGGGGTCTCATGACAGTCTGGATGGTGCGATCGGCTTCCGGCTGACGCCATCGGCAGCAGGAAAGTCCGCAACCTGGTGGGCGGCCGCCACACCAGCGACAAGGGTTTTTCGCGTCCGCCGACGGGTTTGCCAAGGACCCTCGCCACGAGCCCGAGCGTCCCGATATCCCGCTGATGCTGTGGGACCTGGACGATCTGGTTAAGGCACTGGTCGAGAACTACGACCATGCCGATCAGGTCCCGGGATTCTTGTGCGGAGGTTTACTTCTGCTGGGAATCAAGTGTTCCGTCAGCCTGTGCCGCCTTTTTACCCCGGAGTCTTGATGGGTTCGCACGGGCCAGATATCGAATATCGAGTTTTTCACGATAGCCGTCCAAGGGCGCCGGGCTGTTCCTGCTGAACCGCCTCAATGTTCGAGCCAAGGGCTGACGCTGGCCCTGATGGCCCCTGATGGCCACCCTGGCTATGGTGTTGACCACCAGGCCCTTTCCAGCAAGCGTATGACCCCATGGGTCGAGATCAGTACATGAAACAAGTCACCCTTGTGGATGTGACAGTTGTCAGTATTGTGCTAGGCTTTCAGTAACGGGCTTATGCTCGAGACGCCATGGAGGCCATGACCATGTTGAACACAGCCATTCCTGCCGACACCCTGCGCGAATCCATGCCCGCTGCTTTCCGCGTGGCCATTCGCACTCTGGCTGCGTGGGGGTTTACCCACGACGAAATGGCCGCGACATTGGGCCTGGAGTCTCGCACTCTGTATCGCTATAAGCGCCAGGGGCTTCCGACACGGGCGATTTCGCCCGGCCTGATCGAACGAACCTCCTATGTCCTCGGTATCGAGAAGGCGCTGGAGATTCTCCTCGCCGGTGAGCCTGAACAGGAGGAGCATGACATCCGGCGGTGGGTCAACTCGCCGTCAGATGCCCCGCTTTTCGCCGGCCATCCTCCGAAAGGACGCCTGACCACCGGTCGCGCGGCGGATCTGTTTCAGGTGCGCCAGTATCTCGATGGCTGGCGGGGCGGAGATTTTGCCTGAACGTCTGCCCGATCACTTTCGACAAGCCCTGCCCGAAACCCGGAACTGGTATCGTGTCGTCCCGTCGCGCTTTCCACCTGTTCAGCTTTGGGATCGCCTGGCCAGCCGCGAGGAATTGAACGCCGTCGCTGCCGTGGAAAGCGCAACGAACGCGCGTCTCAGTGAGAGTGTGGGCGACATCAGTCGGGTCCCGGAACACGACTGGATTTTTGGCCCGGGTGCCAGCCCGGTCATGGCCGCGTTTTGCCATCCTTCACCCCAGGGCAGTCGGTTCTCGAGCGGAGAATATGGCGTCTACTACGCGGCTGATTCGGTTGATGCCGCGGCGACTGAAGTCGCCTACCACCGCCGTCGGTGGTTTATGGATAATCGGATTCGGCCGCGCACGGATACCTACCGCTGCTACATCGGATCCGTTGCCAAACCGCTGGTGGATATCCGTGAGGAAGCTGCCCCGCGCGTGTTGCACGATACAGGCAGCTGGCAGGCATCCAGGAGTTTCGGAGCCGCATGCCGTCGGAACGGGCGCTGGGGGATTCATTTCGCCGGTGTTCGCTCAGAGGGCGCTGAATGCGTTGCCCTCTTCCGGCCACCGGCCTCGTCACCTGTCATCCAGGGGTGTCACCTAACCATGGAATGGGATGGCGAGCATGTTCTGGGTTGGGAAAGAATGGACCGATGAGTTGCTGGCAATAAGACAGTTGCCGGGGGCAACGACCGCAAGCCGCGGTGGAGTGGCCGCTTTATGGCTTCTACGGCCCCCTCGAACTTCGAGGTTTGAAAATGGTGGGCCCAGCTGGACTTGAACCAGCGACCAACCGATTATGAGTCGGGTGCTCTAACCAACTGAGCTATGGGCCCGGGCACTTCAGTTGTCGTCGGAACCGGTGTCGGTGGGGTTGTTGGCGTCGCCCTGGATTTCGGCCATGGGCTTGGGTTTGAGGCCCTGGGCTTCCAGTTCTTCGTGCTTGCGCTTCTGGATGTAGGCAAGGTTGTTCTTGTACATGCTGGCGACTCTTTCGACGCCGTTTTCGGCCAGAAAGCCCTGGTTTCCGGCGGCCACGAAGGTGGCGTAAACGCCGGAGGCGGCCATCAGTGCGGCCGAGACCAGGTTCTGTTCGAAACCGCGTTCGTTGACCATCTTGTTGGCCAGTTCGATGAATTCGTTGGTGGCCTGGTTGTGGGCGTCGATCTGTTTTTGCTGTTCGGACATGGAAGGCTCGAATCAATCGGGTGTGTTGGTGTCCGGCAGACGCACCGCCGGCAGAGGCGAAAGAATACCACGATCGCCGGCGATTTCGTTGTCAGCTGCGACGTTTGCGGATGCCCAGGCTGGCGGCTGAAACGCTGGCTTCCTCGCCCGCATCGGTGCGGATGGGCTGGCCTTCGTCCGGCGACCAGGCGGTGGCGTAGAGCATTTCCCAGGTGACGGCGGTTTGCTGGCCGTTCAGGGCGCTTTCGAAGGCTTGCCGGCCCACGGGCAGGCGGCACTTCAGGCCAAGCTGGTGCAGCTCTTCGAGCAGCTGATCCAGGTTGGCGTGGGTGCTGGTCAGCCAGTCGGTGTCGAGAACCGGTTCCTGGAAGCCGGCCCGGGTGAGCACATCGCCCATTTCCTGGGCGTGGTTGGTAATGCCCATTTCGATGATGGCCCCGGCCTGGCGCAGTTCGCGCAGGGTGTCCGGCCCCGGCAGGGTCATCATCATGATGCCGCGCGGGCGCATGATGCGACGCAGGCCGGCCAGGGTCGCTGCCAGATCCGGGCTCCACTGCAGCGACAGGTTGGCAAACACCAGGTCGATACTGGCTTCGGCGATCGGCAGGGCGGAAAGATCGGCGCAGGCCAGCTCGAAGCGCGGTCGCCAGCGCCCGCGACGCCTGCGGGCCATGGCCAGCATCTGCGGGGCGTGATCCACGGCCAGCAGCCGGGCGTCAGGATAGCGCGTGCGCAGGGCCAGGCTGTGTCGGCCGGTGCCGCAGCCGAGGTCGAGAATGCGCTCGGGCGCAAACCGCAGGCCGTCGAGACGTTCAAGCAGGCGCGTGCCGACTTCGTCGAATATGGCGGAGTACTGGTCGTAGTGCTCGGCAAGTGCGCCGAAGCGCTGCCGGATCGGGGCGGTGTCGGCCGGTTCGTTCATGGGTGGTAGGCTTGTGTGCTGTACGAAACCATCCGGGGGCGGGCGGTCATGCGGGTCGAAATATCGTCTTCCGGGCGTACCGGTTGGCTGCTGCCGCCAGTATGCCTGATCTGTGCCCGGCGCGGGCGGCCGGGGCTTGATTGCTGTGCCGGCTGCGAGTCCGATCTGCCGGTTGTTGCGCGCCGCTGTCTGCGTTGCGGGTTGGGCCTGGCCTCTACCACCGTTGTATGCGGCCGCTGTGTTCGGCGTCCGCCCGCTTTCGACAGCACCTGGCCGGCCTTCGAGTACACCGGCGCGGTCGAGCGGCTGGTGCATCGCTTCAAGTTCCATCGCGATCTGGCGGCCGGGCGCACGCTGGCCGGTCTGGCCGCGCGTCGTCTGGCGGCGCTGGGTGCGCCCCGTCCCCGGGTGCTGGCGCCGGTTCCGCTGCACTGGCGGCGTCAGTTATGGCGCGGGTTCAATCAGTCGCGCATGCTGGCCGATGATCTGGCAGCGGCGCTGGGCGCCATTCCCGTGGCGCCCTTGCTGCTGCGACGCCGCGCGACGCGATCGCAGTCCAGCTTGCCGGCCGGGCGTCGGAGCGCCAACGTGCGCGGCGCATTTCGTGTGCGAGCGGTAGGCCAAAAGATTTCGCATGTGGCCCTGGTTGACGACGTCATGACCACGGGCACGACGCTGGATGCCTGCGCACGAGCGCTGCGTCAGGCCGGCGTGAAGCGGGTGGATGTCTGGGTGGTGGCAAGGGCCTGAACGGGATTCAGGGTGTTTGCATCGCCAGCGCGATGGCGGCCCCGGCCCAGACGAACAGACCCACCCAGTGATTGCTCAAGAAGGTCTTGAAGCAGGCGACCGGATCACGGTTGCGAATTCGCCACAGCTGGATCAAAAAGTGGATGAACACCAGGCCGACGGCAATGAACCACGCCGGCTCGGGCAAATGGCGCAGTCCTATCAGTACCAGCAGGGCGGTCATCACGCCCATCAGCGCGCCCAGGATGGGCACATCAGCGCGGCCGAAAGCGATGGCGGTGGACTTCACCCCCACTTTCAGATCATCGGCGCGATCGGCAATGGCATATTCGGTGTCGAAGATCACCGTCCACACGAAGTTGGCCGCAAACAGCCACCAGGCCAGGGCGGGCACCTGCCCGGCCTCGGCGGCAAAGGCCATGGGAATGGCCCAGCTGAACGACGCGCCCAGCACCAGCTGCGGAAAGTGCGTGAAGCGCTTGAAGAACGGGTAGGTGGCGGCCAGCAGCGCGCCGAAAAAGGCCAGCAGCAGGGTCAGTTTATTGGTCAGGAGCACCAGGCCGAAAGCGATTGCCAGCAGGATCAGAAACAGCGCCAGGGCTTGGCGGGGGCGAATCTCACCGGTGGCCAGCGGGCGGTCGACGGTGCGCCCGACGTGCGGGTCGAGATCGCGGTCGGCGTAGTCGTTGATCACGCAGCCGGCCGCGCGCATGACGACGACGCCCAGGGTGAAGATCACCAGATTCTTGAGGCCGGGCACGCCGCCGGCGGCAAACCACAGCCCCCACCAGGTCGGCCAGAACAGCAGGGCGATACCGATGGGGCGGTCGAAGCGCATCAGCCGCAGCCACGGGCCGGCCGCGCTGGAGAAAATGCGTGCGCGCAGGCGAAACTCCATGCCGTCAGCCTCCGGTTGCCGTCGTCAGGCGGTATTCCGTGCAGGGCACCTGGACGCGCTGTGCGCCGGGTGAGGCGCGCACAATGAACCGCCACGGCGGTGATTCACCCGGCTCGACACGGTAATCCACCCAGAACTGGGGTACCGTTTCGCGCCGCACCTCCAGCTGCGCGTCGAGCCCCATGGCGCGGATGCGCCGCTGGCGCTCGCGCGCGTTGTCGATGTTTTCGTACAGCCCGACCGAAACGGCGTTTTCAAGCGTGCCGCCGGCGATCACATAGTAGTCTTCGACGCCGCGCTCGGCCAGGTCGCGGGTCAGCGACAGGGCCTGGTTGCGGCTGCTGGCGGGCAGGTAAACCCACCAGCCGCGGTCGTGGTCGGCTTCGGTCTGGCGCAGCTGCAGGTGGCTGGCGAAGGGTCGGAGACGATCGCTGGCCCGTTGCCGGGACAGCAGCGTGGGCAGCGGGCCGATGGTATAGCAGCGCGGGCCGCTGTCTTCGCTTTGCTCGTGACTGCGCTCGACCAGCTCGGCACGCGGCAGCGCGGGGTCGAGCGGCGGGAGCTCGCCCTCACGCACCGGTGGTGGCGCTGTCGTGAATTGACCAAGCACGAATACGATGGTGTTGATTGTAAACAGCGCGACCGCGAGCCAGCGCCAGTTGATGTTGTTCATGTCGCTTGCGTTGCCAATGCCAGGCCGTGAAGCACAAGGTGTCTTTGGTGCCGGGCTTCTCGCCTCAGGTGCGAGATCAGCTCGGCGGCGTTGCCCCCGGTCAGCCACAGGCTGACTTGATCGTCAACGGCGCGTTCGGCCGCGGCAACGGCGTGTTCGATGCCGCCGGCCGCCAGAATCAGCCCGCCGCGAGCCAGCGCGGTGCCGGTGCCACGCGCCGGGCGCTCGATGTCGCCGGCTTGTGGCAGCGGCCGATTGAGCCCCGGTGCGCGCATGAACAAGCCGTTGCGCGCAGTTTCGATGCCGGCCATGATCCAGCCGCCTCGGTGCTTGCCGCTGCCGTCGACTACATCGACGGTGATGGCGGTGCCGCTGTCGACGACGACAAAGGCGCGTCGCTCTTGCTGCCATGGCATCTGCAGCGCCATCCAGCGATCGCAGCCCAGCGACTTGTACGCCGGCGCCACGGGCAGCGGACGATCACCGGTGGTGATGATATCGACTTGCGTCCCGGCCTGCTGCAGTTCATCGGCGATCCGGTTGACGGTTTCAGGCCGCGATTGCCCCGAGATCAGAGCGTGCTTGCAGCTGGCCTCCTGCAGGGCGGCAAACAGCGCGTCGGGCTGGTCGGTCATGACCCGGCCAATGCTGGGCAGATCGAGCTGGCCCTCTTTTGCGCGCGCCCACTTGATGCGCGAGTGGCCGATGTCGACGATCAGGTCATGCGGCACGAACGCTGACCTCGCCGCTGACAATGGGTTGGGTTTGTCCGTCGGCCTCAAGCAGCAGGCGGCCCTGCCGGTCGATGCCCCGAGCAGTGCCCGGGAAACTGTGGCCGTCGGCCCGGGTGACCGTCACCAGTTTATCGTACAGCAGATCGAACTGCGGCCAGTGCGCCATCAGCTCGTCAACCCCGCGTTCGTCGAAGCGAGCGAGCGCTCTGGCCAGCGCATTGATCAGCCCGGCAGCGAGCGCGTTGCGGCCAACCGGCTTGTCGGCATGTTCTTCGAGCACGGTCGAGGCCTGCTCCAGTGCATTCAGCGAGGGCGTGCGCGACAGGTTGATGCCGACGCCGACAACGGCGCGACACGGGCCTTCGGCAGCGCCGCTGAGATCAACCAGGCAGCCCCCGAGTTTGGCGTGGCCCACGAACAGGTCGTTGGGCCATTTGACTTTTACCGCAGCGCCGCTGAGCTGTTCGAGCGTTTGCGCGGCGCTCAGGCCTACCACCAGGCTCAGAAGCGACAGCCCGGCCAGGCCGGATTCAAAACGCCAGGCGAGCGACAGATACAGACCGCTGCCCGGCGGCGACAGCCAATGGCGCCCGCGCCGGCCGCGGCCGGCAGTCTGGGCCTCGGCGATCAGCGCCCGGCCGTGCGGGGTGTCCGCCGCCATCAGCCGGGTGTTGGTCGAATCCACCGCGCCAGCGACTTCCAGCCCGACTCCGTCGTGGTCGAGCTGCGCCCGTATGGCGTCTGCGTCGAGCCGCTCGATCGGGTGGGGCAGGCGGTAGCCGTCGCCGGCGGTGCCGGAGATTTCCAGCCCCAGCTTGCGCAGGCCCTGCATGCGCTTCCAGACCGCAGCGCGGGTGATCCCCAGCTTTGCGGCGAGCTCGGCGCCGTTGTGTAGCTCGCCGTCGGAAAGGCGCGTGTAGAGTTCGTACAGACCGGGTTTCATCGTCGTCCAAATGCTCGTCCAGCAGGCTTTCAGCGTCGCTTGAGCAGGCGTGCTTTCTCGAAGCGGCTTTCGTCGCCTGCCAGCATGCGCGCAAGATTACCCCGGTGGGTGAACACCAGCAGCACCGCCAGCGCAATGGCCAGTACGCCGAGCGCGGCCGGCAGGGGTTTGGGGCCGAGCAGCCACATCGACGGCACCAGGCTCAGGCCGGCCAGAATGGTAGCCAACCCGACATAGCCGGTGCCGATGATGGTGACCACCCAGACCAGCAGCAGCGGCGCCAGACACCACGGGGCGATGACGGCCATCGCGCCCACTGCCGTCCCGGCGCCCTTGCCGCCTTTGAAGCGGAAATACAGCGGCCAGACATGGCCGATGACCGCGCCGCCGCCCGCGGCCGCTGCCAGGGTGATGAAGTCCGGCGGCTGGCTGGTCAGCAAAGACGTGGCCAGCGGCAGCAGCCCGGCCGCAATGGCGCCCTTGCCGACATCGACCAGCACGACCGCCAGGGCAAAGCGCCAGCCGACCGTGCGCAGGGCGTTGGTGCCGCCGGCGTTGCCCGATCCCATGGTGCGGATATCAATGCCCTGCAGCCGACCCAGCAGCAGGGCACCGGAAATCGAACCCAGCAGATAGCCGCCCAGCAGCGTCAGCAGCAGTTCAATCATGGTGTTTCTCCGGCGGGTTCCAGATATGCATGCCCACCGCCAGCATACCCGGCCCGGCGTGCGCGCCCACCGCCGGGCTGGCTTCAACCACCCAGCAGGCGTCCACGCGCGGGTGTGCGGCAAGCAGGTGTTTGCGCAGCGCCCGGGCGTCGGTCTCGGCGTCGGTGTGGCTGATGATGATTCGATAGCTGGCTTGCTGGTCCATCCGGCGCAGCAGGTAGCGGGCAAATTTCTCCAGGGCGTACCGGCGACCGGCAATCACGCCCCGCGTGGTGAGCTCGCCCGCGGCCGAGACGGTCAGCACCGGGTTGAGCCGCAGTCTGCGCGCCAGCTTTTCCATCCACGGCTTGACCCGGCCGCCGCGTACACCCCAGCTGAGATCGCGAATCAGCGCGTGCGTGCGGAAGGTCCCGCGCATCTCGGTCAAACGGGCGCGGATGGCCGCGCGGTCCCAGCCTCTGGCCGCGGCTTCGGCGGCCCAGAGCACCATCAGGCCCTGACCACAGGCGGCATTGCGGCTGTCCATCACCTCGATATTTTCGGGGTCGCTGCGCTCGGCGGTCTGGCGGGCAGCCTGCAGCGTGCCGCTCAGACGCCCGGCGATGTGAATGCCCAGCACCTCGAGGCCGTGCGAGGTGAGCAGCTCGTACTGGCGGCGAAAATCGGCCGGTGGCGGCTGCGAGGTCTGCGGATGGATCGGTGAATCAGCCAGGCGCGCGTAGAACTCGCTCGGCGTCATGGTCAGTTTATCGAGGAACTCCGCGTCATCGAAGTTGAGCCGTACCGGCACTACGTGAATGCCCAGCCGCTCGATTTCTTCATCGGGCAGATCGGCGGCCGAGTCGGTCACGATGGCGAGCGTGCCGGTATGGTTCATCAGACCGTGCTGCCGCGCCATGTCGTCGGCTTTTTGCTGCGTCAGCTCGCCGAATTCGCTGCACAGGTTGAACACTTCACCGGGGCGGTCGGTATGGATATGGACCCGCGCCCGCCGCTCGCTGCCGGCCACTACCAGCGAACTGGCTTCGAGTGCTTCCAGCCGCTGTCTGAGTCGGGCCACGGCAATGCCTTGGCCTTCAACCAGGCACTCGGTACAGAAACGGTGCTTGTCCGGCGCAGCGGTTGCCCGCTGCCCGGAGGCGGGCGGTGGGGCAGCGACCGCGTTGAGCTGCGGTATCTGCCCGCTGCGCACGTACTGCCAGATGCCCTCGAGCAGGTCGACGAAGCCCTGAGCACCGGCATCGACCACTCCGGCCTCGCGCAGGACGCTGAGCTGCTCTGGCGTGGCCGCCAGCGAGCGCCGCGCGCGCGCCAGGCCGCGTCGAAAAAGCTGGCGAATGTCATTGATGCCGCTGCCGGTCACGCGCAGCAGCTCGTCGGCAAAATCCTCAAGCACGGTCGGCAGCGTGCCGGGTACCGGCTCGGACATGGCCGACCAGGCCGAACGCGCGCCCGCGGCCGCAACCTGCGCCAGGTGCTGGCCATCGAGCGTCTGAAGCTCCCGCGCCGACTGGCTCAGGCCCTGAAAGTACTGCGCCATGATGACGCCCGAGTTGCCGCGGGCGCCGTCGAGCGCGGCATCGGCAATGCGGCACAGCAGCTCCGGCAGGCTGCCGTTGAAAGCGCGATCCTCGATGGCCTCGCGTACGCTCGCCAGGGTAAAAGCCAGGTTGGTGCCGGTATCGCTGTCGGCCACCGGAAAGACATTGATGGCGTTGATGTGGTCGCGGCGACGGGAGACGTTGGCGATGCCGGCCAGAAGTGCTTGCTGCAGCCGCTGTGCATCGACCTGAAAAACGGCTTGCGACACGTCAGTTGGCGACCAGTTCGCGCACCTGTGAGGCGGTGAACGGCCAGGACAGCTTCTCGCCGGTTCGGGTGTTGTGCAGCACCGGAATCTTGTCGCCGTATTGCTCGATGAGCTTCAGGTCGGACTCGATATTGACCTTTTCGTATACTTTGCCGAAGCCGCCCTCGGCAAGCAGCGCTTTGGCCTTGGTGCACAGGTCGCAATCCGGGCGTGTATAGAGATTGATGGTCATGGCTTCAAGCCGGAAAAGTTTCGCGGTTGGCAAGTATTTCATTTTAGCGCTTGTTATTCCAGCGTGCCCGGGGGCGGCTGCCGAACGACGCAGGACAGGCCCGGGAGGGGTGACATGAGAACGCTATCAAGTCGGCTGAATGCGCTGCGCTTTTCTGCCGGGTCAATGATTCCGGCATTGCTGTTGTTCCCGGCGCTTGTGCTGGCGCAGACGATCTACATCTGGGAAGATGAAGATGGGATCAAGCATTTCACCGACCAGAAACCCGAGACGGATCGCGAGGTCACGGTTCAGCGCGCCCGGGCCGAGCCGCAACGCCTGATCGATACCGTCAAGTCGGGCAGCCGCGATGCGCCCGTCTGGCGGTTTCGCAATCGCATCCAGGGCCCGGTGAGCGTGCGGGTGTCACTGGTCGAGGGAACCAACGTGATCAGCGAGCCGCGCCTGCCGGCAGATTTCGTGCTCGCGGCCCTGCAGGAGCGCGAGCTGGTCGCTTTTGCTGCCCGCAATCAGCGCCGTGCCTGGTCCTACCGCTTCGAAACCGTCACCGCGCCGGGGCGCCAGGGCGCCCGTCACCAGCCGCGGCGAGCCTATCGGCCGCCGATTCCCGCCGGCAGCCGTTTCCGCATTGGCCAGGCCTTTGGCGGCAAGCACAGCCACAGCACGCCATCGGGCTTCCACGCGGTGGATATCCAGACGCCGCTGGGTACGCCCGTGCATGCGGCACGCCAGGGCGTGGTGATGGACGTGGCGCGCTATTTTCACGGCGCCGGTGAAGATCTTGAATACGATGGGCCGCGCGCCAACTTCGTGCGCATTCTCCACGACGACGGTTCCATGGCGCTCTATGCCCACCTCGATTACGAAGGCGTCGAGGTGCGCCCGGGAGATCGCGTCGAGCGTGGCCAACGCATCGGCCGCTCGGGCAATACCGGCTACAGTACCGGTCCGCACCTGCACTTTGCCGTGCAGGTCAACCGTGATATGGAGCTGACATCGGTGCCGTTCGAGTTCGAGGGTGCGGATTCAAAAGCCTTCGCTCCGAGCCCGGGGCAATGGCTTGAAGTGGAGTGATTGATGCCGGGTTAATAATCGCAGTCGGCCAGCATGGGATTGGCCAGGCGCTGGAGCGCAAACTGCCCCGAGCCGTAGCTTGCAAAAAGGCTATCGAACTCCACCTTGCCGTGATCCGGGCCGGACAAGGAAACCGTCAGCTCGCCCCATTCAACGAGATCCACATCTTCCGGATCGAAGTCGGGCCCGTAGCTTGCGCCCTGAGGCTGGTAGAGCGTGACGGTGAAGTGATTGACGGGTGGATGGACAGGAATCGAGGGGACATTTGGCGACAAGTCGCCGCTGCCGATCATCCAGGCCTGCTCGCCCGAACCATCGGGCTTGTAGGTGAACCAGTAGACGATGACCCGGTCATCGGGGAGAACCTCGACGAGAAAGCCTTCGCCGGACTGCTCGGGGTTGTACCAGGCGCCGGAAAAGTGCTGGAAGTTGCTGGCGCTATCGCAGGTGGTTCCGGCCAGCTGCGACAGGCGCTGGTAATCCATCCGGTCGTCGATCAGCGGCATCCAGCACAGGCCGGGATCCTCGACCGGCGTTTGTGGTGACCAGGGGCCGCAAACCAGCTTGTCGTGGTAGTGGCGATGGATGCTGAGCGTGTCATCACCCACGCGGTCGGCGCGGAATCGGCCGGTGCCGCGAACGAAGGTGAAGTCTTCTGCGGTGGCGATGCCCTCGCCGAAATACCCGCGGGTTTCGCGCATGGGATCCCAGCGCAGCCACTTGTCGCCGGCCGTGCCGACCTCGAACAGCCACTGCTGGCGGCCCTCGGTATTGAAGCTGAAGCTGTAGAGCAGCGGCGCGCCGTTGTCGAGCAGCATGACCGACACGCCTTCGCCGGAGCGCTCGGGGTGGTACCAGCTGCCGCTGGCGGTAGCGTCGATTGCGACTCGCTCGCGCCCCAGGCACAGCTCGAAATCCGGTGAGCCGACGTGGCGCGCGGCGATCCAGTCGCGCACGGCCGGATCGGTGACGAGAAAGTCGTTGTAGCAGATATCCAGCCCGGCGCCGACGTTGGTGTCGCCGCGCTCGGCCAGACCGCTGGCGTTCATGATCTCCTCGCCAAGCTCGGCGGCGAAGCGGTTGCCGTTGAGGTAGAGAAAGCTCTGTTTGGAACCGCGCATGGCGGCGAAGGCGTTGCTCGCGCCGGCGTCCAGACGGTTGTCCGCCAGGTCGAGCGAGCTCAGCTGCAGACGTTTCCAGCTGGACGGAATACGGCCCGAGAAGTCATTCCGGGCCAGTCTCAGCCGCTCGAGATTGTCGCTTGGCAACTCTTCGGTGAATTCAGGGAAGGCGCCGGTGAGGAGGTTGTCATTGAGGTTTACCTCGCTCGTGCGCCAGGGAAAGTGAGCCAGTTTGCCGGCAATGGCGTTACCGCTGAGGTCAAGCTCGCGTTCGGGCGCCTGGTTGACCAGCAGCAACTCCACCAGCTCGGGCGTGAGCGTGCCGACGAGATTGTTGCCCGGCAGTTTGAGCCGCCTGAACTCGGGGTGGCTGGAAATTCCGGTTTCGGCGCACTCGACGCCGTACCAGTCGCACCAATGCACGTCCGGATCCAGCCAGCCGTCGTTGCGATGCCAGTCATCGCCGCCGAGGGTGTCGTACAAAAGCGGCAAGAGTGCGTCACCGGGATCAGGCGCCGGCGGCGACGCGGACACCAGCGCCGGGCTGAGCGCGAGCACGGCGCCAGCCAGCGCCGCGCGGATTAGAGAGAAGAATCGGTTGCCGGTGTTCATGCAAGCTGCCTGTGGTTGAGTGCGTTACCCTGCCATGAGCATACGGAAGCCTTGGGGCCTGCGCAAACCAGGTGCGGCAGCGCTGTCGCTTTTGTGAGCCCGGTCAACCCCCGCAGTCGGCCAGCATCGGGCGGGCCAGGCGTTCGATCGGGAACTCGCCGGAACCGAGCAGCGGCAGGTTGCTGTTGTACCAGACGTGTCCGTCGTTTTCGCCGTCGAAGCGGATGGTCAGATCGCCCCAAACGAAATTCTCGATACCGGCCATATCCACGGGCGCGGCAGACTGGGTGTCTTGCGGCTGGTAGAGCGTATAGATCAGGAGGGTCTGGTCCTTGAAACTCCCGTCGCCGACCATCCAGGCTTGCCAATCATTGCTGGCCGACCCTGGACTGTCGTTGTGCACGGCCTCCGGCGTATAGCTGAACCAGTACACCAGCCCGCGGCCAGTCTCGAGGACCTCGACGACGAAGCCCTGCCCGTCAAGATCCGGAATCGACCAGGCCCCGGAAATCCACTGATGGGGTTGCTGATTGTCGCAGCTTGTGCCGGCCATTCGACTCAGCCGCTGGAAGTCCTGGCGCATCGCCGTGTCGGGGATGGGCGGCCAGGTAATCCCGATCGAATGGGGCAGGTCATAGCCGGTGTAGGCAATCAGTTGTTCACCGTGCAGGGTGTCTGGTCCGACCCGGTCCAGACGCCAGCTGCCGCCGCGCACGGTCGGACGATCGGCACCGGCCAGGCCCGCTTCGAAGCTGCCCCGGGTTCTGAGCATTTCGTGAAAGCGCAGCGTGGTGTCGTCCGACTGGCCGACGGAAAGCTGCCACATCTGGCGTCCGTTGAAGACATGACTGAACCAGTAGATCAGTGGTCGGCCATTGTCGAGCAGCATCAGGCTGAAGCCTTCTCCACTACGGTCGGGGTTGAACCAGCTGCCGCTCATCGAGACGTCCACAGGCTGGCGCTCGCGCCCCATGCACTGGGCCTGCGGTCCACCCAGATGACGCTCGGCAATCCATGCCTCCAGGTCGGGGTCGACAATCTCGACGTCGGTCCAGCACAGGTTGATGCTGTTCAATTCCCGGTTCTCGAACCAGTCCGGTTCGAGCTCCCCGCTGAAGGCGTTGTCGGCCAGCCACAGCTCGGTTTTGCGTATCTCCTCTCCGGGTTCGCCATCAGCAGGGTGCATCGCGAACACGGCATTTTCGATACTCCCTTCCAGTCGGTTGTCCGATAGATCGAGGTGGTCGAGCGTCATCGCCCCCTGCCACGCCTCGGGCACCACCCCGGAAAACTGGTTGCCCGAAAGGTCCAGATACTCAAGGCGCACGGGTGCTGCTGGTGGCGGGGTCCCGATAGTCGGCCCGTCGCCATGGCCTGCTTGGGGCGGCAGGGGGCCCTCGAGCTGGTTGTTTGCGAGAATCAATCGGGGGATACCTAGTGGCAGCGCTGGAAGCTCGCCGCTGATGGCGTTGCCCGAGAGGTCCAGTTCTATGCTGGGCATGCCCACCGCGCTCGAGCCGTTCAAGTGGCCGATCAGAGACAGGTCGAAACTGCCCTGCAGATTGTTGTCGGGCAAGCGGATATAACCAATCCACTCGTATCCGCCGAACTCGTCGCCTTCGGTCACGCAGGTAATGCCGTACCAGTCGCAGACGTCGACCTCGGGGTTGAGCCAGCCATCGTTGCGGTGCCAGTCGTCACCGTTCATGGCCGCGTAGAAGTCCGTGAGCGCTTCGACGGGCATCGGCGGCGGCGGCGAGAGGGCCAGCAGGGCCGGGCTCAGTGCCAGCATGATGCCGGCCAGCGCCGCGCGGATGGGGGAGGGGAAGCGGGTATTGATGTTCATGCAAGCAGCCTGTTGTTGGAGTACCGCCTTCCTGACCATGCTACGGTAGCCGTTTGGTTGGCGCAAGTCGCGCCGGGTGTAGCGCTGCGCAGTGGCGAGCTGCGCCGGTATAATGGCGTGTTTTCCCTTGGATTGTTGCAGCATGCCCCAGTTGTCCGACCAGGTTGCGCGCCGGCGAACCTTTGCCATCATCTCGCACCCGGACGCCGGCAAGACCACGCTGACCGAAAAGTTCCTGCTTTTCGGCGGTGCGATCCAGCTTGCCGGCTCGGTCAAGTCCCGCAAGGCCGAGCGCCACGCCACCTCCGACTGGATGGAGATGGAAAAGCAGCGCGGCATCTCGATCACCTCCTCGGTGATGCAGTTTCCCTACAAGGAGCGCATCGTCAATCTGCTCGACACCCCGGGCCATGCGGACTTTTCCGAAGATACCTACCGCGTGCTCACTGCCGTGGACTCGGCGCTGATGGTGATCGACTGCGCCAAGGGCGTGGAGGAGCGCACCATCAAGCTCATGGAGGTCTGCCGCATGCGCGATACCCCGATCTTCACCTTCATCAACAAGCTCGACCGCGAGGGCCGCGAGCCCATCGAGCTGCTTGATGAGGTCGAGGAAGTGCTGGGCATCGAGTGCGCGCCGGTAACCTGGCCGATCGGCATGGGGCGCCGGCTCAAGGGGATCTATCATCTGGTGCACGACGAAATTCATCTCTATGAGTCGGGCAAGAATTACATGCGCCAGGAGCCGCGGATCATTGCCGGCCTGCACTCGGCCGAAGCTGACGAAGCCCTGGGCGACATGGCCGCCGAAT
Source organism: Wenzhouxiangella sp. YN9 (assembly GCF_056324165.1). Lineage (NCBI taxonomy): Bacteria > Pseudomonadati > Pseudomonadota > Gammaproteobacteria > Chromatiales > Wenzhouxiangellaceae > Wenzhouxiangella > Wenzhouxiangella sp. YN9. The sequence goes on from NZ_JBJNIP010000059.1 coordinate 93,998, forward strand.
TGCGCGACGAAATCGAGCTGGTGGCGGGTGCCAGCCATGATTTTGACCATGAGCGCTACCTTGAAGGCAAGCAGACACCGGTGTTCTTCGGCTCGGCTCTGAACAATTTCGGCGTGATTCCGCTGCTCGACGAGTTTGTCGATCGTGCCCCGCAGCCGCAGGCGCGCGCTACTCTGGGACGCTCTGTCGAGCCGGTCGAGGACAAATGCACCGGCTTCGTGTTCAAGGTGCAGGCCAATATGGACCCGGCCCACCGCGACCGCATGGCCTTCATGCGCGTGTGCTCGGGTCGTTTCGAGAAGGGCATGAAGCTGCACCATGTCCGCATCGGCAAGGAGCAGCGCACCCACGGCGCGCTGACCTTCATGGCCGGCGAGCGGGCGGCAGCCGAATATGCTTACCCAGGTGACATCGTCGGCCTGCACAACCACGGTACGATCGGCATCGGCGACACGTTTACCGAGGGCGAGAAGCTGCAGTTCTCCGGCATTCCGAACTTTGCCCCCGAGCTGTTCCGCCGCGTGCAGCTGAAAGACCCGCTCAAGCTCAAGGCCCTGACCAAGGGTCTGACCCAGCTTTCAGAGGAAGGCGCCACACAGTTTTTCAGGCCCTTGATCGGCAATGACTTGATCGTTGGCGCCGTGGGTGTTCTCCAGTTCGACGTGGTGGCCTACCGCCTCAAGGAGGAGTACAACGTCGCGGCGGTGTTCGAGGCGGTCAACGTATCAACCTGCCGCTGGGTCAGCGCTGATTCCGATCGCGAGCTCGACAAATTCCGCAACAAGAACGAGCAGCAGCTGGCCGAAGACGGCGGCGGCCGCCTGGTTTACCTGGCGCCCACCCGGATCAATCTCCAGCTGGCCGAAGAGCGCCATCCCGAGATCACCTTCCGCGCCACCCGCGAGATCAGCGTTTACGTCGACGTCGATTGACCGGCCCCCGGCGGGCTTCAGGTCGGCCCGGGGTGCTCGGCAGCTGGCGTGCGAGGTGGTCGCACTGTTTGCGGGGCGGGTGACCGGTTCCGGGTGGATTTGTCGTTAGGTTTGATATATTCGGCCGAAAGGGGCGGCATGCGCGCCGGCCGCGGCGACTGATCCAGCCGGGAGGTGACGGAAATGGGCGAAGTTCTCGGGCGTTATCACATCATCAGCGAACTCGGTCGCGGCGGTATGGGCGTGGTCTACAAGGCGCTCGACCCCAAGCTCGAGCGTTTCATTGCCATCAAGTGTCTGAGCGACGAGCTGAGCGAAGACGAGATCGTCGTCGCCCGCTTCCTGCGCGAGGCGCGCAACGTGGCCGCGCTCAACCATCCCAATATTGCCCAGATTTTCGTCGCCGACGAACATGACGGCAAGCCGTATTTCGTCATGGAATACGTCGACGGCGAATCGCTGGCCGAATTCATCGACCGTGAAGGCCAGTGCTCGCCGGAGATGGCGCGCCGGGTGGCCGAGCAGGCGGCTCGCGCCCTGGCGGCCGCCGCCGCCGAAGATATCGTGCACCGCGACGTCAAGCCGGGCAACATCATGATCGATCGTCGCGGCCGCGCCGTCCTGACCGACTTCGGCATCGCCTGCATTGCCGCCGAGCAGTCCGGCCCGGAGGGCGGCACCGTCATGGGCACGCCGGGCTACATGGCCCCCGAGGTGCTCAGTGCCGGTCCGGCGGACTCGCGCAGCGACATGTTCGCGCTGGGCGTGGTGTGGTTCGAGATGCTCGCCGGTGAGCGCCTGATGCCGGGCCGCGATCTCAAGCAGGCGTTTTCTCAGCTGGCCAAAGACGGCTTTCCCGACCTGTCGGCACTCGAGGGTCGGGTCGACGATCGCGTCATCGACATCCTGCGGAAAATGCTGGCAGTCCAGCCAGATAATCGCTACGCCAGCTGGACTGAACTGCTGGCCGATATGCAGCCGCTCAAGACCGGCCGGACCGGGCCGGTGGAACGTTCCGACAGCGGCCCTTCGACCGCCGAGCGTGAGGTCACCGAGGCGCTGGCAACGACCGGCGTGCTGTCGCCAACCGCCGGCGGCACGGTTGACGCTGCCGCAGCCGCGGCGGCGCTGCAAACGCAGGCCGAACCTGCGCACCCGGTGCTGGTGCAACGACCGGCGCCGAAGCGACGTGGAAGATGGGTTGCCCTGGCGCTGGTGTTCGTGGCTGCGCTGGCCGCCGCCGGCTTTGGGCTGACGCGGCTGGATTCGGCCACCTGGAACCGCATGACGGCCTGGCTGCCGGGCGGCGCGGGCAGCGAGGACGCAGCCGTGGCCGATGCCGGAGCCGGCGACTCTGAAGCCGGCTCGGCCACGCGGTCGGCGGCTTCACGAGAAGGTGGCGGCATCGCCGATGCCGCCGGCGGCCTTCGCGCCGGGCAGGCGATTGCCGATGCCGGCAGCGGTGACGGCAGTGAAGTGCCGCTGCCAGAAGAGCCGGCAGCCGACGCTCTGGCGGCTGACACACAGGCCGCGTCCTCCGACTCGACCGACAGTCCCGCCGGGGAAGGCGATGGAGTGGCCGAGCTGGATGACTCGGCAGCAACCGCAGCAGCGCAGACCACGGCCGCCGCCGGGAACGCGGATATGTCGGCAGCGCCCGCGGCATCGGATCCAAAGGAGGCCGTGGTTGCAACCGATCCGCCTGCCGAGCCGGTCGAATCGCCGGCAGGCGAGCCCGCAACAGGTGAATCTGACCCCGGTGCGTCCGCCCGCCAGGCCGCGCCGCTGCCACGCGGCGTGGTCGTGATCGGTGTTGGTGATCCCGTGGTTGCCGACCCGATGGTGCGCGAGATCGAATCGGCGCTGCGCGGCAGCAGCCATCCGCTGGTGCAGCGCAGCTTTGTCAGCGGCTACCGCAATCATGTCCAGGGCGAGGAAGTCGACCTGGTCGGCCTGGCCCGCCCGGCTCTGGATGCCGGCGCGCGCTACGTTGTGGTGGCGCGCGCGCTGCCGGCCGGCGAGCGGGAGTTGCAGTACTACAATCGCATTGAAAGGGCCTTCATTGCCCAGCTCGAGGCGGTAACGTTCGACCTGCACAGCATGCGCAAGATCGGCGCATCACCGGTCGAGCAGATCGAGTTCACCGCGCTCAACGCTACCCGCCGCGCGGTGGATTCCGTACGGCCCTGGCTGCCGGGGATTCGAGACCAGTTCGACTGATGGCGAGCAGCTTCTTTTCCAGAGCCGGACTGTCTCTTCCGCCCGGCATGCCACTCCGACCTACAGCCGGAATTCGCGACCCAGATAGACGTTGCGCACGTTCTCGTCGGCCATCACCTCATCGGGCGAGCCGTGGATGAGCAGCCGGCCCTCGCTGATGATGTAGGCGCGGTCGCAGATGCCGAGGGTTTCGCGCACGTTATGGTCGGTGATGAGAATGCCGATATTGCGCTCGGTCAGATGCCGGACGATGTTCTGAATCTCGCCAACCGAGATCGGATCGACGCCGGCGAACGGTTCGTCGAGCAGGATGTAGGACGGGTTGGCGGCCAGCGCACGGGCAATTTCCACCCGTCGGCGCTCGCCGCCGGACAGGCTGATGCCCGACTGATCGGCCAGATGGCTGACCGAAAACTCCTCCATCAGGCGCTGGAGTTCATCACGTCGGCCGGAGCGATCGAGATCACGGCGCAGTTCCAGCACCGCCTTGATGTTGTCGGCCACTGACAAGCGCCGGAATATCGAGGCTTCCTGCGGCAGATAGCCCAGGCCGTAGCGCGAGCGCTGGTTCATGCTCGCGCGCGTGATGTCGCGTTCGTCGAGTACGATGCGACCGCCGTCGGCCGTGACCAGTCCCACCACCATGTAGAAGCAGGTGGTCTTGCCGGCGCCGTTGGGGCCGAGCAGGCCGACGATCTCGCCGGTATCGACCTGCATGGACATGCCGTGAACCACGGCACGCCCCTTGTAACGCTTGGACAGCTGTTCGGCGATCAACACGGCTCAGTCCGGCTCGGTCTCATTGTCGACCTCATCGTCGGCCTCGTTGTCGGTGGCGTCGTCGGCCGGGTCGTTGGGCGCTTCATCGGGTTGATCGTTTTCGATGACCTCCGGCTCGATCGACAGGCGCACGCCACCTTCGCCGCGAACGCCTTCGGTATCCAGGCTGTAGACCAGGCGCTGGCCGGAATAGGTGCCGCGGGGGTCTTCGATGTAGGCATCGCCGACCAGGGTGACAGTGCGTTCGATCAGGCTGTAGATCACCTGGTCTGCGTGACCGGTCGTTTCCCGGTTTTCTTCGTTGAGCGTGCGCCAGCGTACCGGCTCGCCGAACAGCTCGATGCGCTCGTAGCCGTTATCGCCGCGATAGGCAAAGCCTTCGTCGGCGGTCACTTCCATCTCGCCGCGGGTGATGCGCACGCTGCCCTCCAGGTGGGAGGCATTGCGCTCGGTATCGTGCTGCGCGTTGTCGGCCTCGACCCCGATAGGGCCTTTGTGCTGTGCTTCAGCCGCGGTCGCCAGGCTTGCCAGCAGCAGCGCCAGCACGACGGCCGTCGCGATCAGCCACGGCCGGCTCGAGCTCACCTTGTACGCCATCAGTCAGTTCCAGAAGGTTTTTGTCCAGTTGAATTCTCAGACCGCCGGAACGCAGCCGGGATTCCGTCTGCGTGATCGTCACCGGTGTATCCGACGAGATTGTACGCTTGCCCCGGTCGTAGCGCAGGCGTTCGGTGCGCACCTCGATGTCTCCACCCCGAGCGCGATGGACAAGCTGGATATCGCCCTCGAGCACGAGCATTTCCTGATCGCGCAGCACGCGGCCCTGATTCGATGAACCCCGCCAGTCGGCGCCTTCGGGCTCGATATGGAATTCGGGCGCCTCCAGCCGGGCGACGCGCTCGGCCCAGACGTGCTCGAGCCGGGGCCCCGAGAGCGTGAGCTCCACGCGGTCGAGCGCATCGCGAAAGCGCGCCGAGAAGTCGGTCAGGGTGTAGTCGAACTGCGGGTCGGGTACCGACAGCGGCGGCGTGGCTCTGCGGTCGCTGGGCATCAGCCAGCGAATGCCAAGCGCCAGCACCAGCGCCAGGCAGCCGATCAGCACCACGCGCCAGGTCACTCGAAGCCATCCTGCCAGGCGCCCAGCAGGCCGCGTCCGGCGAGGATACGCTCGCACACCGCCCGCACGGCGCCAAAGCCGCCGCGCTCTGGCGTGACAAAGTCGGCGCGCTCACGAATCCAGGCGCTGGCGTCGGCTGGCGCACACTTCAGGCCGCAGCGGCGCATCGCCGGCCAGTCGAGCAGGTCGTCGCCGGTGTAGGCGCAGTTTTCACCGGCCAGATCGAGCGTGTGCAGCAGTTCCTCCAGCGCAGCGGCCTTGTCCTGACGCCCCTGAACGAGGTGCTCGATGCCCAGCTCCTGCGCGCGCCGGGTCACGATCGGTGACTGCCGAGCGGTGATGATGGCCACGGCAATATCGTTGTCGAGCAGGGCCTTGATGCCCAGGCCGTCGCGGGTGTGAAAGGTCTTGATCTCGTCGCCGGCATCGTTGTAGGCAAGGCGGCCGTCGGTCATCACGCCGTCGACGTCGAAGATGGCCAGCTGAATGTTCGCGCTCATACCACGCCCGCCTGCAGCAGATCCTGAAAGTTGAGGGCGCCCACCAGCCGGCCTTCGGCATTGGTGACCAGAACGCCCTGAATGCGATGACTCTGCATCAGCTCCACCGCCGCGGCCGCCAGTTCATCGGCCCGTATGGTGCGCGGGTCGCGCGTCATGATGTGCTCGGCCGGCTTGCTGCGAATATCGGCCAGCTCGTCGACGTGGCGACGCAGGTCGCCGTCGGTGACGATGCCCACCAGGGCTTCATCGTCGTCGAGCACTGCGCACATGCCCAGGCGGCTGCGCGTCATCTGCATGATGGCCTCGGCGATACTGTCGTTGGCACGGATAATGGGCAGGGCCTCGCCGGTGTGCATCAGATCACTGATGCGCAGCAGCAGCCGGCGCCCGAGGCTGCCGGCCGGGTGCGAGCGCGCAAAGTCTTCGGCCGTGAAGCCGCGGGCGTCGAGCAGCGCAATGGCCAGAGCGTCTCCCAGCGCAAGCTGGGCCGAGGTCGAAGCAGTTGGCGCCAGCCCCAGCGGGCAGGCCTCGCGATCAACGCTGGTGTCGAGGTGAACATCGGCGTGGCGCGCCAGCGTTGACGACGGATTGCCGGTCATCGCAATCAGTTTCACGCCCAGGCGCTTGAGGCCCGGCAACAGGCGCAGCACTTCCTCGGTTTCGCCGGAGTTCGACAGCGCCAGTACGGCGTTGTCTGCGGCAATCATGCCGAGGTCGCCGTGACTGGCTTCGGCCGGGTGCACGAAAAAGGCCGGCGTGCCGGTCGACGCCAGGGTGGCGGCCAGCTTGCTGCCGATATGTCCGGACTTGCCCATGCCGGTCACCACCAGGTGGCCCGGCGAATCGAGCAGCAGGCTGCAGGCGGCAATGAAGTCTTCACCCAGGCGCTCGGCCAGCGCGGTGATCGCGCGTGCTTCGGTGGCCAGTACTTCGCTGGCGGCATGAATCAGACGGCGAGAGTCGATATTCATGGCTCAGATTCTAATGCAGACCGAAGCGGATCATCATCGTGCCAGCAGCGCTTCCCAGATCACCAGGGTCTGGTAGCCGAGATAGCCGGCAAACAGCAGTACCGCGGCGGGCCGCGTGATCAAGCTCTGGCCGCCGCGGCGCCAGACCATGACCAGCAGCAGGATGGAGATGGCGAACATCACCAGCATGTCGCGGTTGAGCAGCATGGGCTCGATGTGCATGGGTTCGATCACGGCAGCAATGCCCAGCACACCGAGCAGGTTGAACATGTTCGAGCCGAGGATATTGCCGATCGCGAGGTCGTCTTCGCGCTTGTAGGCCGAGGTCGCAGCCGCCGCCAGCTCCGGCAGGCTGGTGCCCAGCGCCACCACGGTCAGGCCCACCACCGCCTCGGAAACGCCCACCAGAAGCGCCAGGGTCACGGCGCCGGTTACCAGCACCTGTGCGCTCAAGGGCAGCAGGATCAGGCCCAGTACGGTCCAGATCACGGCGGCGCGCATCGGCATGCCCGGCGGCACTTCTTCGGTCAGGGCCGCGGTGATCGGGTCCTGGCCACCGCTTTTCACGCCCAGCATCACCATGCCGCCCACCAGCATGAACAGACCGACGATCAGTACCGTACCGTCGAGGCGCGAAAGCTCCAGGTCCCACATCAGAAACAGTGTCAGCAGCATGATCAGCGCCAGCACCGGCACCTCGCGTTTGAAGGTGGCCGAGTCGACGCGCAGCGGATAGATCAGCGCGGTCAGCCCGAGGATCAGGCCGATATTGGCGATATTCGACCCCAGGGCGTTGCCGATGGCGAGCGCCGGGTTGCCCTTGAGCGAGGCGATGGCCGAAACGATCATCTCTGGTGCCGAGGTGCCAAAGCCGACGATCGTCAAACCCACGATCAGGGTCGACACACCAAAGTTGCGTGCCAGCGCCGATGCGCCGGCCACCAGCCGGTCGGCCGCCCAGATCAGCAGCACGAAGCCGGCGAGCAGTTGCAGCAGGGCGATGGTGATCGTCATACGGGTTCCCGGGCGGCGCGAAGGTGGGACAGGGAGAGGATGGGGTACACTAGGCGGCTGGTCCGCATGCTGTTGCGGCCGCTCTTTTTCACTCCCCTCCGGGTTGAATCCATGGATATCACTGCAATCGAAACGCGCATTCTACAGGCAATGCCCGAAGCACAGGTCAAGGTTGAATCCGACGACAACGTGCATTATGTCGCCCGAATCGTGAGCGATTCCTTTGTTGGTTTGTCGCGCATCCAGCGTCACCGCAAGGTGCATGCGGCCGTTGGTGAGGCGCTGGGGCGAGAGATCCACGCCATGAGTCTGGATCTGAAAACTACCGAAGAAGCCGGCCAGGCGGCGGTTGACGGCTGATGGGCATGGCCGGAATCCAGATTGTCGGCGGCAGGGCGCTGGACGGCTCGGTCGAGATTTCCGGCGCCAAGAATGCAGTGCTGCCCATCCTCATGGCCGCGCTGCTGACCGAAGAGCCCTGCCGGCTCGAAGGCGTGCCACATCTGAAGGATGTGACCACCACCATGGAGCTGCTTGGCCAGATGGGCGTGTCCATCGCCCTGGGCGATCGTCTGAGCGTGGAGCTGGATGCTTCGGCCATGGACAGCGACGTCGCGCCCTACGAGCTGGTCAAGACCATGCGCGCCTCGATTCTGGTGCTGGGGCCGCTGCTGGCGCGCCGCGGTGCGGCCCAGGTGTCGCTGCCGGGCGGCTGCGCCATCGGCGCCCGGCCGGTGGATCTGCACCTCAAGGGCCTGGCGGCCATGGGGGCCGAGATCACCGTCGAGTCGGGCTATATCCAGGCCCGTGCTGATCGCCTCAGGGGCGCGCACATCGTGCTCGACACCGCCACGGTTACCGGCACCGAAAACCTGATGATGGCCGCGACTCTGGCGCAGGGCACCACGGTCATCGAAAACGCCGCGCAGGAGCCGGAGGTCGCCGATCTGGGCCACTGCCTCAACTCGATGGGCGCACAGGTCTCCGGGCACGGCAGCAATACCATTGTCATAGAGGGGGTCGAGCGTCTTTCCGGCTATGACTACAAGGTGGTGCCCGACCGGATCGAGGCCGGCACCTTTCTCACCGCTGCCGCCATGACCGGTGGCCGCGTGCGCGCGCTCAATGCAGTGCCGGGCACGCTCGATGCCGTGCTGGCCAAGCTCGAGGAGGCCGGCGGGCGGATCACCACCGGCGAAGACTGGATCGAGCTCGACATGGCCGGGCGACGGCCACGCGCGGTTGACGTCACCACCGCGCCGTATCCGGGCTTTCCGACTGATATGCAGGCGCAATTCACCGCCCTCAACGCCATTGCCGAGGGCACGGGTATCGTTCGCGAGACGGTTTTCGAGAACCGTTTCATGCACGTGCTGGAGCTGCAGCGCCTTGGTGCCGATATTCGCCTGGAGGGCAACGCCGTCATCATCAGGGGCGTCGAGCGTCTGACCGCGGCCCCGCTGATGGCGACCGATCTGCGCGCCTCGGCCTGCCTGGTGCTGGCCGGCCTGGTTGCCGAGGGCAAAACCCTGATCGACCGCGTCTATCACATTGACCGCGGCTACGAGAACATCGAGGAAAAACTGCGCCAGCTCGGCGCCGACATTCGCCGGCTGGCCGGCTGATCCGGCGCGCTCGGCGACAGGCGTTATTCGACCTCTTCCTTGTCGTAACCGGGCACGGGGTCTTCGCCGCCGGGGCAGAACGGATGGCAGCGCAGCAGGCGCTTGACCGCCATCCAGCCGCCACGCCAGGCGCCGTAGAGCTCGATTGCCTGGCTGGCATAAACCGAGCAGGTCGGGTCGAAACGGCATTGCCCGCCAATCCAGGGGGACAGAAAGTAACGATAGGCCCGGATCAGGCCGAGAAATAAAGTCTGCATCGGGGTTGCCCAGAGTTCCCGACTAGGATATATAATCGTCGGTTTTGCAACAACCTGGCTTGAAGAGGCCGTGAGCTGATGCCTAGCAAGAGTGTTGAACTGCCGAAAGGTTACAAGCCTTCCGAAGACGAAGAGTACATGGGCCCGAAGCATCTGGAGTATTTTCGTCGCCAGCTGCTGCAATGGCGTGAAGACCTGATCCAGGAGTCTCAGGAGACGATCGACAACCTGCGTGGCGAGGTCCGCGATGTCGGCGATGAGGCCGAGCGCGCCAGCCGCGAAACCGAAAACAGCCTGGAACTTCGCACCCGCGATCGCTACCGCAAGTTGCTCAACAAGATCGACGAGGCCCTGGCCCGAGTCGAAGACGGTTCCTACGGCTACTGCGAAGAAACCGGCGAGGAAATCGGCTTGCCCCGCCTGGAAGCCCGGCCGATCGCCACGCTCTGCCTCGACGCTCAGGAGCGTTGGGAACTCAAGCAGAAACAGATGCGCGATCGCTAAGGAGCGTTGATCCGAAGCTGCTGATTGATGAAAAGCCCCGCACTGTCGGGGCTTTTTTACGCGTGGCGCGAGGCCGCTCTTCTCCGTTGGCCGAAGAGGCTGTCTTGCTCCGGGAGAGGGGCCCATGGGCGTGGGAGCGCGGCTCCAGACCGCGATACGGCGCCCAGCGGCGCCGGCCCGAGGCAAGGCTCAGTCGCGCAAGAAGGCAGCCCCTTCCGGCCCAAGCCCTGGGGTGTTCAGGCGGCCTCGAGTGCGCGCGTGGCCTGGCGACGGACTTCGGCCAGCATGGCATTGAGGCCGTTGGCACGCGTTGGCGAGAGGTGGTCGCTCAAGCCGATCTCGACGACGAAGTGGGGTTCGGAATCGAGGATTTCGGGCGCGCTGCGACCGGAATAGACTCGCAGCAGCAGGGCGATCAGGCCCGAGACGATGGCGGCATCCGAGTTGGCGCGAAAAATCATGCGTTCGGCGTCGCCCTCGGTGATCAGCCAGACCTGAGATTGGCAGCCGGACAACAAATGGTCCTCGACCATGTCGGCCTCGTCGAGCGCGGGCAGCTTCCTGCCGAGGTCGATCAGGTACTGGTAGCGGTCCATCCAGTCGTCGAACAGGCTGAACTCCTCGACGATTTCTCGCTGTGCTGTTTCGATGCTCATGAGCTTGCCTTCCAGCGCGTTCCATCAGCGCTGTCTTCGAGTTCGATGCCGCGCTCGGTCAGCTCGTCGCGGATGCGATCGGCGGTGGCAAAGTCGCGCGCTTCGCGTGCTGCATTGCGCTCGGCAATCAGCTGCTCGATTTCGCCGGCATCGATGGTAGCGTCATCCACGCCGCGCCTGAACCAGGCGTCCGGCTCGACCTGCAGCAGGCCGAGCAGGGCGGCGGTTGCCTTCAGGCGCGCCGCCAGCCGGGGCTGATCGGACGCTGGGGCCGCAGACAGCCGGCGCGCCAAGGTATTGATTTCTGCCAGCGCCGTGGGCGTGTTGAGGTCGTCTTCCAGCGCAGCAATCACGCTGGTCTCGGGCTCGACGTCGATCGCCGCAGGCGGGTGACTGCGCAGCAGGCCATAGAGTCGGTCGAGGGTGTTGCGGGCCTGCTCGAGAGCGCTCGTTGACCAGTCCAGCGGCTGGCGATAGTGAGCCGACAGCAGCAGGTAGCGCATTACCTCGCCGGGCCATTGTTTCAGCAGCTCGTGCACGATCAGCGTGTTGCCCAGCGACTTCGACATCTTGCGCTTGTCGACGGTTACGAAACCGTTGTGCATCCAGTAGCGCGCGAAGTGCTCGGTGCCGTGGGCGCAGCGACTCTGGGCAATCTCGTTTTCGTGATGCGGAAAGATCAGGTCCTGGCCGCCGGCGTGAATGTCGATGACCTGGCCCAGGTGCGCGGCGCTCATGGCCGAGCATTCGATGTGCCAACCGGGGCGACCGCGGCCCCAGGGGCTGTCCCAGCCCGGCTGGGTTTCGTCGGAGGGCTTCCACAGCACGAAGTCGCCGGGGTGCTTCTTGTAGGGGGCCACGTCGACGCGCGCCCCGGCCACCATCTCGCGCATGTCGCGGCGCGACAGCTCGCCGTAGTCGGGCGCCGATTCAATGCTGAACAGCACGTGGTTTTCGGCGGCGTAGGCGCAACCCTTGTCGATCAGGCGCTCGATCATGGCGATGATTTCATCGATGTGATCAGTTGCCCGCGGCTCGACGGTGGGCCGGCCCACGCCCAGCGCGGCCATGTCCTGATTGTAGATGTCGGCAAACTTGTTGGTGATGGTGCCGATTGCCACGCCCTGTTCGGCCGCCGCGGTGTTGATCTTGTCGTCGACGTCGGTGATGTTGCGCGCGTAGACCACCTGCGGAAAGCGTCGTGCAAGCACCCGATACAGCAAATCGAAAATGACGGCCGGGCGGGCGTTGCCGATATGGGCATAGCTGTAGACGGTGGGGCCGCAGGCATACAGGGTGACCCGTTCCGGATCGAGCGGCGAGAACGCCTCTTTCTGCCGGCTGAGCGTGTTGTATATCTGGATGGTCATCGGTGACTAAATTGGCGGTCAGGGGCTAGAATGACAAGCTCTGAATTCTAACTGATCGAGGACTGTCTCCCCATGCCCAACCCGGAAGCGCTGCTTTATGCCCGTCATATCGAACATCGGCGCGCGGAAATAGACGCCGTTCTTGCCGAGCTCGGCTACGACGGACTGCTGATTCACTCCGGGCGGCCGGAGAACCGCTTGTTCGACGACAGCCCGCCGCCGTTTCGCGCCCACGGGCCTTTCGTGGCGCTGGTGCCGATGCCGTTCGCGGCCGACGGCCTGCTGGAGCTGCGTCCGGGCAACAAGCCCCGATTGTGGCACTGCCAGCCCGATGATTTCTGGCACATGCCGCCCGAGCCGCCGGCCGACTGGTTGACCGACAGCGTGGACGTCGAGGTGGTGCGCTCGCCCGAAGAGTGGCACGAACGGTTTCACCAACAGCGCGCGCTGGCCGTCATTGGCGACGAGCGTGCGCTGGGGTCCTTGCTTGACGGCGCCGATCTCAACCCGCCCGAGCTGATGTGGCGCCTGGACGAGATCCGCACGCGCAAGACGGCTTTCGAGCGCGACTGCATCGAGCGCGCCAACCGCCTGGCCATTGCCGGCCATCTGGCGGCAGCGAAAGCGTTCCGCGAAGGCCGAAGCGAACTCGAGATTCACCTGGCCTATCTCGCCGCCATGGGCGCCGATCAGGACACGCTGCCCTACGGCAGTATCGTGGCCCTCAACGAACACGCCGCGGTGCTTCACTACCAGTTCCGCTCGCCCGAGGTGCCGCGCTCGATGCGCAGTTTCCTGCTTGATGCCGGTGCCGACTGGCGCGGCTACGCCGCCGATATCACGCGCACCTGGACGCTGGAAGAGCACCGTGAGTTCGGCAATCTGGTCGAAGCCATGGATGCCGCGCAGCGCAGTCTGGCCGACGGCGTGCGCGCCGGCGTTGATTTTGTCGACCTGCACCGCGACGCGCACCTGGCGGTTGCCGCCGTGCTTGAGCAGGCCGGCCTCGTCAGAATGCCGCCCGAAGAGCAGGTTGAAACCGGTGTGAGTGCACATTTTCTGCCGCACGGCCTGGGCCACCATATCGGCGCCCAGGTCCACGACGTGGGCGGCCTTGTGGACGAGCACGGCAATGCACTGCCGCCGCCGGCGCGCTACCCGGCGCTGCGGCTGACGCGCAAGCTCGAACCGGGCAACGTCGTGACCATCGAGCCGGGGCTTTACTTCATACCGACCTTTCTGGAAAAGCTGCGCGCCGGCGATCACGCCGCAAAGGTCGACTGGCAGGCCATCGAGCGGCTGACGCCTTTTGGCGGCATCCGCATAGAAGACAACGTGCTGGTCAGCGAGAGCGAGCCGGTGAACTTCACCCGCCAGGCGTTCGCTGAAAGGAGCCGCTGACCGCTACTGCACACGTGGCGGGCGGCGTCCGGCGGTGCTCGAGATCGGCATGCATTTGCTATGCACTCCGGTTCCCGTGCTCCGGCGGCCACCGTCAGCCACGCGCTGGCCACGCCCTCAGCGGCTCCCTGGGCTGTCCTTGATGGCTCCGGGGCTCGCTGGTGGGGAGGTCTACTTGAATGCGGCGGCCGTCGTCACCACGTCGAAAACGATACTGATCGCATACCCGGGACAACCGCTGTGATGAAACGCGAGGCGGTTGACCAGGCGGGGTGCATCTTCTGCGTGACTCCGGGTCACGGCCACTTGAACAAGCGTAATGCCTACGGCGGTTTTTCATGTCCAACCAGTCTATCGGTCTCAGCGACGAGCTCCAGAACTATATCCTTGGCCACTCCATGCAGGAACATCCGCTGCTGGCGCGGCTGCGTGAAGAAACCGCCGAGCTGCCGCAGCGCAGCATGCAGATTGCGCCAGAGCAGGGCCAGTTCATGGCACTGCTGGCCAGGCTGATCGGCGCGAAACGCTACATCGAGGTCGGTACGTTTACCGGTTACAGCGCGCTGGCTGTCACCCTGGCCATGCCCGAAGACGGGCGCACCATCGCCTGTGACGTCAGTCGTGAATGGACCGACATTGCGCGGCGCTACTGGCAGGAAGCGGGCCTGGCCGATCGCATCATGCTCGAACTGCGCCCGGCGCTGAAAACACTCGAAGAGCTTCTGGTCTCCGGCTGCGAAGACACCTTCGACCTGGCCTTCATCGACGCCGACAAGGCCGGCTACATCGACTACTTCGAGCGCTGTCACGAGCTGGTGCGCCCCGGCGGCCTGATCATGATCGACAACACCTTGTGGTCTGGCCGGGTGATCGACGAAGCCGACAGCGACGACGATACACAGGCCATCCGTGCTTTCAACGACTACCTGCGCGACCGCGAAGAGGTTGACGTGTCGATCGTGCCCGTCGGCGACGGGCTGACCCTGGTGCGCAAGCAGGTCATCGACCCCGAAGCGGGCTGAGAACAGCGCCACCGGTTTGAAACTTTTCGGGCCGACGCTTAAGGTGTAGCACTGCCTTCACACCTTGTAGGTTGCGCATGACTGATGCTCCAGTGATCGAAGTATCGGGGCTCTACAAGATTTTTGGAGCGAACCCGTCCGCGGCCATGCCGCTGATCGAACAGGGTTTTGCCAAGGACGAGATCTTCGAAAAAACCGGTCAGACCGTCGGCGTTCACAACGCCGATCTGACCATCAACAAGGGGGAAACCTTTGTGGTCATGGGCTTGTCCGGTTCGGGCAAGTCCACGCTGGTGCGCTTGCTCAACCGCCTGATCGAGCCGACCAGCGGCAGCGTTCGCATCAACGGGCGCGACGTGACCTCGATGAGCCACAAGGAGCTCATTGCCCTGCGTCGCCGCGATCTGGCCATGGTGTTCCAGTCATTTGCGCTGATGCCGCACCGTACCGTGCTCGACAACGCCGCATTCGGCCTGGAAGTCGCCGGCGAGAGTCGCGACAAGCGCCGCGAGCGCGCCCGCGAGGCGCTCGATCAGGTCGGGCTCAAGGCCAACGCCAACAGCTATCCCGACGAATTGTCCGGCGGCATGCAGCAGCGCGTGGGTCTGGCGCGCGCGCTGGCGACCGACCCCTCGATCATGCTCATGGACGAAGCCTTCTCGGCGCTCGATCCGCTGATTCGCACCGAAATGCAGGACGAACTGCTCGAGCTGCAGCACCAGCATGCGCGAACGGTGGTCTTCATTTCGCACGACCTTGACGAGGCCATGCGCATCGGTGATCGCATCGCGATCATGCAGAACGGCCAGGTGGTACAGGTCGGCACGCCCGAAGAAATCGTCACGAAGCCGGCCAACGACTACGTCAGGTCGTTCTTCTACGGCGTCGACATCGCCCAGGTCTTTACCGCCAGCGACATCATGGACAAGCAGCAGGTCACCGTGGTCGAGCGGCCAGGCATGGGCGTGCGCGCTGCGCTCGAGAGCCTGAGGCGATACGACCGCAACTACGCAGTAGTGGTTGGCTCCGGCGGGCGCTACGAAGGTCTGGTATCGGCTGATTCGCTGGCCCATACCCTCAATCAGCCCGGCGAATCGACCTTCCGCGACGCCTTCGAAACGCTCGAACCGGTGGCGCACGACGGCCTGCTCGAGGAGTTGATCGCGCGCTGCGCCGAGACCAGCGCCCCCATTCCGATCGTTGCCGAAGACGGGCGCTACCTGGGTACTGTATCGCGCAGCCGCCTGTTGCGCACCCTCGATCGCACGAGCGACAACGACGTGAATGGAACCGACGCCGACACCGACACCGCACAGGGGGAGACCGATAATGGATGAGTGGCTCGACAAGTTTCGAATTCCCATCGACGACTGGGTCGAGGCCATCGTGCTGTGGATTCAGGAAAACCTGACCGGCCTGCTCGATAGTTTCGCGCTGGTCATCGGCTTTCTGACCGACTCGTTCGAGACGGCGCTGATGTTCCTGCCGGCCTGGCTGCTGAGCCTGATCCTCATCGGGTTGAGCTGGTGGCGCGTGGGCTGGAAGTTCGGCATTTTTGCCTTTGTCGCCCTGGGCGTCATCCTGGGCATCGACCTGTGGCAGCAGACCGTTCAGACCCTGGCGCTGGTGCTGGCGGCAAGCACCGTTGCCCTGTTGATTGGCATCCCGGTCGGCATCGCCATGGCGCGCAATGACCTGGTCGAGTCCATCTGCCGACCGGTGCTGGACTTCATGCAGACCATGCCGCCGTTTGTCTATCTGATTCCGGCGGCCATCTTCTTCGGCCTGGGCAAGGTGCCCGGCGCCATCGCCACGGTGGTGTTTGCCATGCCGCCGGCGGTGCGCCTGACCAACCTCGGCATTCGCCAGGTCAACGAAGAGCAGATCGAGGCCGGACTTGCATTCGGCTGCACTCGCCGCCAACTATTAACCAAGGTTCAGTTTCCGCTGGCCATGCCATCGATCATGGCCGGCGTGAACCAGACCATCATGCTGGCGCTGTCGATGGTGGTCATCGCCTCCATGATCGGCGCCGGTGGTCTGGGCAATACGGTCCTGACGGGGATTCAGCGACTCAATGTCGGGCTCGGGTTCGAGGGCGGTCTGGGGGTGGTCATCCTGGCCATTCTGCTGGACCGCATCACCCAGAGCTTCGCGCCCGGACAGCGCGGCTGACCCCTCAGTTCTGTCAGGTAGCGCGTCGTGTACCGCGCATCATGCGCGGCACGATATTTTCTCGCATCAAACGAAGAGGAGAAAACATCATGCGACACAAGTTCGCTGGATTATTGATCGCCCTGGGGCTGAGTGTGGTGCTTGCCGCACCCGTTCAGGCCCAGGATATCCGCATCGGCTGGACCGCCTGGTCGGACGCCGAGTTCGTCACCAAGCTGGCTGACCAGATACTCGAAGAGCGCCTCGATCAGAACGTCGAGCTGGTCCAGACCGACATCGCGCCGCAGTATCAGGGCGTGGCCTCGGGCGACATCGACGTGATGATGATGTCGTGGCTGCCCGACACCCACTCCGACTACATGGACAGCGTCGGCTCCGACCTCGTCAGCCTGGGCATTCTCTACGGCTACGCCCGTCTGGGCTGGGCCGTGCCCACTTACATTCCCGAAAGCGAAGTCTCTTCGATCGAGGATCTCAACAACGCCGACGTGCGCAAGAAGCTCAAGGGCACGATTACCGGCATCGATCCCGGCGCCGGCATCACCCGGCTGTCGAAGAAGGCCATCGAGGACTACGGACTCGACTATGACCTGCAGATCTCGAGCGGCGCCGGCATGACCGCGGCGCTCGACCGCGCGGTCAAGCGCGACGAGTGGATCGTGGTCACCGCCTGGAGCCCGCACTGGATGTTTGGCGCCTACGACCTGCGCTACCTCGAAGACCCCAAGGGCACGCTCGGCAGCTACGAGCGCATTCACGCCATGGCGCGCAAGGGCTTCTATCAGGACAACCCGGAAGCCGCGCTGTTCCTGTCGCGCATGCACCTCGACATCGACGAGCTGCAGGCGGCCATGTACAACGCCCAGGACACCTCCTACGAGGAGGCGGTCAGCAAGTTCATCGACGAAAACCCCGAGCTGATCGACTACTGGGTCACCGGCAAGATGGACTGAATTGCTGCAGGCAATTGACAGTCAGTTGAAAAAGCCCCGCTT
Source organism: Wenzhouxiangella sp. YN9 (assembly GCF_056324165.1). Lineage (NCBI taxonomy): Bacteria > Pseudomonadati > Pseudomonadota > Gammaproteobacteria > Chromatiales > Wenzhouxiangellaceae > Wenzhouxiangella > Wenzhouxiangella sp. YN9. The sequence goes on from NZ_JBJNIP010000059.1 coordinate 111,540, forward strand.
CGGCGGGGCTTTTTCGTGCGGGCCCGCATCGCGCCATGTTTGCGCGCTGAGCAGGATTTCGGCAGTATATCCCCGAACAATGGGGGCTCGGCAAGAACCCGGATTTGCTTACACCAGCCGCGTGCCAGGTCGATTTTCCTTCGGGCGTGGCACTGCCTGACCTGAAGATGGCGGAAGCCGCAAGCGAGTGATACGCATGTCTTCGTCGCAGTTCTGTGAACCGTAATCCTCGAAAACAATCAAGCAAAATTGTGACTGAATGACCGCGAACACCACCAACCTGATCAATTTCGTATTCGATATCGCCAACAAGCTGCGTGGGCCGTATCGGCCGCCGCAGTATCGCAAGGTGATGTTGCCGATGACCGTGCTGCGGCGCCTTGATTGCGTGCTGGAGCCGACCAAGAAGCAAGTGTTGAAGGAGTACGAGAAGCTCAAGGCGCGAGGCCACGAGGGCAATGCACTCCATCGGGCCCTGGCCAGCAAGGCGATCTCCGGCCGCAAGCACCCGCTGTACAACATCAGCCCTTATACCTTCAAGAAGTTGCTGGCCGACCCGGAGAATATCGCCGGCAACCTGACCAGCTATATCAACGGCTTCTCCGAATCTGCCCGCGAGATCTTCGACGCCTTCGGCTTCGAGGCCGAGATCGCAAAGCTGGACAAGGCCAACCGCCTGTACCTGATCGTCAAGGCCTTTGCCGATCCCAAAATCGATCTGCACCCTGATCGTGTCAGCAACCACGACATGGGCTACGTGTTCGAGGAGCTGGTTCGCAAGTTCAACGAGCAGGCCAACGAGGAGGCCGGGGACCACTTCACCCCGCGCGAGGTCATCCGCCTGATGGCCCACCTGCTCTATACCGAAGACGAAGACGTCTATACCCCCGGTATCGCCCGCACCATTTACGACCCGACAGCCGGTACGGGCGGCATGCTTTCGGTTTCCGAGGAATACATCACCGAGCAGAACCCGCAGGCCCATCTGCATCTTTTCGGGCAGGAATACAACGAAGAGTCCTGGGCGGTCTGCCGCTCGGACCTGCTGATCAAGGACGAGCCGATCGAGAATATCGCTTTCGGCGACACGCTGGGCGACGGCGAGACCGAAGACGGCCACCCTGACCGGACCTTTCACTACATGCTGGCCAATCCGCCCTTCGGCGTGGAATGGAAGCCGCAGGAAGATACCGTCAAGAAAGAGCACAAGGAGCTGGGCTTCAACGGCCGCTTCGGGCCGGGCCTGCCGCGGATCAACGACGGCGCCACGCTGTTTCTGCTGCATATGCTGAGCAAGATGAACCCGCCGCTGGCGCAGGGCGGCGAGGGCTCGAAGATCGCCATTGTCTTCAACGGCTCGCCGCTGTTCAACGGCGAGCCCGGGCCCAGCGAGAGCAATATCCGCCGCTGGATCATCGAAAACGACTGGCTCGACGCCATCATCGCGCTGCCCGATCAGCTCTTCTACAACACCGGCATCTATACCTACATCTGGCTGGTGACCAACCGCAAGGCCGACCATCGCAAGGGCAAGGTGCAGCTCATCGACGGCACGCGCCACTACCGCAAGATGAAGAAGAGCCTGGGCAACAAGCGCAACGAGCTGGGCCCCGAGCACATCGAGGAACTGACCCGCCTTTACGGTGACTTCGCCGAAGGCGCCACCTGTCAGGTGGGGCCCCACGACGAACTCGAGGAGCGGGTCTGCTCGAAAGTCTTCGACAATCGCGAGTTCGGCTACCTGAAGATCACGGTGGAGCGCCCGCTGCGACTCAACTTCCAGGCCAGCCCGGAGCGCATCGAGCGGCTCTGGCAGGAAACCGCCTTCGCCAACCTGACCAAAAGCAAGAAGCGCAAGGACAAGGCCAGGCACGATGCCGAGGTCGAGGCCGGCGAGGAAGCCCAGCACCGCATCATCGAGATCCTGCAGGGCCTGGACCAGCGCCGCTACGATGACCGGGCCGAATTCGAGCCCAAGCTCAAGGCAGCCTTCAAGACCGTTGGCGAGAAACTGCCGGCGCCGATCAAAAAAGCCATCCTCGGCGCGCTGTCCGAGCGCGATCCCGAGGCTGCGATCTGCCGCGATGCCAAGGGCAACCCCGAACCGGACACGGAACTGCGCGACAGCGAGATCGTGCCACTGCCGGCCGACATTCCGCTACCGCTGCCCATTGGCTACGAGAAGAACGCCGACAACGCCCGACTGCTCGGGCTGGTGCGCGATCACTGCGAGGACTATCTGGCGCGTGAAGTGCTGCCCTTCGTCGACGACGCCTGGATCGACCACGGCAAGACGAAAGTGGGCTACGAGATCCCCATCAACCGGCATTTCTACGTGTACAAACCGCCGCGGCCGCTCGATGAGATCGAGCGCGATATCCAGGGCCTGGAGGGCGAAATCCTCGAACTGCTCAAGCGGGTGACGGCGTGAGCCAGGGCGAACTCATCCTCTACCGCAGCGACGACGGGCAGGCCGAGGTCCAGCTCCGGGTTCAGGGCGACAGCGTCTGGCTGACCCAGGCGGAAATGGCCGAGCTGTTCGATACGACGAAGCAGAATGTCAGCTTACACGTACGCAACATACTGAGAGAAGGGGAGTTATCTGAGAATACAGTTGTCAAGGAAAACTTGACAACTGCCGCCGACGGCAAGAATTACCGGGTCAAATGGTACAGCCTGCCGATGATTCTGGCCGTGGGCTATCGGGTGCGCTCCCCGCGCGGCACCCAGTTCCGCCAGTGGGCCACTGCGCATCTGGAGGAATACCTGGTCAAGGGCTTCGTCATGGACGACGAGCGCCTCAAGGAACCCGGCGGCTGGGACTACTTCGACGAGCTGCTGGCGCGCATCCGCGATATCCGCGCCTCGGAGAAGCGCTTCTACCAGAAGGTACGCGACCTGTTTCAGCTCTCCAGCGACTATCGGCCGGACGACCGGGACACCCAGATTTTCTTTGCCGAGGTGCAGAACAAGCTGCTCTACGCGGTGACCGGCCACACCGCCGCCGAGATCGTGGTCGAGCGCGCCGACGCCGACGCGCCCAATATGGCGCTGACAAGCTGGAAGGGCGCTCGCGTTCGCAAGCAGGATGTGACCATTGCCAAGAACTACCTCGACGCCGACGAAGTCGACACCCTCAACCGCCTGGTAGTGATCTTCCTCGAGCAGGCCGAACTGCGCGCAAAGCAGCGCCAGGACCTGACCCTGGACTACTGGCGCAACAATGTCGACAAGCTGCTGGAATTCAACGAGCGCGATGTGCTCGAAAGCGCCGGCTCGGTCAGCGCCGAACAGGCCCGGCGGATCGCGCAGGAGCGTTATGAGCAGTTCGACGCCCAACGGCGGTACGATGAGGTGCTGGAGGCCGATGCGGAGGATTTGCGGGAGTTGGAGGCGTTGGAACAGAAGGTGAAAGGGAAAGGGGAAGCGCAGTGACCAAAGAGCCTGCGACGCTTCGGCTTGGTGCGATGGGATTGTGGCATACAACCTCCCGTCCCGAGGGCTGGAAGGACTGTCGGTTGCGCTTCTTGTCTCGTGTGAATCCGACTGACAAGGTGGCGCTACCACCGGCAACCGAAGTTTCATTCGTGCCGATGGCTGCAGTTGGCGAGCACGGAGGCATTCTGCTCGACCAGGCCAAATTGTTGGAAGAAGTTGGAGATGGCTATACACCATTTCGTGATGGAGATGTTGTAATCGCCAAGATCACCCCTTGCTTCGAGAACGGAAAGGGAGCGATTGCTGAGGGGCTCACGAGCGGGGTCGCGTTCGGCACGACCGAGTTGCATGTCGTGCGCCCTGGAGAGCAGCTCGATCGACGTTTTTTGTACTATCTGACGGCATCCGAGCTGTTCCGTGAGCTGGGCGAAGGCGCCATGTACGGTGCCGGCGGCCAGAAGCGCGTTCCCGAACAGTTCATCAAGGACTTCCGCATCCCCTTGCCGTCGTTACCGGCCCAGAGGAAGGTCGCCGATTTCCTCGACCGAAAAACCGCCGAGATCGATACGCTGATCGAGAAGAAGCGTCGCCTGCTGGACCTGCTGGCCGAAAAGCGCACCGCCCTGATCACTCGGGCCGTAACCAAAGGGCTGGATCCCGATGTTCCCATGAAGGACAGCGGCATCGAGTGGCTGGGGGAGATTCCGGCGCATTGGGATGTTGCCCGCTTAAAGAATATTGCTCAGCTCGAAAGTGGCCATACCCCAAGCAAATCGAAGCCTGAGTTCTGGGTTAATTGCGATATCCCTTGGGTATCTTTGAGAGACACGAAGGCCCTAGCCGATAACGATTACATTGGCCAGACGCATACCCATATAAATAGGGCCGGTTTGGAAGGCTCATCAGCTCGACTGCTACCGGCGGGTACGGTGATCTTTACGCGCGATGCTTCAGTTGGGCTCGCTGCAATTACAGAAGAGGAAATGGCTGTGTCGCAACACCTTATCGCGTGGATACCGAGCGAAAGGGTTGATAAGGAGTACCTATTATTTGTATTCGAAGCCATGAGAGAGTATCTGCACAGCTTGGAGTTCGGGTCAACCGTTAGAACGATAGGGATGGATGACATCAGGCGACTCGTAGGGCCAGTTCCACCGCTAAGCGAGCAGTTGAAGATCGTCGATTACTTTCTGACTGAAAGAGGCAGGCTTACGGAATTGGAAACACGAATCAATGAGGCAATCGAAAAGCTGGAGGAATACCGCTCCGCCCTGATCACCAACGCCGTCACCGGCCAGGCCCAGGTGGCCTGAACCAAGGGATTGCCATGCACCAGGAAACCTACTTCGAACAGGCCATGGAACAATCGCTGATCGGGCCGGGCGGCTTCGAGAAGGGCGATGCCGCGGGTTTCGATGCGGGTCGGGGGCTGTTTCCCGAAGAGGTGCTGGCATTCGTCCAGGCCAGTCAGCCGAAGCGCTGGCAGTCGCTGGTCAAGCTGCAGGGCGAGCAGGCCGGCGCGGTGCTGCTGGGCTCCCTGGTCAAGGAACTGGCCGCCAAGCATGCACTGCACGTGCTGCGCCACGGCTTCAAATGCTTCGGCAAGACCTTTCGGCTGGCCTATTTCGCGCCCAATACCGGCATGAATCCGGAAGCCGCCGAGGCCTACGCGCAGAATCGCTTGCGGGTGATGCGTCAGGTTCATTTCAGCGAGCAGCATCCGCGCAAGTCGCTGGACATGGTGCTGTCGGTCAACGGCCTGCCGGTGGTCACGCTGGAGCTGAAGAATCCGATGACCGGGCAGAGCGCCGAGGACGCCATGCGCCAGTACCGTCGCGACCGTGATCCGGAAGAACCGATCTTCCGCTTCAAACAGCGCGCGCTGGTGCATTTTGCCGTCGACCCCGACCAGGTGTTCATGACCACCCGGCTGTCCGGCGGGAAGACGCGCTTTCTGCCCTTCAACCGCGGCCATGACTTCGGCGCCGGCAATCCGCCGGCGGGCGAGAACAACTATCGAACGGCCTACCTCTGGGAACAGGTGCTGTCTTGCGACAGCCTGATGGACATTCTGGCCCGTTTTCTGCACCTGGAGGTCAGCGAGAAGAAGATCACGACCAGGCGCGGAGTGAAGCGTCACAAGAAGGAAACGCTGATCTTCCCGCGCTACCACCAGCTCGATGTAGTGCGCAAGCTGGTGGCCAGCGCCCGGGAAAAGGGGGCCGGCCACAATTACCTGGTGCAGCACTCGGCCGGTTCGGGCAAGTCGAATTCCATCGCCTGGCTGGCACACCGGCTCTCGAGCCTGCACGATGCCGCCGACGAGAAGGTGTTCGACAGCGTGGTGGTGATTACCGACCGGCGCGTGCTCGATCAGCAGCTTCAGGACACCATCTACCAGTTCGACCACAAACAGGGCGTGGTCGAGAAAATCGACGAGAACACCCAGCAGCTGGCGCAGGCGCTGTCGTCGGGTGTGCCGATCGTCATCTCCACCATCCAGAAGTTTCCCTTCATCAACCAGGCGATGGAAACGCTGGCGAACAAGGGCGAAGAGGTCTCGCTCGAGACCGGCGGCCGACGATTTGCCGTGATCGTCGACGAGGCGCACAGCTCGCAGTCGGGCGAGACCGCCATGGAGCTTCGCAAAGTGCTCAACCGCAGCGGAATTGAATCGGCCATTGCCGGCGAGTTTCTCGACGTGGAGGAAGAGGATCTGTCCGAGCAAGCGCGCAAGGCCCTGTTCGAGGACATGCTCAAGCGCCCGCGCCAGGAGAACATCAGCTTTTTTGCGTTCACCGCCACGCCCAAGTACAAGACGCTGGCCGTATTCAACGAGCCTGGCCCGGACGGCGAGCCGCCGTTTCATCTCTACTCGATGCGCCAGGCCATCGAGGAGGGCTTCATCATGGATGTGCTGGCCAACTACACCACCTACAAGGCCTACAGCGGCCTGATCAAGTCGATCGAGGACGACCCCCAGGTGCCGCGCCGCAAGGCGGCCAAGGCGCTGGCCCGGTTCATTTCCCTGCATCCGCACAACATCGCGCAGAAGGTGGAGGTGATCGTCGAGCACTTCCGTCACCACACCCGCCACAAGCTCGGCGGGCGGGCCAAGGCCATGGTGGTGACCGGTTCGCGCCTGCACGCGGTGCGCTACAAGCAGGCCTTCGACAAGTACATCGAGGACAACGGCATCACCGGCATTCGTTCGCTGGTGGCGTTTTCCGGCAGCGTGACCGATCCGGACTTTCCCGATCAGAGCTACACCGAGGTCGGCATGAACGAGGGCATCAAGGAGTCGGAGCTGCCGGACAGATTCGATTCCGAGCATTACCAGGTGTTGTTGGTGGCCGAAAAGTACCAGACCGGCTTCGATCAGCCGCTGCTGCATACCATGTACGTCGACAGGCGCCTGGCCGGCGTTCAGGCCGTGCAGACCCTGTCGCGTCTGAATCGCACCGCGCCCGGCAAGGAAGACACCTTCGTGCTGGATTTTGTCAACGAGCGCGACGAGATCTTTCAGGCTTTCAAGTCCTACTACGAGGTCACGCCCGTCGGCGAGCCCAGCGACCCGCAGCAGCTCTACACCCTGCAGCACCGCCTGGAAGAGGCGCAGGTGTTCTTTGCCGACGAAGTCAACGCCTTCTCCGAGATCTGGTACCGCAATCGCCACGAGCCCACCCCGGCCGATCACCGCAAGATCAACGCCATCATCGACCGGGCAGTGGAACGCTACAAGGCACTCGACGACGATGAGCAGGAAGGCTTCAAGGGCCAGTTGGCCAGTTTCCGCAACCTCTACGGTTTTCTCGCCCAGATCATCCCCTACCAGGACAGCAGCCTGGAAAAGCTCTATGGCTACGCCCGGTTCCTGCTTTCCAAACTGCCGCGCCGCAGCGACGACACGGTGTTCGAACTCGAGGACGAGGTGGCGTTGAAGTACTATCGGCTGCAGAAGATCAGCGAAGGGGCGATCGATCTTGGCGTAGGCGAGGCGCGGGAACTCTACGGCCCCACCGAAGTGGGGACCGGGCGCGGGGAAGACGAGGAGGTGGAGCTGTCGACCCTGATCGGCAAGCTAAACGAGCGTTTCGGCACCGAATTCACGCCGGCCGACCAGCTGTTCTTCGACCAGATCGCCGAATCCGCTGTTGAGAACGAAACCCTTCAGGAGGCCGCGAAAGCCAACAGCGTCGACAACTTCGCCTACGTGTTCGAGAAGATGCTCGAGGGCCTGTTCATCGAGCGCATGGACGGCAACGAGGAGATCTTCGGGCGGCTGATGAACGACGACGATTTTCGTCGTGTGGCCAAACAGCATCTGCTCCACGAGGTCTACGAGCGCCTTCAGCCGGAGGGCGGGGCCGCCAGGGCGCAATCCAGCCCGGGAAGCGCAGGTTATTGACGCACCGAAGAAGCCGTCGGTCAGCTCATCGAGAACAACGAAGACCTGATCGACTACTGGGTCACCGGCAAGATGGACTGAATTGCTGCAGGCAATTGACAGTCAGTTGAAAAAGCCCCGCTCCGGCGGGGCTTTTTCTTGTCGGCAGCAGTCGCAATGTTATTACTCTGGCCTTGTGCGCTACAGTCGCGAACATGAATTCTCAAGATCACGCTCATGATCATGCGCCCTCCAGCCGCAAGGCACTGATCGGGGCGCTTTGCCTGACGCTCGGTTTCGCCGCCATCGAGTTTTTCGCTGGCCTTTGGGCCGGCTCGCTGGCGCTGGTTGCCGATGCCGGCCACATGCTTGCCGATACCTCGGCGCTGGGCCTGGCTGCCCTTGCCGCCTGGATTGCAGCGCGCCCGGCCAGCAACCGGCGGACCTGGGGCTACGGGCGCGCCGAGGTGCTGGCCGCCCTGATCAACGGTGCGGTCATGCTGGCGCTGGTGGGCCTGATTGCCTGGCGCGCCGTGGAGCGTTTTCAGGACCCGCGCGAGGTCAGCGGCGGAATGGTCATGGTCGTGGCCCTGATCGGGCTGCTGGTCAACCTGCTCGTCTTCTGGATCCTCAGCCGTGGCGAGCGCAACCTCAACGTGCGCGGTGCGCTGCTGCACGTGATGGGTGATCTGCTGGGCTCGGTGGCCGCGCTGGCTTCGGGTATTGTCATTCTGGCCACCGGCTGGACGCCCATCGACCCGATCCTGTCGCTGCTGATCTGCGTCCTCATCCTGGTCGCCGCCGTTCGTTTGCTGCTGGAGGGCGCGCATGTGGTCATGGAAGGCGTGCCGCAGGGGCTCGACATCGACCAGGTGCGCGCGACCATGTCGTCGGTGACGGGGGTGGACGATATCCATGATCTTCATGTCTGGCAGGTCGCCAGCGACCGCGTGGCGCTGTCGGCGCACGTGGTGGTGGCCGATCTGGCCGACTGGCCGGAGACCCTGGCGGCGCTTAACCGAACACTGCTCGACACCTGGAACATCGACCACCCGACGCTGCAGCCCGAGTTGCCCGAGCCGGGCCATTGCGAGCACCAGCCCGAGGCGTGTCGCTGATGGCCGGCGGTTGGGCAAGGGACGACGCCGTGCAGGATCAGATCGACAGCACGGTCGAGGACGGGCTGGCGCGGGTGCGCAGCCGGATTCCCAAAGGCGAGAGCCTGCGCGAGTGCGAGGAATGCGGCGAGACGATCCCCGAGGCTCGGCGAAAGGCGCTGCCGGGCGTGCGCTTGTGCGTGGTCTGCCAGGAAGAGCTCGACGAGGCCGAGAAGAAGAGCTTCAGCGGTTATAACCGGCGCGGCAGCAAGGACAGCCAGCTGCGCTGAGCAGCGGCAGTCCGGCGCCCGGCCCGCGGCCGCGGGCCAGGGTCGGGGCAGCCGGTCGGATCAGTTTTCGCCCTGGCTGTCGCCCTTCGTTTCTGTCTCCGGCCCGGCGGCGTTGCCGCTGTCGTCGCTGGCTTCGATTTCGGCGTCGGCCTGTGCGACTTTTTCCAGCAGGGTGTCGAGAATCTCCTTGCCGGTGACGCCGGCCTGCTCGATGTAGGTATCGCGCACGCCCTTGCTCGCCTCTCTGAACGCCTGGCGCTCTTCGTCGTTGAGCTCGACGAATTCCGTACCGCCCTCGTCCAGGATGATCTGCAGGCGCTCTTCGTTGAACTGGATCTGCTCCTTGTCGATCCACGGAACCAGCTCGTCGCGCACTTCCAGCACCATCTGGCGGCGCTCGTCGCTGAGTGATTCAAACCACTGCTGACTGGCCGCCAGGGTGGAGATGAACTGGGCGTGGCGGCCGTAGGTCAGCACGTCCTGTTCCTCGTAGAAGCTCATCTCCTGGATGGCAAACATCGGATTGACCTGGCCGTCGATCTGGCCGAGCTGAAGCCCGCTGTAGACCTCGGAATAGGGCATCGGCGTCGGATTGGCGCCGTAGGCCTGATAGGACTCGACCAGGATGGGCGAGGTCATCGTGCGAATGCGGAAATCCTCGAAATCAGCCAGAGTGCGCAGCGGCTTGTCGCTGCTCCATACCATCCAGCCCTCGGGGATGATGTCGAGCAGATGCAAATCCTGGTTGTTGTATTCCGGCTGGAACAGGGCATAGACCGCCGGGTCCGAAAGCACTTCGCGATTGACCTCGTTGTGCTCGGACAGCACGAAATGCAGCGTGAATACGCCAACCTCCGGAATAAGGTCGGCCAGATGCCCGGGTGAGGCGAAAACCAGCTCGAGGCCGCCGCCCTGGGCCATCTCGGTCAATTGTGCGGAGGTGCCCAGCGTGCCGTAGGGGTAGATCTCGACGTTGATTGCTCCGTCGCTGCGTTTCTCGATGCGCCGCTTGAACTCCTGTGCGTAGGCATCCTGCACGCTGCCCTGAACTTCTTCGAGCGCAAAGCGCCAGGTTGCTGACTTGTCGGCTTGCGCTGGCGCGGCCGTGTCGCTGCCGCTGTCGGCTGGCGGTGCCTGTCCGGAATCACCGCAGGCGCACAACAGCAGCGTCAGCAGCAGCGTCAGGCCGAGTTTGTGAATGCTCGCTCGCTCCATGTCTTGGTTCCCGAAATTGAGGCTGTCAATCAACATAACATGGGCCACGGTCGCGGCCGGGCACGCGTCGCGGTTGCTTGCGGCAGCCGTGTAGAATGGCCGGCAGTTTCACGCAGCGAAGAGGGACATCGACGGTGAATACGGGCAGGGCGAAGCGGTCACGGGCGCAGGGGCAGCAGTGAGCGACTCGCAGGCCAGGGCACCCGGCCCCTGGCGCCGGGCCGTGCGCCAACCGTTCAGCTGGTTCGACCGGGGCCTGGACTGGTTCGAAAGATTCGTCCTCGTGGCCGGAATTTCAGCCATGGCGATTGTCAGCGTCGCCAACGTCATCTCGCGCAACACGCTGGGCTCGAGCCTGCAGTTTGCCGCCGACGTCACGCAGCTGCTGCTGGTGGTGGTCACTTTCATGGGCATCGGGATCGGCGCACGCAGCGCCCGCCATATCCGCGTGTCCGCCATTCACGACCTGCTGCCCGAGCGCGCCCGGAAGGTGCTGCTGATCATCGTCAGTTTCGGCACCTCGGTGCTGCTGTTCATGCTGGCCGATTACGGCTGGGAGTATGCGCAGTCGGTGCAGCGCAGCTGCCGCGTGTTGCCGGAGTGGCTTGCGGCCACACCGCTGTGGCTGGGGGTTGCGCTCACCCTGGTGGCGATGGTGCTGGCCGGTCACTTCATCCGCATGGTGGCCGAGCTGGGCGGAAGGTTTTTGAACGGCATGGCCGAGCTCAAGCGCAACCTCATCATCCTGGGCGCGCTGGCTCTGGGGCTGGCGCTCGGCGCGCTCCTGTTCGGGTGGTTCATCGAGCTGGTGGACAACCGCAGCGGCCGCTGCCGGATCATGCCCTCGACCGGTTTCCCGGTCTATCTGATCTATATGGTGGTGCCGCTGGGGTTCTTCCTTGGTGGAGTGCAGTTCTTCCTTGCCGGGCTGCGCAACGTGATCAGTCGGGACAACTATCTGTCGTGGTACCACCGCGACGAGTACGAAGACGAAAGCCAGGCCGCCAAGCACGCGTCATTCGTCAATGCTGCGGAAAAAGAGCAGGCCGCCGACCAGGGCCAGCGGGAGAAAACTGATGGCTGAGTTTCTCGATCTGCTGGGTCTGGCTGCACTGAGCGACGCGCAGGTGGCGCTGGTGGCTGCCGGTGTCATGGTGGTACTGCTGCTGCTGGGCTTTCCGATGATGGTGCCGCTGATGGTGGGCGCCATGATCCTGCTGTTTGCCAGGTTTTCCATGCTCGAGCCGAGAATGCTGGTGCAGCAGATGATCGGCGGCGTCGAGCAGAGCGTGCTGGTGGCGGTGCCGATGTTCATCCTGGCCGCCGACATCATGATCAAGGGTCACACGGCCAACCGCCTGCTCGATCTGGTGAGCAAGTTCGTCGGCCACATCCGCGGCGGCCTGCCGGTGACCACCGCGGTCTCGTGCACGCTGTTCGGTGCGGTGTCGGGTTCCACGCAGGCCACCGTGGTGGCGATGGGCCAGCCGCTTCGGCCGCGCCTGCTCGAGGCCGGCTACAGCGATCGTTTTTCCATGGCGCTGATCATCAACGCCAGCGACATCGCCCTGCTGATTCCGCCGTCGATCGGCATGATCATCTACGGCGTGGCCTCGGGGACTTCGGTCGGGGAGTTGTTCATTGCCGGCATCGGCCCCGGCCTGCTGATTCTGGCGCTGTTTGCGGTGTACTGCTACATCGTCTCAATCTGGAAGAAGATCCCGGCGCAGCCTGCAGCCACCTGGCCCGAGCGCTTTCAGGCTCTCAGACGGGCGCTGCTGGCCTTCGGTTTTCCGGTCATCATCATCGGCGGGATCTACAGCGGCTATTTCAGCCCGACCGAGGCGGCGTCGATGTCGGTGGCCTACGCGCTGCTGCTGGAGATGGTCATCTATCGCGAGGTCAAGCTTCGCGATCTGCCCGAGGTCGCGCTGTCGACGGGCATGATCACCGCCGTGGTCTTCATCCTGGTGGCCGCCGGCATGGGTTTTTCATGGATCGTGTCGTTCGCGCAGATTCCCGATCTGCTGCTCGGTGATGTCGTCGCCAACGCCGCCGACAATCCGCTGATGGTTCTCGCCCTGGTGGCGGTCGCCTATTTTGTCGGCTGCATGTTCGTCGACCCCATCGTGGTCATCCTCATCCTCACGCCGATCTTTTCTCCGGCCATTCAGTCGGCGGGGCTCGACCCGGTTCACGTCGGCACCGTCGTCGTTCTGCAGGCGGCGATCGGCTCGGCCACGCCACCTTTCGGCTGCGACATCTTCACCGCCGTGGCGATTTTCCGAAGGCCTTATCTGGATGTCATTGCCGGCACTCCGCCGTTCGTGTTCATTCTGCTGCTTGCGACCGTGCTGCTGATGCTGTTTCCACAGATTGCGCTGTTCCTGCCCGAGCTGATGGATTGATCGGGGCAGCAATCTGGCAGCGCGGTAAACTGGCGGAGTCCCTGACTTGAAGAAACGCGGCAGGGTGTTCAATATCAACCGCGTCTCTGGAGAGGAATCGATATGATCCTGCGTGTTGTGGTGCTCATTGCCGGTTTGATCGGTATGGCGGGAGTGGCCCTGGCCGAATGCGGCAACCTGCTGGACTATTCGCATCGTGGCCTGGCCACGTCAACCGAAACCAACCTCTGCGAGGCCCATGCCGGAGACGTCATCGTGGTCGTCAACACCGCCAGCGAGTGCGGTTTCACGCCGCAGTTCGAGGGGCTCGAGCAGCTCTATCAGAAGTATCGCGGTGACGGTCTGGTCGTGCTCAGTTTTCCCTCCGACGACTTTGCGCAGGAGCTCGACAACGAGATCGCCACCGCCGATGTCTGCTACGCCAACTACGGCGTCACCTTTCCGATGTTCGCCCCCAGCTCGGTCAAGGGCGAGCAGGCCAATGCGCTGTTTCAGGCGCTCAACGCCGCGGCAGGGGAGCCGGGCTGGAATTTCACCAAGTATCTGATCGACCGCGACGGCCGGGTGGTCGAGCGCTTCGAGTCTGCAGTCGAGCCGATGAACAGCCGCCTGGAAGAGCGAGTCGCCGAACTGCTGCGGCGCTGACCTTCTCTATTTCTTGTCCGGGCGACGCAGTTCGACGCGATCGCTCGGCCACCATTCGGGATGATGGCGGCGTACCCAGTCGGCCATCCCTTCGCGCAGGTCCATCTCCATCAGCCAGGCGTCGGTGGGGTTGGCCGCGGTGGCGTAGAAGGTGATCTCCTGATAGTCCTCGTGGTGGGCGGTTACCGCGGTCATGAGCAGCTCATCGACGACAGCCCGCTCGTCGTTTTCGGCCAGCTTTCTGAACGCTTCGCGCAGCTTCTTGGGGCTGGCGCTGTGGTCAAGTCGCAGCGACATGGTGCGCGTGAGGCTGGCGTCGACCATCGACCAGTTCTCGAACGGCTGCGAGATGAAGTGCTGCACCGGCACCAGCAGCCGCCGCCCGTCCCAGGTGCGCAGCACCACAAAGGTGTAGTAGATCGACTCGACATAGCCCCAGTTGCCTTCGTATTCGATGGCATCGCCAATGCGTACCGGCTTGGCGATGGCAATCTGCAGGCTTGCCAGGATGTTGCCGATGACCGTGCGCCCGGCAATCGCCAAGATGACGGCGACCACGCTGGCCGAGGCCAGCAGCGACAGGCCGACGTTGTCGAACAGGCGCAGCTGGGTCAGAAACAGGATCGAGCCGAGCAGCACGGCGGCCAGCAGCACGAAGCGGCGCAGCGCGTAGATCGAGGTATAGAGCTCGCGGCGATCGCGGTCGCTGCTGTCGTCGATGTCATTGACGAAGCGCTCGGTCACTTTTTCAAGCGTGGCGTCGATGCTGCGCAGCGTGGCCAGCGTCAGGCCGACGATGACCAACCCCATCAGCAGCGGCGTGAGCACGGTGTAGAAAAAGCCGGAAAAGCTGATCAGCCAGCCGGTCAGGAACTGGGCCAGCAGCGCCATCAGCGCCACGGTCAGCGGCATGCGCATGCGGCTGGTGGCGCGGTTGATCCAGTCAACCGGCAGCCAGCGCCCGAACCAGCCCAGCAGGCCGTGCGTCAGCCAGCCCAGCAGGATCAGCCCGGCGATGGTCAGCGGCAATACCAGCCATTCCCACATGCGCGTGCCCCAGAATGCCGGGCGCTGCAGGGCATCGGGCAGGCGCTGCTCGAGCCAGCCGGGGCCGTAGCGTTCATAGAGGCCGTCGATATCGGCCACCGTGTGCGCTGAAAACACCCAGGCCGCCTCGCGCTCGGCGGGCTTGATCCGGTTGAGCCGGATCTCGGCGGGCCGGCGCTCGAGATCGAGCACGCTCAGTTCCAGGCTGCGCCTTGGCTGGCCGGCCAGCGGTTCATCGCTGGCCGAGCGCTCCAGCAGGGCATCGGCGCGGGCCGGCAGCTCGCGCCAGTCGATTACCATCGTGCGCGCGATCACTTCCGCGAGCCGGCGCGCCAGCTCCGGCCCGCGCTCGGCCTGCTCGTCGACCGGCAGGCGCGAGAGATCGAGGAGATGAGCGGCGCGGGTGAACTCAGCGCGGTCGGTAGCTGCCAGCAGCGCGCTGACGGCCGAGCGCGGCGTGCTGCGGTCGAGATCGGTTGGCGTCTCGCCCAGGCCGGCGTTGAACGCCTCGACCTCGAACCAGCGCTCGGGCGGCGTGGATTGAGCCACAGCCAGGCCCGCCAGAAGGATCAGCAGGGCGGTGGTGCCGGCAAGCCGCAGCGTCTGCGTGGCGGTTGAAAGGTTCATGGAACCAGACCTTACATCAGGTCTCGTGTGATCCGCACCTGCCGGCCTAGGTTCCCCGCAGCCCCGGACTTGATCCGGGGCCTTCCGAGTGCCGGTAGCCTTGGCAAGAAGATCCCGGCTCGAGGCCGGGAATACGGTATCCAATCAGCCAGCTCCGGTCCCGCAGCCCCGGACTTGATCCGGGGCCTTCTGGGCGCTGGCGCCACTGGCAAGAAGATCCCGGCTCGAGGCCGGGAATACGGTATCCAATCAGCCAGCTCCGATCCCGCAGCCCCGGACTTGATCCGGGGCCTTCCGAGTGCCGGTAGCCTTGGCAGGAAGATCCCGGCTCGGAGGCCGGGAATACCGCGGCCAACCAGCTAAGCCTTCACCACCAACCACTCATCCCGCCACGACCAGGCGATCATGCCGCGGCAGATACAGCGCCGCCTTGATATCGGTTTCGCCCATCTGCTGGAAGAGTCGTCGGTAGGTGCTCAGCTGGGCTTCGTAGCGCGCCGCCTCTTCGGCCAGAAAATCGTCGAGCGCGCCGCCGGCGTGGTAGCCGGACTTGTAGTCGACGATCCAGCGCGTGCCGTTGGCGTCGATGAAGGTGCGGTCGATGACGGCGTTGACCAGTTCGCCATCGACGATCCCGGTCAGCGGCAGTTCGCAGGCGGCCCTTTGGTGCCTGCCGCTGAGCAGCCAGCGTCCGGTCGCGCTCGCCAGCGTGCGCTCGAAGGCCTCGCGCACCGGCTCGGCGGCGGCCTCGAGGTCGCCGCGGCCCGTGCCCATGGCCTTGAGGAGCGCCGGAATGCGCTCACCCAGCGCGCGCTGCTGCTGCTCGTCGAAGCGTTCGATACCGACCTGGCCGACGCGCTCGAGCAGGCGGTGCAGCACGGTGCCGATGCGCCGGGCCTGCACACCGGCCCAGTTGAATTCGATCTCGACCTCGCGCTCGCGCGGCGGCAGGGCGGGCTGCCAGTCCAGGCGCTCGCCGATGGCCGGCTGCCAGCCGCTGGCCACGCGCCGCAGGGTCTGGTCGGGCATTTTCGGGGCGTCCGCGTCGTTGGCTTCCGGCGCCGGTGCGGCATCGAGCGCGCGCAGAAAATCCTCACCGCAGGTCGGCCACAGGTCGGCCAGCAGGCTGGCGGCCAGCGGTTTGATCGGCGTCTTTTCGGGGTCGAGCGCGGCCGACAGCACCAGTTGCTCGCGCGAGCGCGTCGCCGCCACATACAGCAGGCGCTGGTGCTCGTAGGCTTCGCGCTGTTTCTCCTCGGCGCCGATGAGCTTGATCAGCCGGGTGTTGTCGTCCTGCTCGGCCGATCTCAGCGGCGCGATCAGCACCCGCTCCTCGCCGGATTCGGGCGTGAACGGCAGCCAGTAGAGCAGTTCCCGACGATCACCGCCGGTGCCGCGGTCCAGGCCCGGCAGCACGACCAGATCCCACTCCAGGCCCTTGGCGCCGTGCATGGTCAGGATCTCGAGCTTGATGTCGTCGCGGGGCGGGTCGCCCTCGGTGTAGCGCTCGTCGAGCAGCTCCATGAAGGCGTTCCAGTCGGACAGCAGGCCTTCGTCCTCGGCGGCGAGGGTGTCGAGATAGGCCGCAGCATCGCGTCCATCCGACTCGGGCCTGGCGAGCGCCTGCGGCCCGCCCAGGCGCGTCCACAGGCCCTCGACCAGCTCGCGCAGCGGGCGCTTGCGCCACAGCGCACCGGCTTGCTCGAACGCTTCGAAGACCTTGCCGGCTCGCTGGCGCCCGTCTGCACTCAGTCGCTCGAGGGCGGCCCCGTCACTCAAGGAGCGCCCGTCGCCGGCCAGGGCGTCGAGGTCGGCCAGGGTCAGGCCGCAGACCGGCGAGCGCAGCACGGCCAGCACCGCCGCGGTGTCGGCCGGGTTGGCGATCGCGCGGGTGATGGCCAGCAGGTCCTGGACCACCGGGCGGGTCAGCAGCGGGTCGAGCTTGACGGCGCGATAGCCCACGCCAAGACGTTCCAGCGCCGGCAGGATATCGGCCAGGTGCGAGCGCGCCCGCACGATGATGGCGGCCTTGTAGTCGCGATCGTCGCGGTGGGCTTCCAGCGCTTCGGCCACCTTTCGCGCCACCGCTTCGCCTTCGGCGGCGCGGTCGGGGCGGGCCAGGACCTCGACGCGGCCGCCGCCGTCGCGGCCGGGCTCTGATGGCGCATAGCTGACGGCGCCGGCGGAAATGTCCTCGCGCTCGGGGAAAATCGGCCCGAGGCGGTCGTTGACCCAGTCGACGATCTCCGCTGCCGAGCGGAAGTTGCGCGTCAGGCGGCGCGGCTCCACCGCCTGCGTGCCGATGCCGCGCTCGCGCGTGCGCATGAACAGGCCGACTTCGGCCTCCCTGAAACGATAGATCGACTGCATCGGGTCGCCGACCAGAAACAGGCTGCGGTCTTCGCCCGGCTGCCAGCCGCCGACCAGTTTTTCCAGCAGGTGATACTGGCCCCAGTTGGTGTCCTGGTATTCGTCGACCAGAATGTGGCGAATGCGCTGGTCGAGATACAGCGCCAGATCGGTGTAGCCGGCGTCTTCGTCACCCAGGCCGCGCAGGGCCGCCGCGCCGATGCCGGCAAAGTCGCTCTGGCCGGTTTCGGCGAAGACCAGCTCGAGTTCCGCGGCGGCGGTTTCGAGCACCCGGATCAGCGCGGCCAGCACGTCCCACTCGGCCGGCTCGTAGTGCGGGTCGGGCAGGGCGCGGGCGCGGTCGAGGCGGGCGGCCAGCGCCTCGTTGTCGCGCAGTGAATCGAGCATCGCCACGATGCGATCCTTGTGCGCGCTCTTGGGCGGAAACCCCTGGTTCTTGTTGGGGCTGGCCCGCCAGGTGCCGCCCTTGGTCAGCAGAACGAAGCCGAGCGCGCGCCAGCTCGGAGCGGTGGCCGGATCGGCGCCGGGCAATGCGGTGAGGTCGCCGTCGTCCAGGGGCGAGGCCACGCCGTCGGCCTGCAGGCTGCCGGCGGCCAGGCGCAGCGTCTCCAGTAGCTGATCGGCATCCACTGCGGCGGCCGCAAGGCCCGCGTCGAGGGCTTCACGGGCCGCGGCGAGCTGCTCGGTCACCACATCGCGCACGACGCGCTCGAAGACCTCGCGGTCGGGCTCGCCGCTCATGCCCAGCGCGCGCAGCCACTGCTCGCGCTTGCCCAGCAGGGCCACGAGCAGGTCCTCGATGTCCTGGCTGCGGTTATCGCGCCACAGCAGCAGCCGGGTGACGTCGTCGGCCAGCCCGTCGCGACCTTCGGCGCGCGCGAGCACCCGGCGCGCGGCCTCGCGGTAGAGCGCGCGGGTATTTTCCGCCGGCGCCGGCACGGGGCCGAGCTGGCTGGCCACCGGCATGGTCCGGGCCAGGTAGTGATTGAAGCTGTCGATGGTGCGAATCAAGAGGCGCTGCGGGTTGTCGAGCAGGCCCCACTCGGCCACCTTGCCGTCCACCGCGCGCGCCTTTTCCACCGCCGCGCGTTCGTGGTCGCCGCCGGCGGCGTAGTCCGGGTCGAGAAACTGCAGAATGCGCTCGCGCATCTCGGCGGCGGCCTTGCGGGTGAAGGTGATCGCCAGGATTTCTTCCGGTGCCTCGACCACGCCCAGCAGGCCCAGATAGCGCTCGACCAGCAGGGTGGTCTTGCCCGAGCCGGCCGGCGCCTGAACGATGACCGAGCGCTGCGGTTCGACTGCCAGTTCACGCTGTCGCTGATCACTCATCGTCGGCCTCCGGCAGCGCCACGCGCTCGTTGATGCGGCAAAGCGCGTGCAGGTGACAGTACTTGCAGACCTGGGCGTCGCGCGGATGGACCTCGGCCCGACCGCTCGTGAAGTCCGCGGCCAGGAACTCGAGATGATCGCGCCAGTCGTCGACCAGCGACGCCCAGGACTCGGCACCGCGGAACTTCGACTGGCCCTTGATCTCGCCGATCACCGCCACGCCCCCGATGCCGGCGTCGACCTCGGCCAGGCCGTCGAAGCCCATCCTGTCGGGCTTGAGTCGGGCGAAGGCAATGGCGGCAGGCCGTGGCTGCAGGCTGACCGCATAGGCAGGCAGCTGCACGTCGGCCAGGCGCGCCTCGGGCGCCCAGCCGTTCTTGCCGGCGCCGCCGGTCTTGTAGTCGATCACCACCGAGCCGCCGCCGTCGAGCTCGTCGACGCGGTCGATCTTGCCGGTCAGTTTCAGCTTGCCGAAGGCCAGCTCGATGGGCGCCTCGAGGGCGGTCACGGAAAATCCATCGCGCTCGCGTTCGATGGCCAGCCAGCGCGCCAGGGCACGTTCCAGGCACTGCGCCTCGATGGTCAACTCCGCTTCGGTCAGCGCCAGCGGACTGCGTTTGGCGAACTCTTCCAGGGCGGCGTCGCGGGCCGCGGCAATACGTTCGGCCAGCGCGGCTTCGGCCAGGGCCTTGAGCGCGCCCAGCCCGTCGAGCCCCTGCCAGAAATGCTCCAGCGCCTTGTGCACCAGGCTGCCGCGCTCGCGAGCGTCGAGGCCGGGCCGCGGCGGCGTGAGGTCGCCGGCGCCCAGGCGCGTCTCGGCAAAGGCCTTGAAGGGGCAGTCGCTCTGACGCTGCAGCACCGCGGTGCCGCCGCGGACTTCGCCGCCGGAATGCGCCGGTGCCTGCATGTCGTCGGCCGGCGCGTCCATCGCTGCGCTTGCAAAATTGGTGGCCGGGTCGATCTCTTCGACGCGACAGTCGCCGAGCAGCGGCGTGAGGTGGCGTTTTTCATCGTCGCTGCCGCGGCTGTAGCTGCCGGTCAACACCGGCGCGGCGCGTCTCAGGCCGGTAAGTTCGGCGCGCGCGCGCTCCAGCGCACCTTCGGCCGTCGCCGCGGGCACGCTCGCCTGCAGCGGCGCGGGAATGAAGGGATCGCGCCGCGTGGGCGCGGGCCAGGTCTGGTGGTCCAGGCCGGTGATGCGCATCGCGTCGAAGCGCGAACCCAGGGCCTCTTCCACGCCCAGGATCTCGACCGGCGCGCCCGGGTTGCGTTCGCGAAAGCTGGCCGAAGCGGCGCTCTCGCTCAGCCGACGCAGGGCGGCGGCGCGCGCCAGCGGTCGCTCGATGACCAGATCGAGCGCGCTGAAGTCCTCGAGCAGATCATGAAAGCGCTGCAGCGCCTGGAACTCGGCGCTGTCCATACCGCGGCCGCGGCCGAAGCCCAGGGTCTCGAGCTCGGTCTGGAAACGCGCCACCCACTGCGAGGGCAGGGCGGCGTCGCGGTGTTGACGCCGCAGCAGCTCCCAAGCGCCCAGGCGGGCCGACAAGCCCGGCGCGCCGCTGTCGCCGGCCTGCCAGGCGAGCTGGCCGGTGTGCAGCCAGTAGGGTCGACGCCGAGCCAGCGCCGCCAGCGCGGCAGCGCGGGCTCCGGTTTCTTCTTCCCAGCCGGCCAGAAAGGGCGAGCGCAGCAGTTGGGCCGCCTGCGGCTGGCTGATGCGCTGCAGGTCGAGCTTGAGCAGTGCCAGCGCGTCGGCGATCAGCGGCCAGCGCGCCAGCGGCGGGCCCAGCGAGACATGCCAGGGCTCGTCGCGGCGGCGCTCGAGCGCAAAGCCCGGGGGGTCGAAGACCTGCCGGAAGATGCGCTCGACCGCGCTCAGCCGCTCGCGCAGGCCGGGTACGACGATGGCGATGCTCTGGTCGGCGTCCTCCTCGAGCCGGGCGCGGGCCCAGCGCGCTGCGGCCCGGAGTTCGTCCTCGTCCTCTGGATGCTCTTCGACGGTCGCGAGCGGGGCGGCCTCTTCAGGCGCGGGGTCGCGCTCGATGCGCGTGCCGGCTGCCTCGGCGGCGTCGAGAATCGCGCTTTGCAAGGGCGTCACCGCCAGCTCGAAGCCCGCAAGGCGAAGCGTGTCGGGTAGCTCGATCTCGCCGCGCGCGATCAGGTCGGGCAGGCGGCCGGCAAATGCCCATTCATCGATGAGGCCGTGCTTTTCACAAAGCCGGTCAAATCGCTGTGCCCAGTCGCAAAAATGACCGCTGTCTTCGCTCAGCAGCGGCCCGGGCCACTGCGACGGAGCGTCGATTCGGTACTCGTGCACCAGACGCCAGGCAGCCGCGGCCAGTTCGGCCACGCGCGGCTCGCCGATGAACACGTCGCGATCGATCACCGAGCGCCACAGCGCCAGCGCCTGTGAGGCGGCAATCGGCACCCGCGGTGAATCGGCCAGCAGAAACCAGTCGTCGCGCAGCCGGCCGATCCAGGCGGGAAAGGCCAGCACCTCGGGTGACTGCCAGGCCTGCTCGCCTTCGGACTTGCGGGCCATCGCCCGGCGCTGCTTTTCCGCGCGCGCCAGCCGCGCGGTGGGGGTCAGGACGTTTTCGTTCGGGGGCAGTTCGTTGCTCATGGCTCCGCATTATGCAGCAGCCATTCTCAAAACCCGAGAATGGGCGCTTTGCTCTACGCGTGCTTGCGGGTAACGCCGGGGGAAATCAGGAAAATCCCTCTTTATCATGAAAACTCTTCGAGACTGATTTGATCTGGATTCTCCGTGCCTACCGTGTCTTCCGTGGTTTTCGGTTTTTACAGCACCCTGGTGCGCTAATGGAAAAGCCATGAACGACCCATGCGAATCAGCAAACGGCCGGCGGCATAATGAATCGACCACGGCTTCAGGAGATCGGACGATGCATTTTTCGTTGATTGCAGGCGCGCTGCTCGGCCTGCTGGCTGTCGTCGCCGGCGCGCTGACCGGCCACGGGCCGGCGGCAGGCCTGGACGCGCCGGCGATGCGTTCGGTCATGACCGCCGTGCGCTACCACGAGTTCGGGGCGGTGATGATCGTCGTGACGGGCTTGGCGGCATCACTGGTGGAGTCGAAGCCCGTTGCCTTTCGTCTGGGCTTGTCTTCCTGGCTGTTCGTGGCCGGCACGCTTTTGTTCAGCTTCAGCATCTATGCGCGCATGGCGCTGGGTCTGGAGTGGCTGGGGCCGGTCACGCCGCTGGGCGGGGTATGTCACATGGCCGGCTGGATTGCGCTGGGCTGGGCGGCGCCGGGGCTGTCGGGCGTCGCTCGAGCCAGGGTAAGAGGCTGAGCCGGCTCAGTTGTTCTCGAGGGTGGCCATCATTTTCCGACTGGCTGCTTCCGCGTGGCTGGTTTCCGCGTCGTCCACGCCGGCGCGCCGGAGCGTGGTCAGGCAATCGATCAGCTCGGCTTCGCGCTCGGCCAGGGCGTGCTTGAGGTGGGAGTGGCGCTCGTGGTCGAGCCATTCGCGAAATCGGTCGGCGAGGCGAGCCAGGTCTTCGCGGTCGACGTTGATGTCGTGGGGCAGTATGCCGTGCTTGCGAATGCGTGAGTCCAGAAGGGCGGTCAGCTCGTCGAGTTCAGTCCGCCGGGCAGACAGCTCGTCTTTCAACCGACCTTTTTCCAGAAGCGCGTCGCAGGCGTGGGCGTAACGCTGGGCCAGGGCGCAGGCGCAGGAGTGGGCGTCGATCAGCGCGGCCTGACGCTCGCTGTGAATGCTGGTATCGCTCATGGCAGGCGGTTCCGAACTTTGAGTCTCGGTGCAGTTTACCTGTCCGCTACAGATTGTCTGCCCGTTTGCCGAACTTTCATGGGGCCGGTGAGCTGACAGGACAGAAAATCGACAGACAGGAAGGAATGACTCGGCACTCAAGGGGCGTTCGCGTCAGCAGCTCGCCGTCGGCGGTGACATCCATGACCGATCGGGTCTCTATGTGGACCTCGCGACAGCGCCAGTGCACCAGATTGTCGGCTGCCCGGGTCAAGCCGGTTTTCAGGCGCAGGGCGTTGTTGAACAGGCTCCAGCGGCTCTGGCGGGTGACCAGAACGACATCGAGCAGCCCGTCATCGAGCTTGGCATCATCGGCGATGGTCATGCCGCCGCCGTAATGGATGCCGTTGGCAATGGTCACCTGGATGAATTCACCGTCGCGGACGTAGTCATCGCATTGCGCCCGGGCAGTGAAGACCTGCTGGCGCTCCAGCGCCCGGACAAGGCCCTGCAGATAGGCGAACACGCCCAGCCTTGCCTTGGCCGCGGCGTCCAGCTCGCGCGTCACCCTGGGTCCCAGGCCGACGCCGATGGCGTTGATGAAGCTGACGTCGTTGGCGCGCGCGGCGTCGAGGCGACGCAGGCGGCCGTCAAGAATCACGCGAACGGCCTGGTCGATCGGCTTCGGGATGTTGAGAGAGCGGGCCAGATCGTTGGCGGTGCCGAGCGGCAGGATGCCAAGCGGCTTGTCGATTTCCATGAGTGCGTCGAGCGCGAGGTTGATCGTGCCGTCGCCACCACCGAGCACAATGCGGTCGACGGAACGGCCGTGTTCGCGGATGGCCGCAGGCAGGGCCTGTGGTGCGTTCGGGCGCACGATCTCGACCGCGCCCTGCTCACCGAGGCGCTCGGCAGCATGATCGATGTCGCCGTCGCCGGATCGGCTGCCGGGGTTGGTGATCAGCAGGGTGGAAATGCTCACATTCGTTCCTCTGGCCGCTGAGTGTGTTGACCATTTCGGCGCCACGCCTGACTGCGCAAGCGTACAATGAAAATCACTCGCAAACAGCTATCTAAGGAGAATCGAACCATGGCGACACGCAAGGCAAATGCAACCTGGCAGGGTGATCTCAAGTCCGGCAAGGGCCACATGGCGCTGGCCAGCGGCGCCTGGGAAGGCCAGTATTCCTTCAGTTCGCGCTTTGAGGAAGGTACCGGCTCCAACCCCGAAGAGCTCATTGCTGCCGCTCACGCGGGCTGCTTCTCGATGGCTTTGTCCAATATCCTGGCCGAAGCGGGCCACACGCCGGATTCGGTCGCGACCGAGGCGAAGGTTCACCTCGAGGTTGGCGACGACGGCCCTTCGATTCCGCGTATCGATCTGGTGACCGAAGCCGCGGTGCCGGGCATCAGCGAGGACGAGTTCCACAAGCACGCCGAGGCGGCCAAACAGGGTTGCCCGGTATCGAAGGTGCTTGCGGGTGCAGAAATCTCGCTGAACGCCCGCCTCAAGTAACGGGCCGCAGTTCAGTCGACCTGGCCGGGCTCGGCGGATGATGCGACACGCGGATGGTCGATCATCGGAGCCCGGTCGCTCATTCCGGCGTGGCCGCCGCCGTGGCCCGGCTCGTCGCAGCACCGAGTTCGCTCGACTGCTCCGGGCGCTTGTCTGCGATCAAGGGGCGCTCCTGCAGCAGCTGGCGCCAGAACTTGATCGACAGATCGCTGATTGCGCTGCTTTCGGCGTTGAGCAGCAGCGCCAGGCCGGTGTCGTGTTCGCGTGAATAGGCCACCTGGGCGACAAAGCCCCGTACCCAGCCGCTGTGGGTAATCAGGTCATGGCCGTCGATGGTGTAGATGCGCCAGCCCAGGCCGTAATGGGCGTCGCTCAGGAGGTCGCGCCAGCCCTTGCGCCGCAGTTCGCGGGCGGTGTGCACGCGCTTTTGGGTCAGGTCGGCTACCAGCTCGGGCCGTACTACTTCAGGCCGGTAGCCCATGTTTGCGGCCAGCCACTGGCCCAGGTCGAGCGCGCTGGCGTTGACCCCGGCTGCGGGCGCGACGCGATAGTAGTTTTCGTTGACTTCGGTCGGCACCCAGCGTTTGCGGCTGACCTTGACGTGCGGTGACGCGCGGTTGTCGCTGGCCAGAAAGTCGTTCAGGCCAACGGATGCCTGCTGCATTTCCAGCGGCTGGAAAACGCGCTTGCGCAGCAGCTCGGCGTAGCCGTGACCGGTGCTCGACTCGATGGCCGGCTCGATGAGCGAAAACAGCACGTTCTGATAGCTGTAGCACTGCCCCGGTGGGCACATCGGCTCGACTTTGCCGAACTGCGGCAGGATCTGATCGAGCGATCTCCCGGCGTTGAGCAGGTTGTCGTAGGCATTGGGCACGATGCCGGCCGACTGGCCGAGCAGATGCGCCAGAGTCAGACGCTGCGCGTGCTCGGGCCGCGCCAGGGTGAACTGCGGCACGAAGCGCTGGATCGGGTCGTTCCAGTGCAGCTTCCCTTCGGCCACGAGCTGGCCGGTGAGCTGGGCGGCGAAGGTCTTGGAGACCGAGGCGATGCGAAAGACGGTCTCGGGCGTGACTGCTCGCTGGTCGTCGAGCGAACGTACACCATGGCCGGCGGCGTGGATGATCTCACCGTTGCGCACGATGGCCCAGGCCGCGCCCGGCACGCGTTTGGCTTCGAGCAGAATGCGAAAGTCCTGGTCGATGTCGGCAAAGCGCGTATTGGCGCCGTCGAAGTTCGCGGCGTGAATCGCGGGTGCGATGAAGGCCAGCAGAGTGATGAGGATCCGTAACATGCGGGATTTTGCAGCCTGACAGGCGCTCGATTATACGGGTACCGGGCCCGGCGTTCCAAACCAGATGAAGTGCCGCGCGCCCTTGCCCTTTTTATGCGGACGCACCACGCGCTCGTCGACCTTGAAGCCGGCCTGCTTCATGCGCTTGACGAACAGCCGGTCGGGCCCGGCCGACCACACCGACAAAACCCCGCCCGGCCGCAGTGCCTTGGCGGCGGTGCGGAGTCCGGCAGTGGTATAGATCCAGTCGTTTTCGCGCCGGATCAGCGCTTCGGGGCCGTTGTCGACGTCGAGCATGATGGCGTCGAAGCCCGACTCGGGTTTTTTCAGCAGGTCGCTGACGTCGCCGACGTAAACTGTAGTGCGCGGGTCAGCCAGCGGGTGCCCGGCCGGCTTGCCCATCAGATCGCGGTTCCACTCGACCACCTCCGGGACCAGCTCGGCGACCACCACTTCAGCATCGGCCCCGGTTGCTTCCAGCGCCGAGGCCAGGGTAAATCCCATGCCCAGGCCGCCAATCAGCAGCCGCGGCTTGGCCACACCCTTGATGCGCTCGCAGGTCAGCTCCGCTAGCGCCTTCTCCGAACCGTTGACGCGGCTGTTCATCAGCTCGCCCCGGCCGGGAATGGTGATCGAGAACTTCACCTCGTGTTGATAGAGCAGCATCTGCTTGTTGGTATCGGGAATGGTCGCCGTACCGAGAAGAATCGAGGGTTTCATGCTTGTCCTTTCATGTCTTGGCAGGTTCTCATCACGGTTGCACGACAAGTTTACCGCGTACCCGGCCGGGCCCGGTGTTTTCCAGCAGCCGATGGGCCTGGGTTGCTTGCGACGGCGACAGGCACTGAAGTCAGGCAATGAGAGCCTGTCGGCATGGCCGTTTACATGCCTGCGGTCACGGCAAGTTGCATCCTCGCCCCGGTTCTCTTACCTTGCTATCAAGGCAGCGTTGGTAGAGGCAAATCATGGTCAAATCAGGGATTGGTTTTTTCCGAATCGGTTTTTCAGCATTGGTTTTTTCAAGAGCGCTTTTGTGATCTTGAATCTCGGAGCGGCTCTGATGCTGCTGTTGTCTGCGGGGCCGGCTCTGGCGCAGGGCTCTCCCGATTTCGTTGCTCACTGCGATGGTTGCACGCAGCAAGGGCATTATGCGGTTGCTGCGGCCAGAAAGGTGCCGGAGCTGCCATCCCATGTCCGCACCCCACTCACCTGGTCGGTTTATGTAGCCAATGTTGCGCACAATCATGTGGAAGCCTTTCAGGTCGTTGTGCAGCCTCTTGACAGCGGCAGTGGTCCGCGACCGGAGTTCCCCGGAATCAAGAGTATGTTTTACGAATTCGGGCCATACAAGACAGCCTGGCCGGTGGATGGAGACCCGCAAGTCAAGGCCGCTGTTCTTGAAGGCATATCAATTGCCCTTGATTTCTCGGCAAGCCTTGAGGGGCCACAGGATGGGGTGGAATTTGCCGATGTTGACAGTGCAATCAGCCTGGTAGGGCCTGAAGACTCGCCTGCCGGGCTTGCCAGACTTCAGTTGAGAGCCGATCTTGGCGACCATCACAATTCAGTCTGGACGAGCTTTTCATACGGCGTTGGCGATCTTGCGGCCAGGGTTGGGCAAAAGTATCTGGGAGAATGGTTTCTTGGAAACTCCAGGATTCTTGTTCAGTTCGAAGACGGTACTTCCATTCAATTAGAGGTTGACGGTATCAGCCCCGAACTGGGCGGTTTGGGCATCTTTGTTGATTTTACAGTTCTCACCCATACTGCCCGGCTCCCCGATGGAACTGTAATTTCGCAAGAAGCGGGTCATTTTTCTGGTCACAGCTGGAATGATCGTGTTCGCGGTAGCAATGTTGGTGCCCAGCTTGCGTTGCTGGCGGAACTCGACGGGCCCGATGTGGGTGGCTCGGGCAACGGCCTGGACTGTGACTTTAGTTGTGACGGCAACCGCTGCAGCCTGGATTGCTCGTATTGAGTTGAAAGTGAGCTGATTGGGCGTGGCTGGCTAGGAAGAGGAAGAACAACGAAAAGTCAGCTGCGCCCATCACTCTTCGAGCTGATTCGCCCGCTGGTTGCTTGAGGTCGGATTCGGCACAAAACTTTCTCATCCACTTGAAACCGCATCCGCGATCTTGTCTCCAGCGCCTCGAAGATAACGCTCGCGCAGCTCATCGAGTTCCTCGCCGCCGGTTTCCAGCCAGCGTTCGATATTACCGGTCAGTGCTTCGATACGTTCGGCATTGCCGTCGCTTTGGTAAAGTTCAAGCAAGCGCAGGGCCGAGACGATGTTGTCAGGCCCCGGTGATTCGTCGCTGCCGGCGATCTGTTCCGCGACTTGCCGACGCCGCATGGTCTCGGCCTGCATGTCGCCTGCCTGCTGATGGATGTCGGCGGTCAGGCGGAGGGTCTGAAGTAGTCGAGGGTCGTCGGGTTCCAGCGTTTCGAGCTGGTATGTAAGTACGGGTTCCAGCCAGGCCAGGGCCTGGTCGCTTTGCTCTAGGGCGAGGGCGGCTTTTGCTGCCAGAAAGCGGGAGGTCGTGACATCTGAATGATCTTCACCCAGAAGACGTTCGCGCCATGAAATGACTGGTTCAACTTCTTTCAGCGCTGCTTGCGCACGACCGGTGCGCAGGTAGAGCTCGGCCAGGTTCTGGATGGAACTCAACGTGATCGGGCTGTGCGGGCCCCAGGCTTCGCGCGTGTAGCGCAGAATGTCCTGCATCATGGCGGTGGCTTCATCGAAGCGCTCCAGGTCCATCAGGCTCAGCGCCATGTTGTTCATGACTCTCAGCGTGGAGTCGTGGCGGCGGCCGTAGTGATCAGCGAGGATTTCGTAGACTTCCCGTTCGATCGCGTAGGCTTCTTCGATCCGGCCCAGCGCGCCCAGCGCCGCGCCGACGTTGAGCCGGGCGCTGTAGTAGGCGTCGTCATGCGGCTCGAAGTGGCCGCGTGCGCGATCGGCGCTGGCCCGGAAGTGTTCGAGCGCTTGTTCGATATTCCCGGATCTGGCGTGCACATAGCCCAGGGTGTTGATGGCGCGCACGGTAAAGGCGTGGTGGCGGCCGAGTTCGCGTTCGGCCAGCCCGATGTTGTCGCGGGCCTTGGCCACGGCGTCGTCGTACTGGCCGGTGTTGGCCAGATGATTGGCCACGCTGTCGTGGATGGTATGGCGCAGGCGCAGCTGGTCGGGATTGTCCGGGTCGAGGCGCGGCGTGATCTCGTCAAGCTCGGCTTGTGCCGCCTCGTACCTGGCCAGCCTTCCCAGCAGCCGATACAGGCGCTGGCGGGCCTGCAGCGTTGCAGTCGCATCGAGGCCCAGGGCATTCAGGCGCAGATCGACCACGCGCTCGGCCAGCGGTAGACTGCGCTCGATCATGCCGGCGTCGACATAGATATCGCGCACGGTCTCGTAGAGGTCGGCCTGCAGCTTTGGCTCGTCGGCAAAGTCGGACTCGATGCTGTCGATGGCGCGCTGCATCATGAACTCGTCGAGCAGATCCTGGGCCAGATCGGTAGGGTTGATTCGGCTCACGGCCAGATCGAAGGCCTCGATGCCTGCTGCCACCGTGTCCTCATTGGCATCGTGGTCGAATGACTGCGCGTGCTGCTTGCGCAGCCGCTCGACAAAGCTTTGGCCCAGCTCGCGCGGCTGCAGGTCGCCGAGCATGGTCTGCTGAAAATCGACCATACGCTTGAGCTCTGCCGAGCGGGTCTCGGCAATTTGCTGTTGCTCAAGCGCTTCGGTCATGCCGCGGATCGCCAGGGTCAGTCCGGCGGTCAGCGAGATGGCTACCAGGCAGGCTGCAGTCACCGCCAGAGCATTGCGCTGGACGAACCGCCGGGCGAAGTAGAGCCGGCCGCCGTCAACCGCATGCACCGGCTGGCGGTCGAGATAGCGGCGGACATCTTCGGCCAGCTCCGGAACGCCGGGATAGCGCTGTTCGCGATCATGGGCAATGGCTTTGAGTGCGATGGCATCGAGGTCGCCTTTAAGCTGCCTCACCAGGCGTCCGGGTGTGGTGCTGCGATTTCTGGCCGCACTTGCCGGGTCAGCGTCCTCGGATTCAAGCAGCTGCGATGGGGCCGGGGCATGCAGCCTGGCCAGGCGCTCGCGGATAATGCGCGTGTCCGTCTTTGCAAACAATTCCGTGGAGTAAGGTCGGCAGTCGGTCAGCAACTCGCACAGGATCACGCCCAGCGAGTAGATGTCGGCGCGGATGTCGATACCGGTAGTTTCGTCGAACAGCTCCGGGCTCATGTACACGGGCGTGCCGGCCGTGCCCTGGTGGCGGCGCTCGCTGGCCGAGCTTTCCGTGGCGGCAATGCCGAAGTCGATGATCTTGGGTTGCGGCACACCGTCGATTACGGTGACCAGCAGGTTGCCTGGCTTGAGGTCACGATGGATGATGCCTTTTTGGTGGGCATGTGATACGCCATGGCAGATGCGCACGAACAGCGCCAGCCGATCCTTCAGGCTGAGCTGTTGTCGGTTGCAGAAGGCCGTCAGCGTTTCTCCCCGCACGTATTCCATGACGAAATACGGGAAACCATCGGGGTTGGTGCCGGCATCGAAGATCTGCGCGATCGCCGGGTGATGCATCTGAGCCAGAGCCTGGCGCTCGACCAGAAACCGCACCTCGCTGGTCGGGTTGTGGATCCTTTGCTGGATCAATTTGATCGCTACTTCGCGATCAACCGGCTCGAGCTGCCGAGCAAGAAAAACCTGGCCCATGCCGCCACGGCCGAGCTTTTCAATTACCTGGTATCCGGGCAGCTTCAGCTTATCCTGCGCGCTGCCGGTTTCGGTGCCGTCGACAGCATTGCCGAGTACGCGGGTAGCGTCCTGCTCGAGCCGGGTTTGGTCGTCGTCGCGTCGCTTGTCGCTCATGGCCTTGCTTGCGCTCGGACACAGTTGAGTGTCCGTGAGAGAAGTCGCCATTATGCAATAACCGTCACGGGATGATATTTACGGTGCTCTCCATGCCGCTATATCCAAATGGTGTCGTAAATCGCTTGGGCTAGAGCGATTGGCTGCCGCCTGAAGAGCAGTAGTTTGACCGACGGTGTCCTGATTTGGAGCCTGCTTACGTAAGATCGGGTGTCGTAAATCAGAGGAAGGCACGCATGATCTCTTCAATTCGCAGCACCGGCTGGCTTGCCGGTCTTTTCGCGCTGGCCGGGCTCTGTTCGGGCGCACACGCCGACACGGTCATCGTCTATGACGCCTCGAATTCGATGTGGGGGCAGATCGAGGGTGAGGCGAAGGTGGTGATCGCTCGGCGGGTGCTGGGCGATCTCGTGCGTGACTGGGATGAAGCCGAGCCGTTGGGGCTGGTGGCCTACGGCCATCGGCGCGAGGGTGACTGCAACGATATCGAGACGGTGGTTGCGCCGGGGCCGGTCGATCGCGAGGCGCTTCTGGCGCAGATCGAGGCGATCACACCCAGGGGCAAGACGCCGCTGACCGCGGCTGTGCGCCACGCCGCCGAAGAGCTGAAGTACCGCGATGCGCCAGCCAACGTGATTCTGATTTCCGACGGGCTGGAGACCTGCAATGCCGACCCCTGCGCCGCGGCCAGCGAGTTGGCTGAGGCCGGCATCAACTTCACCGCGCACGTGATCGGCTTCGATATCGGCGATGCCGACCAGGAGCAGCTTGCCTGCATCGCCGACAACACCGGCGGGCAGTTCTTTGCCGCGCGCGACGCAGCCGGCCTCAAGGCCGCACTTGGTGAAGTCAGCAAGATGGCGACCGAAGAAGTGCCCGAGCCCGAGGTCACGATCAACGCGCCTGAAACGGCCGTGGCCGGTTCGAATGTGGAAGTAAGCTGGCTAGGTGAGGAGGTTCACGCGCGCGACCTGGTCACGATCGTGCCCGCCGACGCCGAGCCGGATTCGCGCGGCGACTACAAGCGCGTGGGCCAGGAGAGCATGGCTGTGTTGCGTGCCCCCGGCGAACCGGGGCCCTACGAGGCGCGATATGTCGCCAGTGCCACGGGTCAGGCGGTGGCCCGCACGCCGATCGAACTCACCGAGACTGCGGTGACGGTTACGGCCCCGGAAACTGTCACCGCCGGATCGAGTTTTGCGGTCGAGTGGACTGGCACCGTCCACCCGCGCGATATGGTCACTATTGTCGCGGCTGATGTACCCGATGACGCTCATGGCGACTATCTGCGTACCGGCAATGCCGAGTCTGGCCGTCTGCAGGCACCCTCCGAACCGGGTGAGTACGAGGTGCGCTATCTGCTGGCCTCCCACGGGCTTGCCGTGGCCCGCACGCCGATCCAGCTTGTCGAGAAGACGCTGAGCATCTCGGGCCCTGAATCAGTGATCGCCGGCTCGAATTTGACGGCCGAGTGGAGCGATGTGATCCATCCGCGCGACAAGGTGACGATAGTTGAGGCCGGTGCACCAGCGGATGCCAGTGGCGACTACCTGCGGGTCAAGGATGCTCGCGACGGCACCCTGCAGGCACCCTCCGAGCCGGGCGACTATGAGGTGCGTTATCTGCGCAACGAAGATGGCCAGGCCATTGCCTCGGCGCCGCTGACGGTCACTGAAGCTGAAACCAGTGTTTCAGGGCCCGAGAGCGCGGTTGCCGGCAGCCGTGTCGACGTATCGTGGACTTATACAATCCATCAGCGCGACAAGGTCACTATCGTGCCGGCTGGCGCGCCAGCCGACGCCGACCGCGACTATCTGCGTACCGGCAGCGCCACCTCAGGCCGTCTGGATACCTCCGCCGAACCGGGAGATTACGAAATCCGCTACCTGTTGTCGGCCAGTGGCCAATCAATTGCCGCAGCACCCATCACGCTTACCGAACCCGAGGTCACTGTGTCGGCACCGGGGAGCGTTTCAGCGGGTTCGCGCTTCGAAGCGAGCTGGAACCGCACCGTGCATCCGCGCGACAAGGTCGTCATCGTTCCGGTCGACGCACCGGCAGATGCCGATGACCGATATATTCGCACCGACAACGCAACCACTGGCAGGCTTGAAGCGCCTGACGCGCCGGGCAACTACGAAGTGCGTTATCTGCTCAATGCCAGCGGCAACGCGATTGCGAGCACACCGGTGCGCGTGGAGTAGATCGACGCGAAGGCGCCGGACAGGTGGCTGTCCGGCGCTTTTCTGCATTCCGTTCACCGAGCCCGAGATCACTCTGCAATTCGATTCCGCCAGTAGCCGGGCTTGCGGGCGTGATGAGCGAAAGCAATCACGATCACTTCCCCCGGCCTTTCTACGACGACAATGTCGTAGGGGAACCGGCGCAGGATAAGCCGCTTGGCGCCCAGGCTGCCGGCGTGACCCGGCATTGAAACAAGAGGTACAAGGTCGTCTTCAATAAGCTGGATTCCAGCTTCGATCGCCTGGAAGAAATCTTGCCCCAGGTTTTCCCTTTCCTGTTCGTACCAACCAGCTGCTGCTTCAGCTTCCTCCGCAGCCTGTCGAAGAATCCGGACTGTTGGCACCGTCAGGCCTCGAGTAGTTTTGCGTGCATTCTCCTTCGGAATTCGCTGCGATCCATGAGGGCAGCCTGCCCCTCGTCGATTTCCTTGAGTCGGCGGCTTATCTCGTGATCCCACGCCTTTTCGACATCGCTTTCTGCGGGGGAATCCAGGCTTTGGATCAGGGCATGAGCGAGCTCAGCCCTTTCAGTCTCGGGCAGGGACAGGATTTCGGAACGAAGTTGGTCAAGCGCTCTAGCGGTCATGAGAACTCCAGCAAGCTGGTCTGAATAATTCTACTCGCTGTGGGGTCATGACAGCAACGGATTGGACTACCACGCAATCCCGTAGTCCTCGCCGTAGTCGCTGGCGCCGCCCTGCATGGTGCCGTTATCAAAATCGAACCAGATGGCCTGGGTGGGGTTGTAGACGCGCTCGACGAGATCGACGTCGTAGCCCATCTTGCGAAGCTGGTCGGTGGCGTAGGGTGAGAGCGAGCGCGGCACTTCGATGCGGCCGGGTTCAGCCTGGTGGGCGCCGAAGCTGCTTTGCATCTGGTAGCTCATGATGTTGTGCCGGCCTTCGGCGGCCTGCTGCACGTTCATGTCCCATTCGACCATGTTGAGAAAGAACTGCAGCAGGTTCTGGTCCTGGGTGTCGCCGCCCTGCACCGAGAAGGCCATCAGCGGCTTGCCGTCTTTCAGCGCCAGCGAGGGCGTGAGTGTGACCCGCGGGCGTTTGCCCGGCGCGACCACGTTGTAGGGATTGAGCGCCTCGTCGAGCACGAAGCTTTGCATGCGCTGGCTCAGACCAATGCCGGTGTCACCGGCGATGAAGGCCGGTACCCAGCCGCCCGACGGGGTGACCGATACCACCCAGCCTTCGGCATCGGCGGCCTGGATGGCCGTGGTGCCGGCCAGAAAGCCTTCCTCGAAGGACATCAGGCCGGCCTGCTGGAAGCCGGCTTCGCCCTCGGCTTCGGCCGCGGGCGGGACAAGCTGCCAGTTCTGCCGCAGCTGTTCATAAGGGTTGTCGCCGGCCTGGTACTTGTAAGGGTCGCCGGGCAGGTAGTCGATTAGATTATGGTCTTCGGGGATCAGCTTGCGGCGCTCGGCCGCATATTCTTTCGACAGCAGGCCTTCGATGGGCTCCTGTGGCGGCGTCGAGGGGTCGCCGTAGTAGAAGTCGCGGTCGGCAAAGGCAAGATTCATGGCCTGGTAGAGCGTGTGGATGTAGCGCTTCGAGTTGTAGCCCATGGCTTTCAGGTCGAAGCCTTCCAGGATGTTGAGCGCCTGCAGCATCACCGGGCCCTGGGTCCAGGTGGTCAGCTTGTAGACGTCGATGCCGCGGTAGTTCGTCGTCACCGGTTGTTCCAGCTTGACCTCCCAGTCGGCCAGGTCGTCACGGGTGAACAGGCCGCCGGCCGCGCGTGTGGCCCTGACGATTTCGTTGGCGATATCGCCGCTGTAGAAGCGGTCGTAAGCGGCCTGGATAGCTTGTTTGCGGCTTTTGCCGTCTTCCAGCGCCTGCTGTTCGGTCTCGACCAGCTTTTTGAGCGTGGCCGCCAGGTCTTTCTGCACGAACACTTCGCCGGCGCGCGGTGCGGCGCGCTGGTCCGGATTGTCGGGGTCATGGTGGGGCAGAAAGACGTCGATCGAGCTTTGCCAGCGCTCCAGCACCTCGCGCCGGTTTTCGATGTTGTCGGCCTGGGCGGCTTCGATTGGATAGCCTTCGGCCATTTCGATGGCCGGCGCCAGTACTTCGGCCAGGCTGAGCTTGCCATATTCGGCGACCATCACCATCAGCGCACCCGGCGTGCCGGGCGTGACCGCGGCCAGCGGACCGTATTCGGGCGGATACTGCATGCCCTGTTCGCGAAAGAATTCCGGCGTGGCGCCGGTGGGGGCGACGCCCAGGCCGTTGACGCCGATCACCTGGCCGGTGTTCGGATTGTAGATCAGTGCCTGCGTCTCGCCGCCCCAGCCAAGCGTGTCCCACATGGTGGCGGTGGCCGCCAGCATGGCCGCCGCGGCGTCGACAGCGTTGCCGCCGCGCTCGAACATCTTTGCTCCGGCGGTCGCGCCCAGCGGTTTGCCAGTGATGGCGACCCAGTGCTTGCCGTGGAGAACCGGCTTTACAGTGTCTTGGGCCAGTGCGGCGGTGGTGGTGATCAACAGCGCCAGCGCGGCGCTGGACAGGAAGCGAATCAGGACTGCGGACTTCGAGGGCATAGGGCGCTCCGCGCGGTGAATGCCTGCGGATGATAGCAGCCGACTGCCGCCAGCGCCTGCGTCGTCCGGTCGCCAAACCTTGCTTTTCGCGGCAACGGACGCCAAATATGATCCGCGCTTCCATTTCTCCGCATCGGCCTCATTGCATGACAAGTGGCACAGTTGCCTTGAGGCCCAAGCGAGTACAATAGCGCTGCAGAATCTGACCCAAATCGCTTGGAACTGAAATGTCGCTCAATCTCGAACAGGCTCGTTTCAACATGGTCGAGCAGCAGGTGCGCACCTGGGAAGTGCTTGATCCGCACACGCTCGAGGCGCTGCGTGAGGTCCCGCGCGAGGACTTCGCGCCGTCGGACTATCGTCGCCTGGCTTTTTCCGACCTGCGCATTCCTCTGCCGCAGGGCCAGGTCATGATGAAGCCCGTCGAGGAAGGTCGCATGCTGCAGGCCCTTGGGGTTCAGCCCGGCCAGCGCGTGCTTGAAATCGGCACCGGTTCGGGTTTCATGGCCGCTTGCCTGGCGCATCTGGGTGCCTCGGTGTTGAGTATCGACATTCACGAGGAACTGGTCGAGCGGGCCAAGCGCCGGTTTGGTCGTCTTTCCATTGAAGGCATCGAGACGCGACAGGCCGATGCCCTCGGTGATTTCGACCCCGGCGAGACGTTTGATGCGATCGCGGTAACTGCCTCGGCAGCCGAAGTGCCCGAGCGCTTTCGCCAGTGGCTCAAGCCCGGTGGCCGTCTGTTTGCCGTGCGCGGCTTCAGTCCGGTGATGGAGGCCATCTCGATGACTCTCACCGAACACGATCACTGGCAGATCGACAGTCTTTTCGACACCGACCTGCCGCGCCTGATCGGCGCTGAAGATCGGCCGCAGTTCGAATTCTGATCACACTTCTTTCAAGCCGGAATCAACATGATCAATCGCAAGCAAGTCTTCCTGGCACTGGGCCTTGCCCTGGGGCTGAGCAGCACGGCCAATGCCGTGGACCTCATCGGCGTCTATGAGCTGGCGCAGAGCCACGACGCCGAAATCCGCGCCGCCGAGCAGCGGCTCAACGCCGCTGGCGAGATCCCAGCGATCGCTCGCGCCAGCCTGCTGCCCAGCGTTAATGCATCGGCCGGTGTGACCCGGGGTTCCGGTAAACGCACGATGGCAGGCGAAACGAGCCCCTCTGTCGATGTCGACACCCAGAATTGGCAGGTTCAGCTTCGCCAGAGTATTTATGACGACGCCAACTACGGTGAGCTCGATCGCGGCCGTGCGCAGGTCAGCGCGGCCGAGGCCGAGTATCGGCAGGCCTGGCAGGATTTTTTGTTCCGCGTCTCGGAGGGCTACTTCGACGTGCTGACCGCGCTTGACTCGGTGCGCTTTGCCAAGGCCGAAGAAACCGCGCTCAAGCGCCAGTTCGAGCAGGCCGAGCAGCGCTTTGAAGTCGGCCTGGCCGCGGTTACCGATGTGCACGAAGCCCGTGCCGTCTATGATGCTGCCCGCGCCCGCGTCATCGTTGCCGAGAATCTGCTCGAGGATGCCCGCGACGCGCTGCGCGAGATCGCCGGCGCATGGTTTGAGAACTTCTCTCGCCTGGCCCAGGAAATCCCGCTCGAGATGCCCGATCCCGCCAACGTCGAGGAATGGGTGAGCCGGGCGCTGGAATTCAACCCGACAATTCTGCAGCAGCGCTCG
The DNA here is from genome assembly GCF_056324165.1 of Wenzhouxiangella sp. YN9. Classification (NCBI taxonomy): domain Bacteria; kingdom Pseudomonadati; phylum Pseudomonadota; class Gammaproteobacteria; order Chromatiales; family Wenzhouxiangellaceae; genus Wenzhouxiangella; species Wenzhouxiangella sp. YN9. The sequence goes on from NZ_JBJNIP010000059.1 coordinate 148,298, forward strand.
CAAGTGGACGTCGCCGAGGCCGATCTCCGCATTGCCCGCGCGGGGCACTTGCCGACGCTTGACCTGACGGCGGGTTATTCAGAGTTCACTGACAACGAATTCCTGGCTCAGACCCAGCAGCAGGCGGGACCTTTCAAGCTGAAGAATACCGGTTGGGAAGTGGGTGTGACGCTGAACGTCCCGATCTTCTCCGGCTTCGCCACCCAGTCCCGCCGCCATCAGGCCGGCTACTTCTTGCGCGCGGCTGATGCCACGTTGTCGGCCACGGAGCGCGCGATCAAGCGCCAGACCGAAACCGCCTACCGCGCCATCGTGGCCGGTATTCAGGAAGTCGAGGCGCGCCGTCAGGCACTGATTTCAGCCGATAGCGCACTGGAAGCGACCAACGCCGGCTTCGAAGTTGGTACGCGAACCATTGTGGACGTGCTCAACGCCGAGCAGCGCTTCTTCCAGGCTGAACGCAACTACTCCGACGCCCGCCACCAGTTCATTCTCAACCAGCTGCGCCTGCGCCAGTCGGCCGGCGTGCTGGACGAAGAAGACCTGGCGCGCGTCAACGAGCTGCTGGTCAGCCCCGCGAACTGATCCGGGGGGGTCAGAGAAAGCCTTCGATGAATCTCAGGGTGCGGCGAACGCTGCCGCGCCCCTTTTCCACTACCTCAAGCGCGGCGCGTCCGTATTCCAGCGCGTACTGCGGGTCATCCCATATCTTGTTTACCGCCGCTGCCAGCTGCTCGGCGTCCGCGACCTCGATCAGCGCGTTGCCGGCGCGCAGGGCGCTAGCCGAATCCGCCTGCTGATGCAGGTGTGGCCCGGCGATTACGGGCTTGCCCAGAGCGGCCGGTTCGAGCAGGTTGTGGCCGCCGATATTGACCAGACTGCCGCCGACGAAGGCCGCCGGGGCCGCGGCATAGCACGACATCAATACGCCGATCCGATCGACCAGCACCACGGAAGCATCCGGGCCGATGGTCTCGTCGATGCCGCCGTGTGTGAGTGCCAGGTCTTCAAGCAGCGCGCGAACCTCTTCGCTGCGCTCGGGGTGGCGGGGTGCCAGTACCAGCAGCGCGTCGGGGTGGCTTTTTTGAAGCAATCGATGAGCTTCAAGCACGATGGCTTCTTCACCCGGCCGGGTGCTGCCGGCCACCCAGATAGGCCGCTCGCCCCACTGGTCACGCAGCCGGCGAACGGTCTCACCCAGTTCCTCGGGGAGGGCGCGGTCGAACTTGAGGTTGCCGGAAATGGCCACCCGGTTTTCATCCAGGCCCAGCTGCCGAAAGCGCTCGGCGTCGTCTTCACTCTGACAGACGGCCAGGTTGACAGCGGAAAGAGCGCTGGCAAACAGCGAGCGAAAGCGCCGGTAGCGCCGCATAGCCGAAGGCGCCAGGCGCGCGTTGACCAGCACTATCGGAATGCCACGCCGGGCGCAGCCGCGATAGAGTTCCGGCCAGATCTCGGTTTCGGCTACCATGGCCAGCTGCGGACGCAGGCGCTTGAGCCAGCGGCTGACCGCCAGTGGCGTGTCCAGCGGCGCGAATACGGTTTCGACCCGGTCGTCAAAGCGGCGGATTGCCTCGGCACGGCCGGTGACCGTGACCGTGCTGATGACCAGCCGACGCTCCGGAAAGCGCTCGAGCAGGGCATTGACCAGGGCAGCCACGGCGTTGACTTCGCCCACCGAGGCGGCGTGCAGCCACAGCACCGGCTGCTCTGCCGTTGGCGGGATCTGCCCCAGGCGCTCGCGCCAGCGCGCGCGCAGCTCGGCGGGGCCGGCGATTTTCCAGCGCAGCCACACCAGGGCCAGCGGCAGGACGAGTACAACAAGCAAACGGTAAACTGCAAGCATGATGGCGGGGAGTTTAATGCATTGCCTGCCGGCACAAGCGCGGCCCGATGTCGCTGACAAATGAAACGAGCCTGAAAAACGCATGACCGATTCTCTGACCTGGTTGCTACTCCAGCCGGTACGCCTGCTCGGGCGCCTGCCGCCCAACGTGGCCCGCGCCGTGGTACGACCGCTGGGACCGCTGTTTGCGCTGGTTCTGCCCTCGCGCCGACGGATTGTCGATCGCAATCTGGCGCTGTGTTTCCCTGAGCTGGACGAAGGCAAGCGCCGTCGTCTGCGCCGTCGGCATTTTCGTTTTCTGGCCGAAATGCTTGCCGAGGGCGCCATTGCCTGGTGCCGCCCGGGCCGCCTGGACGAACGGTTCGGAACGGTCGAGGGGCTTGAGCACTTCGAGCGCGCCCGCCAGTCCGGCCGGGGAGTTCTGCTGCTGACCGGTCACGCCACCTCGCTGGAGCTGGGCGGGCGGCTTTTGGGCGAGCGGACCGTCAGCTGGGGCGTTTATCGACCGCAGCGCAACCAGGCCGTCGAGACTTTTCAGAATCGCGGCCGCCGCCGTTATGCGGCCGGCATGTTTCGGCGCGACCAATTGCGCGCCATGGTGCGTCATCTGCGCGCCGGCAAGGTGCTGTGGTATGCGCCCGATCAGGACTTTGGTCCCAAGCGTTCGGCCTTTGCGCCTTTTTTCGGGCTGGCCACGGCAACGGCCACCGGCATTCCCAATATGGCGCGCATGGGTAATGCCGTGGTGCTGCCGATGTATCCGGTTCGCGACGATGACAGCGGCCGGGTTCGAGTGATCATCGAACCGCCTTTCGAGAACTTTCCCAGCGGCGATGACGCGCACGATCTGACCCGCTTCAACGCCTTTCTCGAACGCCAGATCCGCAAGGACCCGGCCCAGTATTTCTGGGTGCATCGCCGCTTCAAGACCGCGCCGCCGGGCGAGCCCGACCGCTATGCGGGCATTCGCCGGCGCCGCAGCCGCAGGCGGCGAAAAAGGCAGCGCGCTTGAGCGCCAGGGCAACCAGAGTGCTGTTTGCGCCGGCCAGCGGCCCCGGCGGCAGCGGTGAATACTACCGCTGCCTGGCTCTGGCGCGGGCCATGCTCGATTGCCGACCCGGGCTTGATATCGCCTTCATGCTGGATCATCGCGCCCGGGTTGAGCGCGATGAGCGGCTGACCTACCACGAACTGTCGGCCACACCGGCTCGGGCCAGCGATGAAGTGATTGCGCTGCTCGAGGCTCGCCGCCCGGCCTTGAGCGTGTTTGACTGCAGCGGACGAGTGGCGCAGTTCCGGATGGCGCAGGCGCTGGGTAGCCGCGTGGTGTGGATCAGCAATCGCCCGCGCAAGCGCGCCAAGGGTTTTCGCCCGCGCCAGATGCGCTGGATGGATCTGCATGTGATCGTGGACTCGTTTTCGTTCCCGCCGCGCCTGCGTCTGTACGAGCGATTGCTTCTGAAGCGCTACCGTAATGTGGAAGTGGCGCTGGCTCGCTCCATCGTGCCGCGGCCCGATCCAGCCGGCCTGAGTCCGTGGATGGCAAGCCTGCCCGCTGAGGGCTTTGCGCTTTTCGTCGCCGGTGGCGGCGGCTACCAGAAGGCCGGCCGACCAGTGCCCGAGCTGTTCGCGGCCGCTGCCCGGCGCTTTCAGGCTGCAACCGGGTATCCGGCGGTGGTGGTACTGGGGCCGCAGTATCGCGGCGAGCTGGATCCGGCTGCCGATACGACGGCGCCGGTGTCGGTGATTCCCTCGCTGCCGACCGCTGCGCTGGGAGCGTTGTTGGGCCGGGCGCGGCTGGCGGTCATCGGCTGCGGCAACATGCTCTCCGAGCAGGCGCTGGCGGCCGGGGTGCCGCTGGTGGTCACGGCGGTGGGCGGGCGCGACCAGCCCCGTCGGGTCAGGCTGCTGCAGCGCAGCGGCCGTGCACGGGCGGCGGCGCTGAACCCGGCGAGCCTGAGTGCGGCCGCAATGGCGCTGCTCGACGAAACGAAACCGGGCGCCTGTCAGCCGCAAGCCGGGAACGCGGCCGATGATACCGATCAAGTGGCGCGCCGGCTGCTGGCGCTGGCTCAGTCGGTGCGCCTGCCCGGATAGTTGCCGCCCACGGTCAGGCCGGTGCCCGCGGCGGTCAGCAGAATGAACCAGGTCAGCCCGTGGTTGCGTTCGAACAGCGACTCCGACAGCGCCAGGACGGCAAATACCACGCCGAAGGCCAGCGCGCTCCAGGCCAGATAGCGACAGCGGCGCGAATAGGTTCGGCTCAGTTTCAACACCAGCAGGACGGGGCTGGCCAAAAGCAGCAGCAGCGCCACCAAAAGGCCGATGCCGCCGGCAATCCACGCGGAAAGATATTGGTTGTGCGGATGGTCGTAGCGCAGCAGCGTGTCGCCATGGTTGCCGGCCTGCACTGATTCGACCAGAGCGGCGCGGAAGCTGCCCGGACCCGCTCCGGTCCAGGGCTCGGCGCCGATCTGGCTGCCGGCAATTTCCCAGAGCTGAAATCGCAGCCCCAGGCCGCCGTTGCCGTCCTGCCCGGCGGCGACAATGGCCAGCTCGGCCAGGGTTTCATCCAGGCGATCGTTCATCGGCAGCCAGGGGTTGAGCAGAACCGCCAGAGCCAGGCTGAGAATCAGCAGTGGAATGCCCACGCGCCAGTGAAACGGCTGGCCGGCGCCGGCGGTGAACAGATACACGCCCATCAGTGCGGGAATGGCCAGCCAGGCCCCCCGCGAACCTGACAGGGCGCTGGCCACGAAGGCCAGCACGATCGCTGCGGCGGTCAGCACGCGCCCCCGGCCCGACTGGCGTCCATCGGCCAGGCGCGGTATCAGCATCAGCGCAAAGGCCATGGCAAAACCGCCAAAGTAGATCGGGTTGGTGGGCCCGGGGACCCGGCCGCCATACTCGCCAAGCTGCCCGCTGAAGGTGAACCACAGCGCATAGCCGCCGGCGACAAAGGCGCCGAGCACCATGCCGCCCCACCAGGCCGGCTCGAGGCCGTCAACGCGGCGCAGAAACAGAAACAGCGGCACCATGGCCAGCAGTTTGGGCAGGCGCTGGGCGGTGCTGGTGGCCGCTGCGGGAAAGCCGTGCAGCCCCCAGGCCGCAAACCAGGCCAGCAGAATCACCAGCACGGCGATCACGAACAGCCGCTCGAGCCGGTGCAGCCCCTGTGATCGCCAGTGGCCGCCGACGGTCAGCCAGGCGATGGCCATCACGACCAGCGCCGCGGTGCCGAAATCCAGCGCACCGGGAACGGCCAGGCCCAGCGCCAAAGTCAGAAACAGCACGGTCGCGGTCAGACGGCTGAAGATCGAGTCAGCCGCCACGCGCAGAATGCCCGGATCAGTCATCGTCCAGCAGTCGGCTTTCAGCCTCGCGATAGCGCGCAACCGTCTGCGCGATGATTTCGGCGGGCAGCCTGGGGCCTGGTGCGGTCTTGTCCCAGTCCAGGGTTTCCAGATAGTCGCGCACGAACTGCTTGTCAAAGCTCGGCGGGCTGATGCCCAAACGCCACTGATCAACCGGCCAGAATCTGGAGCTGTCGGGCGTGAGCAGCTCGTCGATCAGGTAGAGCTCGCCGTCGCGATCGACGCCGAACTCGAACTTGGTGTCGGCGATGATGATGCCGCGATCACGCGCGAACGCGGCGGCGCGGCGATAGATGGCCAGCGAAATGTCGCGGATGCGCAGCGCCAGGTCGGTGCCCACCGTCTTCTGCATGGCCGCCATGTCGATGTTCTCGTCGTGGTCGCCCACCGCGGCCTTGGTCGAAGGCGTGAAGATCGGCTCGGGCAGGGCGGCCGCCTGCTCCATGCCCGCGGGCAGCTCGATACCGCAGATGCCGCCGCTTTGCCGGTATTCCTTCCAGCCCGAACCGGCCAGATAGCCGCGTACGATGGCTTCGACCGGCAGCGACTTCAGCCGCCGCACCAGCATACTGCGCGGCTCCAGCTCGGCGGCCAGCTCGCGGCTGCCGACAATATCGGCCAGATCACCTTCGAGCAGGTGGTTGGGCACCAGATCAGCAAACTTGTCGAACCAGAACTTCGAGACCTGCGTGAGCATTGCGCCCTTGCCGGGAATCGGGTCGGGCAGCACCACGTCAAAGGCGGACAGGCGGTCAGAGGCGACGATCAACAGGCGATCGTCGTCGACAGCGTAGATGTCGCGCACCTTGCCCTGGTGCAGCATCTCCAGTGGCGGGGCGGAATAGTCGCTCACGTTGGCGGGTACAATAAAGGTCAGCCCCGAATTATACGCATCCGCTGCAGTCATGAAGCAATCAACGCTGATCGCACCCAGCATTCTTTCCGCCGATTTCGCCCGCCTGGGCGAAGAAGTTCAGAACGTGCTCGAAGCCGGTGCCGACTGGGTGCACTTCGACGTCATGGACAACCACTATGTGCCCAACCTGACCATTGGCCCGATGGTCTGCCAGGCGCTGCGCAACCACGGCATCACCGCGCCCATCGATGTGCACCTGATGGTCGAGCCGGTGGATCGTCTGATTCCGGATTTTGCGCAGGCCGGCGCCAGCGTCATCAGCTTTCATCCGGAGGCGACGAAGCACGTTGATCGCTCGCTGGCGCTGATTCGGGAGCAGGGTTGTCAGGCCGGTCTGGTTTTCAATCCGGCCACTCCGCTGGATATTCTCGAGTGGGTGATCGACAAGATCGATCTGGTATTGATCATGTCGGTCAACCCCGGCTTCGGCGGGCAGAAATTCATCCCCGCTGCCCTGGACAAGCTCAGGCAGGCGCGCAGGATCATCGATGAATCCGGCCGCGACATCCGCCTGGAAGTCGACGGCGGCGTCAAGCCCGACAACGCCGCCGAAGTCCGCGCGGCCGGAGCGGATACGCTGGTGGCCGGCTCGGCCATTTTCGGGCAGCCCGACTATGGTGAAGTGATTAGCGCGCTGCGGGGGGAATAGAGAACGGGCAAAACCTTTGAAACGCGAAGACGCAAAGCAGCAAAGGACACGAAGGGAAAGACAAGAAAACTATCGAAACCACGGAAACCACGGAATTTGAAGGTCGACCTTGCGGCTTCCCGGGCGGTCGAGCAACACGACCGCGCAACGCACCGAAACCTGCTCAAAATCAAACCAGTTTTTTTCCGTGTATTCCGTGGTTCCACGGTTTTCTGGCTTTGCCCTTCGCGTTTGCAAGGTTTTGAAGCAACTGTCCGCCAATGCCGGCTATTCATCACAAGACCACCGTCCGGGCGCATACAATAATTGCCTCTTTAGATTCCAGTGGTGCACAAGTGAACTCGGCCCGCTTCGAACAACTCGCCCGCGAGGGCTACAACCGCATTCCGGTCTGGCGCTCCGTTGCGGCTGATCTGGATACGCCGCTGTCGGTCTATCTGAAGCTGGCTGACGGGCCCAGCGCCTTTTTGCTGGAATCGGTCGAGGGCGGCGAGAACTGGGGCCGGTATTCCATCATCGGCCTGCCGTGCCGCCGCGCCTGGCGGGCCACCGGGCGCGCGCTGGAGTCGCTGGAATACGGTCGCGTGATCGAGCGCCGCGATGACGTCGACCCG
>NZ_JBJNIP010000060.1:0-301 GCF_056324165.1 Wenzhouxiangella sp. YN9
TTTCCAGGCGAGCCCATTCGACCGCTCTGGCACCTCTCCTAAAAATCCAATTGTTCCAGCCAATTCAACCGCCTCGCGGCGGGGGGGCCCCGAGCGCCCCCGGCGCGGGGGGGTGTAGTCCGGGCGCGCGGGCGGGGGCCCCCCCCCCCCCCCCCCCGGGCCGGCCCCCCCCCCCCGCCCGCCCATCCACCCCCCCCCGCCCGCGCCCGGCCGGCCCCCCCCGCCGCGAGGCGGTTGAATGGGCTGGAACAATTGGAGTTTTAGGAGAGGTGCCAGAGCGGTCGAATGGGCTCGCCTGGAA
>NZ_JBJNIP010000061.1:0-765 GCF_056324165.1 Wenzhouxiangella sp. YN9
GATCTCCAGATCGCGATATGGTGCTGGTCGAAGCCGGTGGCTTGCGCTTGGTGATTGATCCACCGTGCCCTGCGCGCCACCCGGCAGGGCCTTGGCGCCCGCCGTTGCAGGAGCGATCTCCAGATCGCGATACGGCGCTGATCGAAGCCGGCCGGCTTCTGACGGTTTGATGGCCCTCTTTGGCCCGCAGCTGCACATCCCCCATCCGGGCTTCGACAAGTCAAAGGCGTTCCGCCCGGCTTGCTTCGCAAGCTCTTTGGGCGGGTCACTTTTTTCCAGCGCGAAAAAAGTAACCAAAAATCGCGCTTCAAGGTCAAGATCCCACGCTCGGTTGTCTGAGGAGATGGACGGCTGCGGGGGCTGGCCCCTTTGCGGTGCGGGCTTCGTGAGAGCCCGGCTGGTCGCGTCGTGCCCGGGATGGTTTCCGGAGATGGCCATGGGAGGGATCCGGTGGCTTGCGCTGGTGATTGATCCACCGCGCCCTGCGCGCCACCCGGCAGGGCCTTGGCGCCCCCCGTTGTAGGAGCGATCTCCAGATCGCGATATCGTGCTGGTCGAAGCCGGTGGCTTGCGCCTGGTGATTGATCCCCCGCGCCCTGCGCGCCACCCGGCAGGGCCTTGGCGCCCGCCGTTGCAGGAGCGATCTCCAGATCGCGATATGGTGCTGGTCGAAGCCGGTGGCTTGCGCTTGGTGATTGATCCACCGTGCCCTGCGCGCCACCCGGCAGGGCCTTGGCGCCCGCCGTTGCAGGAGCGATCTCCAGA
>NZ_JBJNIP010000062.1:0-24535 GCF_056324165.1 Wenzhouxiangella sp. YN9
GACAGCAGCAAGCCGCAAAGCCTGCCTACAAACCACCACCCGACCACCCCTGGAAGCGAGCCTACCCCGACTGCATCACATGAAAACGAAGGGGGCATTTCTACTTTGGAGAAAAGGGGACATTTCTACTTTGGGTTGACAGCAGGCCCAACCGCTGTGGTAATGCAGGCTCGCGGGGTTTGAGCTTGTCCATATCTCCCGTGTCGGGCGCCGGGTTTTAAGCGTCGTGGCTTTTGGGCGATTTTGATCAGGATTGTAGAGGTTTTCGCTAGCGTGAGCATTGGCCGGCACCCCGGAGTCGCTAAAGCCGGCCTGAGTATGATTTGCGGGCGGCCGGTGTGTTGCGTATCCCAATGCGGCAGTTGACAAGAGATGTGTTTGACTATACCGTCGACACCAAGATTAATCATCGGCGTGGGTTTGGCATTTAGGGCTGTAGTTCAAGTCCTGTCTTCTGGCATCAGTAGATGCTGCTGGATTGAGGGATCCGGCATCCAAGTATCGTCCGCGATTGTTTGAGCTCCTGAGGGAGCCCTTTGATCTACGGAAATTGGGTTCTATGTTGGGGTATTCACCTCCCCCGATTAGAGTCAGTTGGGGATTCTGGCTCGTTGGGTTGCTGATTATGGTGGGGGTTGTACGAGCGTCTCACGCGCAGGAGACGGTCTGCTCGGTTGTTCGTATCCAGATTCAACAAGAGCTGACTCTCGAGCGTCAGGCCTTCGACGCGCATATGCGCATCACCAATGGGCTTGACACGACGGCGCTGGAAGACATCGAGATCAATGTCTGGTTTCTCGACGCCGACGACAACCCGGTACTGGCCAGTTCGGATCCGGACAATACCGACGCAGTTTTTTTCATTACACAAGATGAGACAACCGGCCTCGATGGGGACATCAGCGGCAACGGGTCAATCGATGCTGGCGCGCAGGCGGATATTCACTGGTTGATCATTCCGGCGCCGGGGGCCGGTGGGGAATTGCCTGCAGGACAACTGTTCCGGGTCGGCGCCACGCTTTCTTACAGCTACGGGGGCGAAAGCGAGACGGTTGAGGTGGCACCGGACTTCATCCAGGTCAAGCCGATGCCAAGGTTGAGCCTGGATTATTTCCTGCCCGACGAGGTGTTGGGTGATGATCCGCTCACCCCGGAAGAGGAAGCTCCGGTGTCGTTCCCGCTGGCCGTGCGGATCAAGAATTCCGGCTTCGGACCGGCGAAGAGTTTGGCAATCGAGTCGGCCCAGCCGGAAATCGTGGACAACGATCAGGGCCTGCTGATCAACTTCGAGCTTCTGAACACGCAGGTCAACGACGGCGAGGTTATCAACAGTCTACTGGCGGAGTTCGGCGACTTGCCGGCCGGGGAGAGCGCGACTGCAATCTGGTCGATGCTGGTTTCGCTCTACGGCCACTTCATCTCCTTTGAAGCGGACTACTATCACAGCGATTCACTGGGTGGCGAGCTGACCTCCCTGATAGACCGGGTGGATACCCACACGCTTGTCGGCCTGGTGAGAAATGATCTGCCTGGCCGTGACAGTCGCCGTGACTTTCTGGCTCGTCCCAACGGCGGCGATACGCTGGCGTTATTCGAGTCCAGCGGCTTGGATTCACCGGCCGAGGATGTCTCGTCGCAATCGGTGCTTGAGTTGGTCGAGCAGTTGGCCAACCAGAAGATCTACGAATTGAGCTTCCCGGAGCGATCCGGCCCGGTTTACTCCTTACTGCCCGATCCGAGCGGCGGCGACGGTGAAATCACTTCGGTCTGGCGATCCGACGGCAAGAATTTGCTGCCGGTCAATTACTGGACCCGGCGGTCGAAAGTCGATGGTAATTGGGTTTCGCAGCTTCATCTGTTCGACGTCAACTCGACGGGCGAATATCAGGTCACCTACGCTGTCACCGGCGGCAGCAATCAACCGCCCGAACTCGATGCGGTTGCCGCACAATCGATTGCAGTAGGCGAGTTGCTCGAAGTCCAGTTCGCGGCTTCCGACCCGGATGGTGATACGCTTGTTTTCTCAGTTGACCCCCTACCCGAAGGCGCCAGCCTGACCGATGGCGGAAGTGGTACTGCGACGCTGAGCTGGCAGCCACAAGTTTATCAAACCGGGGTCTACAATCCGCAGGTCTCGGTTACTGACGGGGTGGCGTCCGATCAGCAGGTCTTTTCAATCGAGGTGACCAATCCTTCGGGCGGCGGTGAATTGCTGGTCGCTGCCGATCTGCCACTGACAACTAGCGAAGATGGGCTTGAAGACCAGTTCACCGTTGTGCTGTCCCAGCAACCGGACAGTAGTGTTTCGGTCCCGCTGATCAGTTCAAATCCGCAGGAAGGCACGGTTGCGCCGGCTGCACTGAATTTTGATCCCGACAATTGGGATCAGCCGCAAACGGTGACGGTGTCGGGGGAAGATGACTTGCTGCTTGACGGCGATGTTGTCTATCAAATTCAGATCGGGCCGTCTGCCAGCCAGGATGCGGCCTTCGATGGGCTGACTCATTCGCCGCTGGAGGCAGTCAACAACGATGACGAACAGGCATCTCTCATTATCACGCCGGGCAGCGGACTGGCGACGGCGGGGCCGAATTCCAGCGCCGAACTGACGGTGTCGTTGTCGGCCGAGCCGCTGGAGCCGGTCACGGTGTCTGTCCAGAGCGATCAACCAGCCTGGGGTCAGCCCGGCGTGTCTGAAATCGTGCTCAACGCGCAGAACTGGCAAAGCGGCGAATCGCTGGGAATCCTCGGCCAAGACAGCGCGGCTACCACAGCCGGAGAATACTTCTATCAGGTCCAGTTCGAAGCAACTGCGGGCGAAACCGCCTGGACGGACAGCGCCGCGGCCACGGTCGAGGTATTGCATCGAGCCGGCGAGACCTGGGGTATGGAGGCGCGAACCGTCACGCTGCCGGCCGTTTCCGAAACGAGCGGGTTTGCGTCGATCGCGTTCTCGCATCCGTTTGAAGAGCTGCCGGTGGTGGTCATTCTTCCCGACGCCGGGGAGATGAATCCGGCGTCGGTGCGCATCCGCAACGTCACCACCACCGGGTTCGAAGCCGTCCAGGTCCAGCCACCCGAACAATTCGGGCTATCGGCAGAAACCGAAATTCGCTACCTCGCGGTTGCGCCGGGATCGCATCGTCTGCCCAGCGGCGCAAGCCTGGCAGCGGGTCACGCACTGGTCGATGCGGTGCAGTCGGCCGAAGCGCCCGGTAGCTGGAACGATGTCGAGTTCGAGCGCGAGTTCGCCGCGCCTCCGGTGTTTCTCGCATCGCTTCAGGGGCTGGCCAATGAGTCGAATGCGCTGCCGCAAGCGCCGTCTTCGCCGTGGCTGACGGTAGCGGTTGACTCCGTAACCGCCGGCCAGGCCCGCATCGCATTGGAGCGCTCCAGCGTGATCAATGGCGCAATCAGTAGCGCCGAGTCGGTTGGCTGGATTGCCCTCGATGGAGGCCAGGGACAGTTTGCCTCGGGAGCCGGTTCGATTGGCTGGAGTAGTTTGGCGGATGGACTCGTCGCCTGGCCCTGGGACAGTGGCTGCAGCGTCTCACCCGAGCTCGATATCTTCGGCACTGACGCCGTGATTCTCGGCTCGCTGCGATCTCGAACCTACAGCGGCGGCGGATGGCTGCGGCTGTGTATGGACAGCGGCCCGGGGCTGTTGGTCGACCAGGACGTTGAAACCAGCGCCACCCGCGGCCAGGGGAACGAATCGGTTAGCGCCTGGATTCTGAGCGCTGGCTTCCATACCCGGTTCCTTCAGATGACCGATGCGCTGTTTTCTGATCGTTTCGAGGATGAACAGCCGTGATTCGAGTGCTGGCAAGCATAGGGTTGTTCGTGCTGATTCTGGCTTCGGTCGTGGTCGCAAGCCGGGCGGTCGCCGCCGATGACGTGGCCGACACCCCTTGCTCGAAAGCCGGGCCTGAACCCGGAGTCGAACCTGCGTCGGTGTCGAGCCCGCCGGCTTCACGCTCGGATTTTGTGGCGCCCGAAACGCTGAAGCAAATTCCGTCGGGCGCGCGAATCTTTGACATCCGCCAGCCGTCCCGACAGTCGCGTTGGCAACCTGAAGGCGCGCTGCCGTTGTCTTTTCTCGAATTGCGCGTGCTCGCGCGCAGCACCGAGCACCGTGTTTACGTTTTCGGCAATGGCTACGACGATGATCAGATTGTCCGCCGCATTGCGCGCTGGAAGCTTTCTGAAATCGAACGGGTTCGTGTCGTGCGACACGGCGCGGCGGGCATTGCCATGACGCAGCCCGAGCCAATCGAAGAACCTGAACTGAAGCGCTTGCTGGCGGTTCCCGTCGAGCAGGTGGCCGCTTTCGGGGAGCGTGCTGGCAGCGTATTGGTGTGGGTTGGATTGTCGTCTGCACCGGCAGGCCTTGCCGGCGGCGGCATCGAGCTACTTGATACTGATCCCCGGTCGATAAACGACGTGACTGAATGGGCTGCGGCGCAGGCTTTGGAGAACGATGCAACCATTGTTCTGGCCGGCGATGATTCAGCGAAGGTTGGTGAAGCGGCAACCCGCGCTTCAATGCAGCTTGGCCGGCCCGTTTTCTACATGGATGGTGATCGCGGCACAATTAAACAGCAGATTGACCGCCACGCTCGGCTTGTTCAGGGGCGCCGTCGCGTCGGAGGGCTTCCATGCGGCTGATAAACAAAGTCACTCAAGGTCGGTGGCCTGTCGGCGCAGTGCTGCTGATTGCCGTGGCGACGGCAATCACGGCATGGCTGTTGATGCACGAGCCGACAAGTCACTACCCGCAAGAGCGCGTGGTCTATTGGCATCTGGGCGTGGAAAACACAACCAATGAGCCGCTGAGAGACATCCAGGTTCGCTCCTTTGCGCCGATGCGCAGGTCGTGGCAGCAAAGTCTGGTATCGCTGGAAGCCAACGTTCCGCTTCTCGAAACAGATGGCCATCGCCGGGATGGTGAAGTTCGCGCAAACGTCCCGCTGATTCCGCCGTTCGGCCGTCGCGAGATCCGGTTTCGCGCTCGCATGGCGATGGCTGACGACCACCGGAACGCTCGATTGCGGGGCACGCATCTGCCCTCATCTGATCAATCCCGGGCGGCTTTGCGAAGCACGGGCATTGCCGCGCTTGCCCGGCGGCTTGAACGAAAGACGGTGATGGATACCACGCGTTCGATCTACGACTGGCTGGTGAGTGAAATCGAATACACCGGCTATGACCCAATCGACCGCGGCGCGGAAACAGCCTTCGAGAAACGGGCCGGTGACTGCAGCGAGTATGCGGCGCTGGCCGTGGCGCTGGCCGAAGAGCTGGACATCGAAGCCAGAAAAGTCAACGGATTCGTGGCGCAAGAAGACAGGCGGCTGGGTCCGTTCGACTTCCACGCCTGGGCAGAAGTCCGGGTTGGCGATCGCTGGGTGATCCTCGATGCCCAGGAACAACGATTCGATCCGGTTCCTTCGGCCTACCTGGCAACGGGCTATGGTCCGGAGCACCGCGACGGTGAAGGAATCAAGTTTGCGGCAAGCTCCGATGCCGTGCGGATTCACATGCTATGACTATTTACGCGTATAGGGAGAAAACCATGCGTATTGCATTACAGTTGCTTTGCATCATTGTGGCGGGTCTCGTCTCGCAACTGACTTTGGCGTTTGACAGCGGAAGCGGCGGCGCCGACGGCGCGCTGAATCCGGCGGTCGATACCGAGGTTCAATTGCCTCCCGACGGCATTCTGGAATACACGTCGATCGATATACCCGCCGGCATTTCCGTGACGTTCTCCAAAAACGCACTCAACACGCCGGTGACGCTGCTGGTCAGCGGCGATGCCACGATCAACGGCACCATCGACGTCAGCGGATCGGACGCGCCGCCCAGCGCCGGCGCCGGCGATGGCAACCTGGGCGACGACGGGCTGCCGGGTGAAGGCGGTCCGGGCGGCTTTGATGGTGGACGCGGCGGTATGGCCGATGATTCGACCGAGGCAGACAGCCCGCGAATCGCTCAGGCGGGTATCGGTCCGGGGGGTGGGTTTCCCACGATTAGCTATCTCACTCACACCAGTTGTCACGGTTCTGGTGGGTCTTTCGGCACGGCGGGATCCGTATCGTACAATCGATGTAACGGGGCGTCTGGTCCTACCTATGGAAACGACGACCTGCTGCCTCTGGTCGGCGGTTCGGGCGGCTCCGGCGGCGCGGGTCGGCAAAGCACCGGCGGCAGCGGTGGCGGCGGTGGGGGCGGCGCCCTGCTGCTTGCAGTCTCTGGCACGCTGACGATTGCCGACGGCGGCGAGATAGTCGCTAACGGCGGCCGCAGCGGTGATATGGGTCACGGCAATGGCTTGAGTGCCGGGGGACGCGTCGGCGGCGGTGGCTCCGGCGGCGGAATCCGCCTGATCGCAACCAACCTGGCCGGAAACGGCTCGGTTTCAGCGACAGGCGGTCGAACTGGTTTGTACACTGGAAGCAATTGGCCCAATGCGCATGGTGGCAAAGGCCGCATTCGCCTAGAGGCCGAGAATTTCACCTTCAGCGGCCCCTCCAATCCGGCCTATTCCCTAGCAGAACCCGGCCAGCTCGTCATTAGCGGCGTGCCCACGATCCGCATCGCGAACGTGGCCGGAACGGCCGCGCCGGCAGAGCCCTCGGGCCACGGCGATATCGTGCTGCCCTCGGACGCGCCCAATCCGGTGGAGGTCGGGCTCGAGACCACCAACGTGCCGGTCGGCAATACCGTCTCGGTGACCGTCAGCCCGCCCCGGGGTCATCCGTTGTCCGTGACCTCCTCGGCCTTGCAGGGCTCGGAGGCCAGCGCTACAGCCACGGCAAGCGTTGATATCCCGGACGGTCCGAGCGTTCTTCTGGCCACCCTGAGCTTCAGCACGACCCAGCAGCAAAGCACGGCGCTGTCGCGATTTACCGGCGGTGAACCCGTCGTACGCGTTGAGCTGGCCTCCAGCATGGATGGGACAGCGCGCACCCGGCTGATTACCGAAAACGGTCGCTCCGTTATCGTTCCTCCGCCGTCGTCCTGAATCCGTCGCGTTTTCAGGGAGATCAAGGGCGTGCGGTCTAAACTGACGAGACTTCAGGGCGTGTTTGCGGCGCCGGTTGTTGTGACCATTATCGCGGGCCTGTGCGTGGTGGCCGCGGCGGTTGCCGAGGGGCCATCCGGCGAGGCCAGCGCGGCTTCGTCGAAGCCCGTTTCTGGGACCCAGGGGCTACCCTACGAACTCGAGCCGGGCGATGTGTTCGTCAATGCCGCACTCGGCGTCACCAGAGAATCCGAAATCGCAGTCGGGCGTAACAACTGGTCAGCACAGGTCGGCGTCATCAAGGAGCCTCTGCCGCCAGATCCGATCGATCGCACTCTGATCGCGCCTCCGCTCGGCGCCCTGCGAGGCCCCGGCATCACGGCGGTCAATCCCGATCGGCTGGCGATTGATACCAGCGGGCAGGTCGTCACCGTCACCGGTTTCGAGCTTGACGAGGTCGCCTCGGCCGCTGTCGCCCCGCCGGACGGCATTGTGCTGACCGGTCTGCAGATCGCCGCAAACGGCGAATCGCTGCAGTTTTCGGCCGCGGTCGATGACACCGCCCAGCCGGGGCTTCGTCGCGTGGTGCTTTTCGATGGTTCGGGCCATCGTATTCCCAAGGTTCAAGCCAACGTCGATCAAATCCTGGTTACTGCACCCGCTCCCGTCATCGAAAGCGTTCACCCCACTCTGGTGCCGCGCGGCGGCGGCTATGAACTTCTGATTCGTGGCCAGCACCTGCGCGGCCTTCCGTTTACGCTCCAGGATCTGGGCAACCCGCAGCCCGATGTCCGGATCACCCCGTCCGATGGCGTGGTATTGAGCGAAGAGGTCACATCAAATCCCGAAGGGACGGTCGTGACCACCCGGTTCAGCGTTGAAGCTGCGGCGCCCCTGGGTGAGCGCCTGGTCCAGGTCGAGACCCGAAGCGCGATCTCCTCGGATATACCCGAACCATCCAATACCTTCAGCGTGGTCGCCGAATCGCTGCGCACCTTCGCCCCGCTTACTTCGGTGTCGCTTGGCGTGACGCGCCAAACGCCCGAACAAGGCATTGCCCGGTTTCTGCATTCCTTGCCGACAGGTGTGTCGCGAGGCCCGGTGGTACTGGGCTTTTCGCCTCGGGCTCTGCTGCGTGGAGAATCCGCCACGCTGACGTTTCAGGGCCAGGGGCTCGCTGGCGTCAGCGAGGTGGTGGTGGAACCGGGCGACGGCGTCAGCGTCGATGGCGGGTCGCTGACGGTGTCCGCCAGCACCGTTGCGGTTGACATTGCCGTCGACAGCAGTGCGCCGTTGTTCGATCGGCGGATCCGCCTGCAAACGCCGGAACGCAGTCTGCCGGCGCCCGGTTTACTCCAGATTCAGGCCGCACCGCCGCAGATCCATGCCTTGACGCCCACGTTCCAGGTTCGCGATGGCGTGGCGCGCACGATTCACATCCAGGGCAAGAACCTGTCGCAATCCCAGGGCGCGATTGTGTTGCCCGGGGAAGGCATCATCGTGCAGGACTACAGTGTTCACAGCGATACCCGCGCAACGCTGAGGCTGCTGGCCGCTTCGTCCGCGGCCGTTGGCGGGCGCGTCGTCCAGATTCTGGGCATCAATGAGGACAGCTCAGCCAGCTCTGAACCCGCCAATACCCTCTACATCATCGAGAAATCCGCCATCTGGTCGCCTGTGATCTCGCCGCCGGTTGGTGTGACCCGCACCGGCACAACGGAACCCGCGTCGTTACCGCTGTTCTCGCGACCGGTGGGTGTCGCCCGGGGCCGCTATGCCAGATCACTGGTGCCCCCAACCGTTGCGCGGGGTGGTCAGACAGTGATGACCGTGCAGGGCCAAGGGCTGGAGGCGGTCACCGCGGCCAGCGTAGAGGCCGCCGATGGCATTGTGCTCGAGAGCCTTCAAGTCGCCGCCGACGGCACCAGCCTGCAGTTCGAGCTCACCGTCGCTGCGGATGCGGCGGCGGAAAAACGTCAGGTTGTTCTGCAAACCAGTGATCGACTCATACCGTTTGTGCCGCCAGGCGACCGCGTGTTCACGGTCGACGACAATGATGCCAGCGCCCCGGTGACTGTGCCCGATAGCTATGAGGCCGTCGCCAACCGCGCGTTTTCAGTCAATGCCGAGGACGGCCTCCTCGCCAACGACCAGGATACCGGCAGGCCGTTGTTTGCGGTACTGAGGACCTTGCCGGCCAACGGTAGTCTTGCCCTGGAATCCGATGGTGGTTTCACTTATACCCCCCATGCGGACTTTGCCGGAGTCGACCAATTCGAGTACTCTGCCGGCGACGACCAAGCGGTGGGCAATGCCGCGACGGTCACTTTGAACGTCAGCGAGCGCAATGATGCCGTTGCCGACGTCTACTCGACGCCAAACGATACCCCGTTGATCGTCGATGCAGCCGCCGGCCTGCTTGCCAACGACATCCTGCACCCCGGTGATGCCCCGACCATCACCCTGGAGACTATGCCCACTCTGGGTGAGCTGTCGTTGCAGTCCGACGGTGGATTTACCTATCTTCCGGACGGTAGCGCCGGCACTGATACTTTCTTCTATCGCCTTGAGGTTCCAGAAGGTACATCGCTGCCGGCGGAAGTCACTATCGATATCGGCGCGGTCAACAATCCGCCAGTCGCTCAAGACGACACCTACCAGGTGACCGAGAGCGAACAACTCGTGGTCACCGCCGCTAACGGCGTACTGCAAAACGACAGCGACCCCGACGGCGACAACATCAGCGCGCAGTTTGTGAGCAATCCCTCGCAAGGGTCGCTGTCGCTCCGATCCGATGGCGGGTTTGTCTATACGCCGCCGGGCAGTTTTGTCGGCGTCGTTCAGTTCCAGTACGCGGCAGTGGACAATCAGGGCCTGAGCGATACCGCCACGGTCACTATCGAGGTCATGGAGGCGCCGCCGGCCGACACCGACGGCCCGATGATTTCCGCGATTCTCTATCGCGAGGCACCGCTAAACTCGGGCGCCGTCCTCACTCGCAGTGGAATGATCTCGGTGGCAGCGACCGACGAATCCGGCGTCGCCAGCCTGCATTTCGCGAGCCAGGGCCCGCTGGACGTAACCGATACGGGAGGAAGCCCGTTTTCTGCCCCCTGGTCGCTGGAGGCCGAATCGGATGGCCCCAACACCCTCACGTTGACGGCGGTCGACACGCTTGGCAATACCACGGTTGTCAATGTGCCGGTGGAAATCAAACTGGGGCCGCCCCCTGCACCGCAGATCACAAATCCGGCATCGGGCCTGGTCACCAACCAGGAGACGCTCGAGGTTGCCGGAACTGCCGATGCGGCGAGCGAGGTTCGAGTCCGCCGGGGCGGATCGGCCCTGTCGGACTGGATGGCGCCAGATGAGGGCGGCGAGTTTTCCGTGACTATTGTGCTGGAGGAAGGGGCGAACGAGCTGACCGCCGTCTCGAGAAACAATCGCGGCGTGGTCGGGCCCGAGAGCGCGGTCGTCCAGGTCACTCTCGACACGGATGCGCCGGACGCGCCAACCAGTGTGTCGGCCTCACCGCGACAGGCCGGGGAGATCAGGATTCTGTGGCAGGCCGGGCTTCCGGGAATCGTTTATCACGTTTACCGTTCCTCGCAGCCATTCGATCAGATCGGCCAGGCCACGACAGTCAACGACAACCCGATCGAAGCGGGTCAGTTCATCGATCTGACGCCGGCGGACCAGCGCTACTTCTACCGCGTAGTGGCCGAGTCCGAAGCCGGCAATCTAAGTCCGCCGTCAGAAATGGTCGACGCTGTGTCGGACCGCGAGCCGCCGTCGGCAACCGGAATTCTCTATACCAGCGACGGCGCCTTCGATCCGGTCAGCGGCCGCTACGGCCCCGGCCAGGTTTCGGTCGACGTCAGTGTCTCCGAACCGCTGTTGACGACGCCGTTTTTGAGCGTCACGCCCGAGGGCGGAGTGCCGATGTCGGTCGACCTGTTCCAGGTCGAGCCTCAGCTATACCGCGGCAGCTTCGAGATCACCGATGCCACCGTCTCGGGTACGGCGTGGGCCGTGTTCTCCGCGCGTGATCTGGTTGGCAATCGCGGTACCCAGGTGGATTCCGGAGCCACAATTCAGATCGATACGGTCGGACCGGACCTGCAGTCGCTGAGCGTGGATCCGCCTTCGCCGATCGACAACTCGACGCCGGCTTCGCTGGCCATCGATCTCGAGCTCGTCGAGCCGGTGACGGGGCCGGATGAGGCGCTACTGGAGTACTCGCTGAGCGCCGAGCCAGACGTCTGGAATCCGGTCGATCAACTCAGCGTGGTGACAGGACTGGCGTGGGAAGCAGAACTGACCCTGCCCGAATCGGCCGGGGAATTCGAGGCCGAGACCCTCACGTTCCGGTGGACTGCAGCCGACGACCTGGGCAATGCGGGAAGCGCAGACCAGGTGGCCAATCAGTTCCAGGTCTATCAGGACGAACTGCCGCCCCTGCCGCCGCCGGCCAACATCGATGCCTGGCCCCTGCCGGGCGGGCAGGTCGGCCTGATGTGGAGCGAGGTCGAGAATGCCGCGGCGTATGAGGTGTGGCGCCGGCAGGCCGGTGGGAGTGAGTTCATGCCGGTCGAGCGAGTGTTCGTGTTGGAGTCCATCGACCTGCCGCCGGCCGACGGCGATTACGAATACACCGTCGTCAGCGTTCGCCAGGTCAATGGGCAAGAGGCCATCAGCGGCCCCGGTAATGTGCGTGAAGTGACCACCGATTCGGTCGCGCCGCCGGCCCCGAGCGCGCTCGATCTGCAGTTGACCGGGTCGGGCATCGTCGCCCAGTGGCAGGCGCCCGTTCCCCTGGACGAGGAGGTGACCTACAACCTCTATCGTTCCAGCGAGTATCCCGACATCTCCATTCCGGAGATCGATCCGATTCAGAGCGATATCCCCGAAACGGTGGCGCTGGATGCCGATCCGGTAGTGGGTGACCACACCTATGCCGTCACCGCCGTGGACGTGGCCGGCAACGAGTCGGAAGCATCCCAGCCGCAGTACCTCAATTTCAACCTGCTGCCTGTGTCCAGTCTGACCATCGAGCAGTTCGATGATCAAGCACCGACCATTTCCTGGTCGCACGATGCCACGACGCTGGCCGGATTCGATCTCTACGCCCAGTCGAGCGGCGGTGCCTTCAAGCTCAACCCCGAACTGCTGACAGAGCCGAACTTTACCGATGGCGGTTATAACGGAGGTGGGCGGCACTACGAAGTGTTCGCCATCGACGGCAACGACCAGCAAAGCGTGGGCCGTGACTTGTTGCTCCCGAATGTCGACTTCGGCATCGCCGAACAGGCTCGCATCCGCCAGGGCCTGATCAGCGGCGTCGAGGTGCCGGTCGAGAACCTGTCTGGCGAAACCCTTGTCGGATTGACGGCGCGGCTGGACATCAACGGTATCGAGCACCGTTCCCAGCCGGTAGCGCTCGATCCCGGGGCGGAGCAGGCGATCAGCGTGCCGGTCCCGGGCTATCCGGATTTGCCACAAACGGCGTCCGGCCAGCTCTATCTGGAATACCAGCCGGAGCCCAACGAGCTCACGCGGATCGGGCGTGACGTTTCGGTGCCGGTGGAGAATGGCGGGCTCGTCGTGACGTTGATCACCGAGACGTTCACCCGCGGCGGCGCGGGGCGCGTGCGCGCGCGAATCGAGAACCCGGGGACCGAGGAAATCGAGATCCTGACCGCCCGGGACAACGGCGGCAACCCATCCCCGGACCTGCGGCTGAAGCTGCGCGATGAAGAGGGCAACGTGCTCGCGGTCGATGCGTTCAGCCAGTATCTGGGCGAAAACGTCGTGACCCTGCCCAGCGGCTACACGGTGGCCCGGATTCCGGTCGGCGGAAGTTGGACATCGAGCTGGCAGGATCTGGTCGTTCCGGCGAGCGCCCCGGATGAAATCCGGGTCGAGCTGGAGATCGACGCGCTCTATTTTGCGTTCGGCCAGGCCGACGACGAGCTCGAGCTTCCGGGCCTGACCGTCCAGCGCGAGACGACGCTCGTGGATACCAGTTACTACGGAGAGCTGCTGACGATTTCGCCGGAGTCCTCGCGAGGACTCGATCCGGTCCTGATCCAAGGCCGGGCCGTGGAGCGCGCCACCGACGAGCCAATCGATGATGTGCCGCTCAATCTCGTCATCTCAAGCGCCGGCTTCGAGCGGCAGGTGGAGGTGGGAGCCGGCGATAGCGGGCAGTTCGAGTATCTGTTCGAGCCCTTGCCCGGCGAAGGCGGCGTGTACGAAGTCTCGGTCGTTCATCCCGAAATCCTGGATCGTCCCGTCCAGGGTTCGTTCACCATCGAGCGGTTGGCAATGAGTCCCACCGGCTTCAATCTCGCGCTTCCCTATGACACGGCGCGGGACCTGTCGGTGGAAGTCACTGCAGGCCCCGGAACGACTGCCAGCAACGTGCGAATGGCGTATCTGGCTGAAGACCAGGTCGACGGCGTTCTCATACCGGAAGTCTCCGTCGATACAGGGGAAGCGATCGATGAGCTCTCTCCGGGCCACAGCGAGAATCTGGCAGTGGAAATCCAGGCGGCATCGGGTGCGCCGGAAAGCGGCACGCTCTACCTGCGATTGACCAGCGATGAGGCTGCTGGCGAGAAGCAGGGTTTGCTGCCGATTAATTTCGAGTTCGTGGCCGCGGAACCTGCGCTGGTTCCGGATCCGCCGCAGCTCGGTTTCGGCCTGGCGCAGGGCGAGACCCGCTCGAAGATCGTCACCCTGACCAACCAGGGCTACGCCACGGCTCAAGACATCAACCTTCAGCTGCTCGATTCCAACGATGATCCCGCGCCCGGCTGGATCAATCTTGGCATCAACGGTGCAGCGGGAGATCTTGATGTGGGCGAGCAGCTGGATGTGCCGATTTCGGTCAGCCCGCCGGCCGACTTGCCCAGTGCATCCGATCAGTACTCGCTGTCGGTCACCTCGGCCAATGCATCGGGCGGAGAGGTGCCGATCCAGATTGCGGTTACGCAATCCGGAGAAGGTGCAGCCTTGTTCCACGCCAGGGATATCTACACCGCCACCTTCGACGAAAACGGAGACCCGATCGAAGGCCTCGAGGGTGCTCGCGTGCGACTTCAGAACGAAGTGGTCCTGAGCGAAATTCACGAAGGCTATACCAACGAGTTCGGTGAACTGCTCCTGGAGAACGTGCCGGCGGGACAGTACCTCTACCGGGTTTCCGCACCGGACCACCAGGCGGTCAACGGTCGCATCCAGATTCAGCCGGAAATCACCGTGCCCGAATCCGTGTTCCTGTCCTACAACCTGGTCAACGTGGAGTGGTCGGTGACCGAGACGACCATCGAAGACATCTACGAGATCGACCTTTCCGCAATTTTCGAAACCAACGTGCCCGGGGCCGTCGTGACGGCCCAGCCGATGCACCGCACGCTTCCGGACATGAATGCCGGCGACGTCTTTGTTACCCAGTTCGAGTTGACCAACCACGGTCTCATCCGCGCCCAGTCGTTGACCGTTAATCCACCCCCCGAGGACCAGTACTTCCGCTTCGAGCTGCTGGCCGAAATTCCCGAACTGCTGCCGGCACAGGAAAGCGTGATCGTTCCCTACCGGGTTATCGCGAAGCAGGATTTCCCGCCCGACGACGGTGGAGCGGGCGGCTGCTTCAGCTACGGCACTTCGTTCGAATGTCCCTACGGCTATGAATGCGCCGACGGCACCGAGGATGACGGCTTTGCCCGACATCTTCTTTCGAAGATCCTGGGTGACTCCTGCGGCGGCGAGTCCACTCCCTATGACCAGATCGGCTTTCCGGGATCCGGCGGCGTCGGCGGCTGGGGTGGCCCCAGCGGCGGGGGGAGCGAGCTTGGCGGCAGTACCTGTGCTCCGGACTGTGAGGGCGACGACTGCTGCGGTTCCAGCGGTGCAGGGGGTGGCTCTGGCGGCGGCGGTGGGGGAGGTGGCCCTAATGGTGGACCTGGCGATGGTTTCGAGGGCGGTGGCAGTAGCGATCCGCCGCCAATGGTGGGCGGCCGAGGGTGAAATGCGCCTTGCCAGGCGTGGAATCGAGTAGCAAGAAAGGAATGTGTCAATGAAGTTTAAGTTTGCGCCCCTCGGGGCGGTTGTTGGCCTCGTGCTTGCCGGACTGTGCCTGTCGGCCCAAGCCGGTATCGAACCGACTTCCGGCCGCTACGTTGACACGGTCACCGATCTGTCGGTCAAGGTGCTCGGTGGCCACGTCACCTGGGAACGGGAATGGCGCGACGGTCGCTGGCAGTTCAACCGCCACTGGACGGATCTGGACATCGAATACAACGCTTCCGACGGCACGATCCGCCGCATCAAGCGCAACAACGACGTCTACGAGCCGGTGGGTTCCGATTCGGAGCGATTCAAGTTCGGCCCCAATATGCGCATTCGAACCACGACGGACGGTCTTCGCTGGTATGACCGACAGGGCAACTGGATCGACTACGACGAGGAAGGCCGGTTGATCGGCTACGGTGACCGGAATGACGTTACGATCACCTTCTCGCGAGACTCCGAGGGCCGCCTGGAGCAGGTCCTCGACCACAATGGCGATGTCGCACTGACCCTGGCCTACCAGAACGGCAACCTCCACACCGTGACTGACCGCACTGGCCGGTTCGTGACCTATGCCTGGCAGGACGGCCGCCTGGATACCGTGACCGACGTGCGCGGCTACGACTGGACTTACTCCTACAACGGCGACGGTCAGTTGTCAGGCCGCACCGACCCGCTGGAACGCACCACCACGATGACCTATCGTCCCGACGGGCGCATCCAGACCATCGAGCGCCCCGGTGCGGGCACGACGACCTATGAGTTCGACTACCTCAACGGCCAGCGGCAGTTCTTTCTCAAGACCACCGAACCGGGCGGGCGAATCACCTCCGCCTGGTACGACCGCGAAGGCGAGCTGGTCCGCCGCCAAGTCAACGGCCAACTGGTCAAGCGTGTCGAAAAGGACGGCCGGGATCGCGTCCACTTCGATTTCAACGGTCACGCCACTACCTACCACTACGACGAATTCGACAATCTCACCGGCGTGACTTATCCGGACGGCACCCAGACGGTGACCGAGTACGAGCACTCGCATTCGCGCGTCATCCGCGAGATCGACGAAGCCGGAGTTGTCACGCGTCACGAGTACGACGCCAACGGCAACCGAATCCGCACCATCGAAGCTGAGGGCACTACCGTTGAGCGTGTTATCGAGTTCGAATACGATGCGCTAGGCCGCCTCGAGCTCATCCGCCGCCTCGGCGACGAGGAAACCCAGACCGCTGAGACCAGCTTCGCCTACGACGACAAGGGTAACCTCGAGCAGATCACGGGCCCGGAGAATGGCGTCGAGAACCGCACGCACGACGTAATGGGCAACGTGCTCACGCGCACGGATCCCCTGGAGCGGACTTCGACCTACACCTACGACGAAGCCGGCAATCTCACCAGCGAAGCCAACCCGGAATTGGAGACAACCACTTATATCTACGACGAAGTCGGCAACCGGGTGCGTATCATCCACCCCGACCTGACCGAAACCGAGCAGGTCTACGATGACGCCGACCGGCTGGAGAAGGTGATCGATGCGCTCGACGGCGAGCAGACCTACACTTACGACTCTGCCGGAAACCGGACCCGGGAGACCGATCCGTCCGGCAAGCAGACCCACTACGCCTACGATGCCGACCGCCGCTTGGAGAAGATCAGCGATGGGGCCGGAAACGAGACCGTCTTCCACTATCCCGAAGAGCCCGGTGCTGGCCAGGGCGCACGCCACCAACCGTTCAAGATCGAGTACCCAACCTTCGAGCGACTGCTGACCTACGATCGCCGCGGCCGCGTCGTTGCCCAGACCGACCGTTGGCTCGAAGGCGCGCAGTGGCGCGAGCAGACCACCCGCACGACCTATGACGACCGGGGCAACCAGATCGCCAAGGAAGACCCGGCCGAGCGGACCACGGAATTCGCCTACGATCCGCTCGGCCGAATGACCACCACGACCGATGCCCTGGAGCACACCACGACGTATCACTACGACAACCGCGACAACCTGATCGGCCTGACCGATGCCAACGACAATACACACGTGTTCACCTTCGACAAAGCCGACCGGATGACCACCGAAGCCCGCCCGATGGGCGAGACGATCACCTACGGCTATGACGGCGCGGGGCAACTCACCAGCCGCACCGACCCGGTCGGCAACCGCGCCGAGTACGACTACGACGGCGCCGGCAGGCGAGTCGAGGTGCGCCACTACCCAAGCGCCACGCCCGACACCCCGGAGCGCACCGTCACATTCACCCACGACGCACGCGGCCGCATGAGCGCCTACGATGACGGCACGATGAGTGGGAACTACACTTACGACAACCTGGGCCGCAAGACGCAAGAAACCGTAAACTACCCGGACTTCTCCAAAGCCCACCAGCAGGCCTGGCACGCCAACGGCCGCCAAAAGAGCCTGACGGCGCCGCACGGCACCGAATACGGCTTTAGCTGGGATGCAGCCAACCGCCTGGAGACGGTCGTCATCCCGGGCGAGGGCGTGATCGCCTACAGCGACTACGACTGGCAGCAGCCGGCCACCGTCGAGTATCCCGGCGGTACCACCCGAGAGAACACCTTTGATGGCCTGCAGCGCCACAAGACCATCCAGGTCAGCGACGAGGCCGGCCAGGTTCTGATGGATTACCAGTACACCTGGGACGAGACGGGTAATATCACCGAAAAAGCCACCGAGCACGGCATCTACAGCTACGGCTACGACGAAATCAACCGCCTGACCGACGCCCAATATCCCACCTTCTCAGCCGAAGAGTGGACCTACGACCCGCTGGGCAACCGCCTGACCGACACCCGCACCGGCAGCGAGCAGTGGGACTACAACGAAAACAACGAGCTGCTCGACAGCGTCGAGCACACTCACGAGTATGACGACAACGGTAGTTTGATCGCCGAGAGAAACCCGGACGGAACCCTCTATCGAACGTTCGAATACAACGCCGAAAACCGCATGAGTGTGGTCAAAGACAGCAACGGCGACCTCATAGCAGACTACCTCTACGACCCGTTCGGCCGAAGAGTCAAAAAGACCGTCTACAGCCCACCCGGAACCAACCCCGAGACCACCTGGTACGTCTATACCGATCAAGGCCTGATGGCCGAGCTCGACCAGGTCGGCAACGCAATTGACTTCTACCTGTTCCCGCCCGATGGGCTATGGAGCACTGATCCGATTCTGCGCAAATCTGGCTCGATCTATTACTACTATCAGACCGATCATCTGGGGACGCCGCAGCAGCTTATTGACAGTGCCGGAAGCGTGGTGCACACCAGAGAGATGCGGGGGTTTGGAGAGACCAAGCAGAATGGGGTGGTGGATCGGTGGCGGTTTGCGGGGCAGCTTCAATCCCGGGAGACTGGGTTGGATTACAACTA
Source organism: Wenzhouxiangella sp. YN9 (assembly GCF_056324165.1). Taxonomy (NCBI): domain Bacteria; kingdom Pseudomonadati; phylum Pseudomonadota; class Gammaproteobacteria; order Chromatiales; family Wenzhouxiangellaceae; genus Wenzhouxiangella; species Wenzhouxiangella sp. YN9. The sequence continues at coordinate 18,485 of NZ_JBJNIP010000062.1, forward strand.
TTTTAGAAATTATAGTTCAGATATAGGGCGCTATAAGAAAAGTGATCCCATTGGGTTGAACGGAGGTATTAATCTATATACTTACGCTGATCAAAATGTAGTGCTCAGTATGGACCCATACGGGCTTGCGACGGGGGTCATCATTCGGTGGGCTGCATGTGAGGGGGTTGGTCGACTGGATGACGTTATTAATTGGTGGAAAAGAAAGAGGCGCAGTAGGTGCGAGCGAGTTAAGTTTAAAAACCTATTAGAGGTGAACGGTGAGTGTCATGACCGGAAAGAGACCTGCTGGGAAGGGGCGCGGACTGAAAGACAACAGAAAGGAAGCTTCAATCAGGAGTGCCTGGGCAATTGTTTGAGAGGAGCGGAAGGATACTGCCGGGATAATGAACAGTGGGTGTTTGAGGAGTTTAGGCAGTGTATGGAGCGGATAGGCCCGGACGTAATAGATATCGATTTAATGTGTAGGGTGCCAAGGTTATAATAGCCTCCGATTACGTTATGTACCTCTGGCGTCGTAGCGGCCATTCTGGCAACGGCGCCGCGCGACGGGCCACGTAGGCCAGTCGTTGATCATTCGATTGAGCTCTAAGCGTCGAGTGAGCCGGTAGGCGAACGCACCGAGATAATGACCAAAATGGTTGCCATGGATGACGTGATAGGTTCCCGGGGTGGCATCCTTGACGTTGCCGAGCATGGTGTTTCCCTAGGTAAACTCCGGCTTCTCGACACTGGTCGGCGCACCTCCAGTGGCAATGCTCCAATGCGAGCAGGTCTCGACGATGGCCCGGAGGCATGGCAGCACGTCATCCCTTACTTCCACATTCGGACAAAGGTGTTGGCGCGCCTAGCGGTCGATGGAGTCGCTGCAAAATGCCTTCAGCGGCGTCATCCGCATCACCAGAGGCCGGCCATCGGCCCCCCAAGCCACGGCGGCCATAAACGGCCTCTTCCCGGCGGCTCCGCGACTGCGCTTGCTACTCCGGCGCTCACCGCCCCAGACGGCGTCATCAACCTGAACCGACCCAGTCAGCTTGCTGTCATCGCGCTCACTCATGGCCTGCATGAGCTTGCGCTTGAGCAGCCAAGCCGTGTTGTAGGACACGCCCAGGGGCCGCCCCAAGGCCATCGTCGACAGACCGGGCTTGCTTTGCATGAGCAGAAAAATTGACGCTATCAGCGGCTCTTTTCAATAGCTGAGAAACGTAAGTGATCAGGTAAATGGTAAGCCCGAGGAGCTTTCATGAATAAAGCATTTTTTCTAGTCTTTGCTGTTTTATTAGTAGTAGCCTGTGTGGATCGGCAGGCCCAGTGCGATCGACTTTTCACTGAGGAGGGGTACACAAAAATGGTTTTCCCAGAGGTGGCTTCGACTCCTGCTGACCGGGGAAGTCTATGCGAATCTCGTCCCTATTCGTCCTTTAGTCTGCATCAAGCAATGGATAAGATTTATGAAGTTTGCACATCGGTATGCAAGGAAGAGTATGTTGATTTTTTCACGTCCTTGAGTCGAACTTCGGCTAGCGAAAACAAATACTGTAGTGAGCGTGATGAGGAATTTGCTCAGATTAGGTGGGAAAGATTTAAGGCGGTAGAAAAACGGTTCTTGGAAGACAGGCAAAGGCTCAGGAGTTGCTTGTTGGGCCACTACCCCAATTTGAACATTTAGGTCGCTACTGTCCGTTAAAACTCGCGAAAGGCGAAAACGGTAAAAACGGGGGAAAAACGGGGACAGCCATGATCTCCGCGACTGAATACCTCTCGCCCAACAGTTCTTGACGGCCAGATCAGCCGGGAAAGTCGCTGGCGGTGAAGTGATTCTGTGACCTGGGCTGTGAAAATCCTGTCTGGGGCCGAATTTGCCCGCAGTCGCCCACGCGGGAGCCTGGGAGTGACCGGATTGTGGCTTCTGGAGGGCTTACCAGGGGAGCGGTTGTTCTCGCAGCTTCTTGAGAGCGAACTCTCCGGACACGCCCTTCATCCAACGCTGCCCGAGATCGGCGGCTTTGAGCATCAGCGCTTCAGCTGAGCCGATCGCCCGGTAGTAGTGGCTCTCGGTTCCCTGGACACGTCGCATCCACTCGCGGGGATGGCTGGCGACGCTCCAGAGACCCTCGGGCGGGGCTTGTTCGGCTGCGGAGAGTTTGCCGCGCTTGTCTGGATGCGTCTGCAGCCCTGTCCAGCGTACAAGTTCGATATAGCTCGATTCAGTCAGCTCCGAGAGCGTGTCGCTATCGAGCCCGGCGACGGGCTTGAGGGGCTGATTCTTTGATCCCCGGCCAAGTGCCTTCCCGATGGCAGATCGGGTCGACTCGATCCGGTGCCGGACGGAAGTGTGCTCGGAGTCGCGAAGTGTCTCGCACATTCCGGCGCGGACCGGATTCAGATCGACGTAAGCCATGCACGACAGAACGGCCTTTCTGCGTTCTTCTGAGTATTTCACTGTCAGCTCCTGTTCGCCCCCCTCTTAGAGACTATTCTAGGGGAGGCGACACACTAGCCTGACAGAGGGGGCGGATGACCTCCAGGCGCTCGACGTTGCCGAGGAGGGCAAGCGTAACGCGCTCCACGCACGCCGGATCGTCGCGATTACTGATCGATCCTCGAAAGACGGCCAGCCAGCGCTCTGCAACCTCTCGGTCCGACCACTGCCAGGGCATCTGGGGAGCGCTACGCAGAGCTACGTGGAAATGATTCGACATGACGGCATAGGCGTAGACCGAAACAGCGAAGCTCTCGGAGAGCTTGAAGATTCGATCCTCGATCCACTGACGTCGGTGTTCGAAGTCCTTTCCGGTGATTTCGTCACGGCCGCAGAGAAAGGCGCGCCGGACGCATCGGCTGACACAGCATAGGCAATGAAGTACTTGCGGTTTGCGCGGCACGCGCAAGAAGCGAGTGCTGAATGCCGTTATGCGTGGAAGAAGCCGGGTTCGTCGTCGCTGACCTGTTGGCTGCGTGGATAGGTCATGTCTCTATTCTGGCGCCGGGCGAGACGCTCGCCAATACGGAGACTGTCCCGTCAAGCTGTAGGAGATTTCCTATAGATTATGGGCGTCCTGGTGTCCTACACTGATGAAAGTATATGTGGGGAGCAATGTCAAGAGGCTATTGTCAAGACTGCTGTGACGATTAGCGTTGGCATTGGGGTTATAGCTACTACTGCAGCGTCTTGCGTTAGCTTGGGTCCGGCTTAGTCAGTAAGGCAGAATGATAATGCAGGAAATGACGAAGGAGAGCGTAGTGGAAGTGATCCTCAGGGCATTCGATCCTGTTACGAATTATGGCGTCGCTGAACTTGATGCGCTAATGCGTGTAGACGATTACGTGTTGGCTAGAGATGATCTGAATTCTCAGTATGCGCAGTTTTTGCAGTGGAGGGATTTCCTGCAGGACGGCCTTGCGGGTTATGAGTCAGCACTTGCGCATATGGACGCTTGGTCATTCAGATTCTATATTCCCGCGTTTATGATTTGGTTCCTATCCGCCGATCGACATAGCTCATCTTCTGTTCCAGCAACGGATAATGTTCTCTATTCATTAGACCCGCATCTTGAGAGTGAGGTTCTTCACGCGAGGTTTCTACAAAAAGTTTCTATTTTGAACAGTTCTCAGCTTCACGCGTGTGCGTTATTTGTTAAGTTTCTAGGCGAGGCAGGAGAGTCTTCTGTGGATTGCGATGTTGAAATTGCCAGAAAAATCTATGGCTCATGGTGGCGTAGCTTCCTCTGTCAGGACTGTCAGCAACCAGAACGGCGTAAATCCCCCCCGGAATAGTCGAAAAGAAACTAGGACAGTCAGTGCGCCGGCCAAAGCCGGTGGTAGATCAAGCGGTGCAATCCCGCTATCTAGAAAGCGTCAGCAGCCCGCCACCGAAGACCCCGCCGAGCGCAGCACCGGGTTCAGCTACGATGCGCTCGGGCGCATGGTCACCACCACCGATGCCTTGGACCACACCACGACCTACCACTACGACAACCGCGACAACCTGATCGGCCTGACCGATGCCAACGACAACACGCACGTGTTCACCTTCGACAAAGCCGACCGGATGAAGACTGAAGCCCGACCGATGGGCGAGACCATCCAGTACGCCTACGACGCCGCCGGCCAGCTTAAGGGCCGCACCGACCCGGTCGGCAACCGCGCCGAGTACGACTACGACAGCGCCGGCAGGCGCATCGAAGTCCGCCACTACCCAAGCGCAACGCCCGACACCCCCGAGCGCACCGTCACCTTCAGCTATGATGAACAAGGGCGCATGACCGCCTACGATGACGGCACGCTCAGTGGGAGCTACACTTACGACGACCTGGGCCGCAAAACCGAAGAAACCGTGAACTATCCGGACTTCTCCAAGACCCATCAGCAAAGCTGGCACACCAACGGCCAGCAAAAGAGCCTGACGGCGCCCCACGGCACCGAATACGGCTTTAGCTGGGATGCCGCCAACCGCCTGGAATCGGTCGTTGTCCCGGGAGAAGGCGTGATCACCTACAGCGAGTACGAGTGGCAGCAGCCCAGCCGCGTCGAATACCCGGGCGGCACGACGAGAAATAACACCTACGACGGTCTCCAGCGCCACCAGACCATTCAGGTTACCGACGAGGCCGGGCAAAACTTGATGGACTACCAATACACCTGGGACGAGACCGGCAACATCACCGAAAAGGCCACCGAGCACGGCACCTACAGCTACGGCTATGACGAAGTCAACCGCCTCACCGAAGCCGAGTACCCCACTTTTTCAGCGGAAGAATGGACCTACGATCCGCTGGGGAACCGAATGACCGACACCGGCACCGGAGAAGCCGAATGGCAGTACAACGCCAACAACGAGCTGCTCGACAGCGCCGAGCACACCCACGAGTATGATGACAACGGCAGCTTGATCGCCGAGAGAAACCCGGACGGAACCCTCTATCGAACGTTCGAATACAACGCCGAGAACCGGATGAGCGCGGTCAAGGATAACAACGGCAAGCTGATCGCCGAATATCTCTACGACCCCTTCGGCCGACGGGTCAAAAAGACCGTCTACAGCCCGCCCGGAACCAATCCCGAGACCACCTGGTACGTTTACAGTGATCAGGGGCTGATGGCTGAGCTTGACGGGCAGGGCAACGCCATCGACTTCTACCTGTTCCCGCCCGACGGGCTATGGAGCACCGATCCGATCCTGCGAAAGTCAGGCGGCAGCTATTACTACTATCAGACTGACCATCTGGGGACGCCGCAGCAGCTCATCAATGGAGGAGGCGCTGTAGTACATAGCCGCGAGATGCGGGCTTTTGGGGAAACTGTGCAGACAGGGGTTGAGGATGGGTGGAGATTTCCGGGGCAAATGAAGACGAGGGAGGTGAGCTTGAATTACAACTTCATGCGAGACTATTCCCCGGGATTGGGTCGATATATGCAAGGCGACCCTCTCGGTATTGTAGATGGAGTAAATATATATCTTTATGTTGGATCAAATCCGGTCTCTCGAATTGATCCCAGAGGTACAGCTGACGGTGACTCTTTTGAGGAGAATCCAGATTACTCGTGGTGCGATTATTATAGGAATATGGGCGATAAATATCGTTGCAGGTACTACGAGACTGCGGAGGAGGTGTGTCGTGACGAGAATTGGAAAGTAAATGTAATCTCTGGTTTATGCGGAATCTCTGAAAAGCAGAAAAACTGCATTAGAAAGTGCTTGGTTTTCTCCGACAAGGGGGCTCGCCAATCTGAACATTGCAAGACGTGCCCATACAATGATCCAAACTGCTGCGATAAAACCTGCGTGTCAGAGGAATGCGTTAATGACTACCACAACCTTTGTTTTGGGAGTGTGATGTTTATGAAGGCCCCCAGATCCGTCAAGCCTGTTACGGTGGTAATTGGGGGCCGTACCCGAACGATGGCTAAGCCCTGTGTGTCAACATCCCTCCCAACAGTACCTGATCGGTTTTATCTGTAACATTCAGGGCGCTTACGGAGCGAAGAGATGTCTGATTCCAACGAAGTTGTCACCGACCCGCGCCTTGAGAAGCGTACCCGACGCCGGTT
>NZ_JBJNIP010000063.1:0-361 GCF_056324165.1 Wenzhouxiangella sp. YN9
CGGCGGCGCGCGGCCCAGAGGATGGGGGAGCGATCTCCAGGCCGCGATGCAGAGCCGGAGCGAAGCCCAATCGCGGTCTGGAGACCGCTCCCACAAAAACACTTCGCCACCGGAGTTGAAGGAGCGAGCTCCAGATCGCGATGCGGAGCCGGGAACGTCAGCCATTCGCGGAGTGGAGGCGGGTCGATCTATATCACTTGGACACCGTTGTTGCCGGAGCCATCTCCACAGCGCGATGGGGCGCGGTAAGTAAGCCCACTCGCGGTCTGGAGACCGCTCCCACACAAACACGTCGCCCCCGGAGTTGCAGGAGCGATCTCCAGATCGCGATGCGGAGCCGGAACGAAGCCCAATCGCGGTC
>NZ_JBJNIP010000064.1:0-333 GCF_056324165.1 Wenzhouxiangella sp. YN9
GAAAACTTCACCGCCCTGCGCGAGGAGCTGCAGACCGCGGGCTTTCAGTTCACCTCCGATACCGACACCGAAGTGGTGGCCCACCTGATTGCTCGCGACATGGATCAGCAGCGGGATTTCGTCACCGCGTTTTCCCGCGCCGCCGCCCTCCCGCTCGCCCTGATCACTCGTAGCGCACTCGCGCCCGGACCCGCTCACCTCGCCCGTCGTCGATGTAACGTCGACCTACGCGGGGCGCCAGCAGCCGATCAGCGCCGAAACCACCCGCCGCCACACGTCACCGGATCCCCCCGACACGCCACACCTGCCGCCAACCACGCGTAGCTTGCGGAT
>NZ_JBJNIP010000065.1:0-147860 GCF_056324165.1 Wenzhouxiangella sp. YN9
GAGGCCGAGGACCGCCGACTGGATCAGCTAAACTTGATGTAGCCGCCCCCTTTAGGGGGCTCAAGGAGCGCAAGCTCCGTCACAGGCCGCTTTGAGCGGCTCACAATTAAAGCCCCCGGCTTTGCCGGGGGATACTTACTAAAGACGGCAATAAGAAGAGCGAAGGCCAACTTTTTACGTGCCGCCTTGCGGCGCTCCGGCTTCTTTAAAGAAAAAGCCAGGTACCCCGTATATCCAATTGCGCCGGAGACATACAAGATTAGCAATGCTGCTACTGCGGCTTCTGCTCCCATTCTATAAGCCTAACGTCTGAGCTAAGCGGCGCGGCTTTAGCCGCGTCCGGTGGAGGCCCGGAGGGCCGGAGCGTACTTGAGCGACTTGTTATCCATGCGCTGCTGGGAAGCTTCGCGCCCTGGCTCTTCCAACACGTCCATAGCCATCAATTTTTCTTCGCCGGTGTGCCTGCGAGTTGTGATAGGCCAACATAGAGGATTGCGGCCGACATGAGGAGAATCAGTACGTTCACCACGTAGCCCCAGACCTCGTTCCACTTTACCGGTAGGAGAACGTCACCAAGAGCCGAAACTCCAAGCGCAAACAGACAGAAGACAAGAGCGGATATCGCTCCAGCTCTAGATGCCCCAAAGGCAATATAGAGAGCAGCACTTAGTGAGAGTGCGGAGACAGCGGCCCCTCCTAGCGCCATAAGAGCCCCCATTTCAGTCCTTGGATAAGGTAAAAAGAGCCAAACTGCGCCGGCACCAACAGCGAGCAACAATGCAAATAAAAGAGCCAGGTGTTGATTCACCGCGTCAGATCCAAATATCGTGGTGTATGGATAACGTCTGAGCTAAGCGGCGCAGCTTTAGCTGCGTCCGGTGGAGGCCCGAAGGGCCGGAACGTACTTGAGCGATTTGTTAGATGACAGCGTCTCTAATGCCATTTTCTGTCACACGCTTGGCACCTTCTCCCACCGCGCCTAAATGGCAGTGGCAAATGGAGAAAATGCACCACTAAGAAGGCAATTTCCCAAGATGTCTCTTCGGATTTAGTATCTAAGCTTCCACAAGAAGGACAAGCTATCTCCTCCTCACTATCTGGAAGCGGAACCACAGATTGCAGGATCTCCGTCGCCTCTCGGGCCGCGCACGACGGCACCTGCAGCCTAATGCCTCCAAGCGCAAGTGTAATAGGCCAATTTACCTGTGAATGGTTGTTCGAATGAAGAAATGCCGGAATACCCTCACTTTCAAGCCGACCACGGGCGATCTCTGCCTCTAAAGGGTGCAAGTACCATCCAACGGTCACTGGCGCCACGAACTCGATAATTTCCTCGTTGTTCATCTAACGTCTGAGCTAAGCGGCGCGGCTTTAGCCGCGTCCGGTGGAGGCCCGAAGGGCCGGAACCTACTTGAGCGATTTGTTATACGACTTAGCTACGGTCATGGGCAATTCTAAGATCGTTGCGCGTAACAATGGATTGCAATTGGGGGCTGTCTTCGAGAACTTTGTCATATATCCATCGGTAAACATGTCTATCCTCTATCACTTCCTGAGCTTTATTTTGCCCCAAGAGAGCTCTTAGAGCATCAAACTCCAACCAGTTCACGAGAAAATGTAGGTGAGTGCTATATTTGCTACTGGCTCCCCCATTCTCCGCATCCGGCACTTGAGGATACAGTTCCCTCAACTCACTCATCGCGTTCTTTAGCGTATTTTTGTTCTCTGGAGCTGCTAGAAATCTATGAATCTGTTCATGTAGAAAGACAGCTAATAGCTGGCTCGATTCCTCAATATATAGGGTGTTCAGCGTCAGGATTGGGTGGCTTTGTGGTATCACACCAGACTCAATGCGTACCCGATTGGTAAAAAGCCAAGGACTTAAATCATGGTCTTGCGAAAGGCCGACCAATACTTCAGCAACCTTCTCCTCACGCTGATGGACCCCCGCAAGGTGAATCTCAAAACCTTCGGCCGAAACTACGCCCTCAACTTCTCCTGCCTTAGCCGTACTCAGTAAAATAAAGAAAAGATATGGCGTCAAGCTCTGTTTCATGATTTTCTCGTATAACGTCTGAGCTAAGCGGCGCGGCTTTAGCCGCGTCCGGTGAAGGCCCGAAGGGCCGGAACGTACTTGAGCGATTTGTTAGGCATCACTTGGTGCGCGTCTCGCCGGGTCATCAGGGCCGTTGATGCAATCATAAGATCCCTGGTTTGTGCCCAAGTGGTGGCGAACAGCTTGGCCGTCTCGAAATTTGACGTACCACCATTCATATCCAGTGTAGCCACCAAAGGAGTTCTTCGCGTTGACTTGAGCGCAAATCGCCCAGAGGGGCTCATAGTTTCCCGCGGCCCCCAGACCGTAGTTGTACAACGTCTTAAAGAAGGGAGTCCAGTCTTTAAACTGGGCTGAGTCCGGGTCCTTAAGCCTGTCTTTAATTACGGATATAGCCTGTGACTTCGCATCTTCATAGTCAGGAACTGGGCCAGGATCCTGAGCCTCCCAATCGACGCCGGCACTTCCCATCATGGAAGCACAGCCGGCTAGAGCCACCCCCGCAATGGCGAAAGTGGACAAGCGGACTAGATTTTTGAAAGTGTGCATATATTTCTCCCTTTTGGATTGATGCCTAACGCTGAACGAAGCGGCGCGTCTCACGCGTCCGCCTTCCGTGACTTGTTAAACGAACTCTGAAGCTCCACGAAAACACGAACTTGGATTGACGACTCTGGGTCCATAGGTGCTGTAACGTGGACAAGCTCATTGGTCTTGGCCAATCTCACATAATGTTCTGACAAGAGCTGTTCGATGCGTCGCAAATACTCTGGCACCTGATTATGGAATGCCAAAGAATTTTTGCCCTTTGAGAAAGGATTCTTGGTGTGAAGCATTGCACCGCACTTGTCATACAATTGCGAAAACTGATGGCGAGTAAGGTATCCACCGCTCAGTTTTCTCCAGCGCTTTCCGTCATGCCCTCTCACTGGTGTGGGATAGAAGTCTGGATTAATACCTTCAATTTTTTTAAGTATTCGAGCCGCATGCCAGTCCTTAGCAATATCATCGCGGACTGAACGATAGGCATCTTGGTAAGAGACCAAGGACGCAAACGCAATCAGCTCTAGCAGTTTTCGCAACTGTAGCGCCTCAGATTCGATCGTCGTCTGCAAGTATGTGCAATGAGTTCTACCTTCGACAAAATCCCGCAACGTCTCCAAGCGATACCGACATTCCCACATTAGTGATGCGTATTTTCTCCGGGTTCGACTATCCATACTTACCGTTTAACGATTAGCTTAACCGGCGCCGGCTTTGCCGGCGTCCGAGTTGAAGCGATAGTTAGAACAGTCCGGCTTAGCCGTGAAGCCCTCCTCTATAAGAGTGGGCAGAATTACTGTCCCTTTTGGCCCAACGACGATATCTTCGGTGATCTTTGGATCCGGGAGCCGCACCATATAAAACCAAATATCTCCTTCAGATAACCGAGCGCTACCAGAGTTTAGTAATTCTGAATCTATCGCGATGGAGGAGACGGCTTCGGCTGCGATGGAAATAGCTTTCTGTTGTGTGAATGGGGGAGATCGTTTTGCAACTCTAGACGCTTCCATGATTCGGATATATTCTTCCCTGCTAACTACGTACTCATAAAACCCATCACTTGATTCGTAGAAGCTGATCCGCGCACACGTATCGTCGCAGGGGCTTGCCAAGAGGACTGTCGGCAATAAAGCTAAAGGGAGCAAAGCTGTTCGGCACATAATTGTTCTAACGTCTGAGCTAACCGGCGCCGGCATTGCCGGCGTCCGAGTTGAGCGATTTGTTAGGCCCTTTGCCGAGAATGGCACGAACGACGAGCGCTACCGCTGCACCGCAGACGACACCCATGGAGGCGACCTCCAAGTCCTTAAACAAGATTCCTGTCAGGATGCCAGGCGCGACTCCGAGGCTCAGCACGATAAACCAGTTCGCTCGGCCATGGTAATGGAGCAGGGAGAACAGCGGGGCGCCAAAGATAGCGACAGGAAGAGCTCCAAAGCCCAGAGTATAGAGGCCGGTAAGGATGGCTGCATGCGTGGGGGGTATTGCTGAATTGGTGCTTAAGAGCGCTAAGGCCAGCGCGAATATGCCGACAATCAGCGCACAGACCAGAAGCCCTGCAAAAGCGATTAGTTCTGTGGCGATTAGTTGTCTAAGAAAGCGCATTCTGGGGCTTAACGTCTGAGCTAAGCGGCGCGGCTTTGGCCGCGTCCGGTGGAGGCCCGAAGTGCCGGAACGTACTTGAGCGATTTGTTATACGCTACTCGTCGCCCGGTGCTTCACTTGGTTGATTTGCGGGATTATCTCCTGTACTCGTCGGTTGGTATCCGCCCTTCGGTTTAGGATCTCCAGTAGGAATATCTTTGGGATCCGAAGGCTGATATCCTTTCTTCAGCGTTTCGGGTTGATAACCTTCATTGATGGGTCGCTTTTCTTTACTCATAGTGAATCTCCATGCTTTCGGAACTCAATGTAGGAAATGTCTTTCCCAAGAATAATGACTCCTTCTGTATCATTCTTGGGCCTCTCGAAGCCTCCCTTGTCGTTCAGAACCCACGTTTCTTCCAGATAAATCTGTTCTTCGGCTGGAGCGCTCGAAGTAAAAGAATTACTTCCATAAAGCCCGCCTATCACGGTCTTGTCCTGTAGCGTTACCTTGGCCCAATATTTCTTTCGTTTAGAGAACACGTAGTCCCATGGTTTAGCTGTTGGATGTGGAGCGTTTCGCTGGAACATGTCCCGAGTTCGGATCCATTTCCAGATTAAGACCCAGACAATAGGCGCAAGGAAAAGTACTACTGCATAAAAAGTGGCATACAAGTAAGGATGGTCAAATGATAGGCTGCTCTTTTCGACTATTAGAATTGGTGCAGCTAATATTGCGTAGTTAATGCAACTATATGCAATCGCATCCGTGACCTGGTCTGCATTGGGTCGTTCCGTTGCCGGATAGATGAGCTGATAAATCTTAATGCTCATAAAGCCAGGAATAAAGAAAGCTAGAAAGAGAATCAGCTTATCGGCTTCCCAAATATCCACGAGAGGCTCCTTTTGTATAACGTTTGGGTTAACCGGCGCGGCCACTGAGCCAACCCGGCTTTGCCGGCCCGGAAGTTACCCCGCGTCCGGTTGAACCCTTTGTTAGCACTGTGATGCCAGGAATTTGTACAGTTTCCGACAGACCGTGTCCAGTTCTTTTTGCCACTCCTCTCGATCCCAATAGATCAATGGCCCATCTCCTGCGGACGTGGCCTGGACAAGAATCTCAAGTGCTTCAAGTTTGGCATCATCCTCCGCGGCCTTTTCGACCGCCCAGCCACCAAGCGCGTGAAGTGAATTACTGTATCTCTGTTGCGTAGTTTTTGACTTCTGGTCCAGTTCAGCCCAATCCCAAAACCGCTGGAAAATTTCCAGGAGCGCGGCCGAAATTTCACGTTCCTTCGCTGGGGCAACGCCGTATTTCCAGTCTTTGATCCAGGACTCAGTTGGTTTCATATACTTTCAAGTGCTAACGATTTAGCTAAGCGGCGCGCGCAAGCGCGTCCGGTGGAGGCCGAAGGCCGGAACGTACTTGAGCGGCTTGTTAGACATCAAGGGGCGGAGGCTACCGATGCTGATTTCAAGCATACCGGCTTTATAAGCGTAAGTAGAATGCCAGGATCGCCTAATTCAGCAACGCGGTTTGCGCCGCCACTGGCACCAAAGCCTTGCATGGAGTTTGTGCCACCATACGTACGTGACAGAAGCCGCGGCTTCTCGGTGCTCAGATCGAACAGCTTGATTTCCGCCAGTTCCCAGACGTAGTCGTGGCCCCTGGCCTGCTGTTTGTATACGTCCGGCCCCGGTTCGCTGAGGCTAATTCCGAGCTCAAAACCATTTGGTAAGGAAATCTGCTCGATTTCTTCTGTTTTTACCACCCAGTCGGCGATCTTCTGCCCACCCCAAGATAGGAATACGAGTTGCTGGCGCTCGCCAGAATCTACATCGCATGCAATAGTTGGGGACGCAATCAGCGACATGGCGAAAATAATTGCAACGTTCATAGTGGCTCGCATAGCTTGACTCCTACTTTTGTATTGATGTCTAACGTCTGAGCTAAGCGGCGCGGCTTTAGCCGCGTCCGGTGGAGGCCCGAAGGGCCGGAACGCACTTGAGCGACTTGTTATGTTTCCGGCTCATAAGCCTACTGCCCGGTACGGGACTGGTGCCTCCGCTTGAATAGTTCACCAATTCCTCCCCCCATAGTGGTTAAAACGGCGCTGGGTAGCAGGTAACCAACAATTACGGAAACCCCAATGTCGACAGCGAAGCTGGACAGCATTAGTTCGATGGCTCCTCCAACGCTTAGAGCGCCCAGAAGCCCCACCATGAAACCGTGTAGCAGACCCCGCTCCCCTGCGACCCAGCCCGAAACGAAGCCGCCCGCACTCAGCATGACTATGCCTCCCAGCCAGAACGCAAGCCAAAATAGCGCCGAATCAGAGGCCGTACTACCACGGAGGTTAGCGTCGACCGTCAGCAATATGGAAGCTATCAGAAAGGAGCCGATATAGGCGACGATACCAAGAAGGACAGCTCTTATCTGTAGCTTAGTAAGCATGGGACTCTATACAACGGAACATAACGTCTGAGCTAACCGGCGCCGGCTTTACCGGCGTCCGCGTTGAGCGATTTGTTAGGTGATTCGGCGCTTGCGACACGGCGAATGTGGACATTAAGGCGCCAAAACATAAAGGCGGTAAATGCAGGGTTCCAGACAAAGTCTATGAGCGCTAGAGGCCGAGTGGGGTCAACGAATACCGCTGGGTCTGCTATGAAAGGCGTTAAATAGATATAGGCCCAGTTCAAGACCTCCGAGGCTATAGCCAGATTGACAGTGATTGGGAACAGAAGACAGAAGGCTTTTATAAGAAAGTTATTACCACTGGCGCCACCATTCGCCCGATATGCCTCGTAGATCCCAATAAAGGTAATAAGCAGAATGATTGGGACTTCAAGGAAAAACAACCAGTCAAGGTAGGCACCAAATAGTAACGAGTAATAGAGGAGGAATGTTAAAAGCAATTCGGTCCCGAGCAAATAGAGAAACTGTACCTTCTCAGATGGCTGCTCTTGAGAAAGTTCGCTAGCTAGCCTATCTGTTCTAAAGGCGCGAAACTTGACTGCCATTATTCACCTAACTAATAAGTCTTGAGCAATATGTTGGTGTAGTGAATACATGAACAATTTGCTGAATAGTTTGTGGGCGCGGCGTGTGAAGTGGCGGTAACGTACTGAATCTGCCGTTTTGTGCGGAAATATTTTCTGGCGCTATCTTGCATTCTTGCTGGATAGCCTGCGGATTTCCCACATGTTTCGGGGTTCAATTCCGATTTCGCCTGTCCGTCGCCCTGTTTGATACTGGCGCAAATTGTGCCGGGATGCAAAGCATGGGCGAGAAGTTGCTGGATCGGATGAGCCGGTTGATTCTGGCAAAGCACTATAGCCATCGAACCGAGAAGGCCTATGTTCAGTGGGCGCGGCGGTTCATTCTGTTTCATGATCGACGGCATCCGCGCGAGATGGGCAAGGCGGAGGTCGAGGCGTTTCTCACGTATCTGGCCGTTGATCGGCACGTGGCGGCTGCGACCCAGAATCAGGCCCTGAACGGGATTCTATTTTTGTACAGGGAGGTTCTGGAAATGGAGCTGCCCTGGCTCGAGGATGTGGTGCGCGCGAAGCGCTCCACGCGTGTGCCGGTGGTGTTGAGCACCGACGAGGTGCGGGCGGTTCTGGCCAACCTGAGGCCGCCGCACGATCTGGTGGTTTCGGTGCTGTACGGGTCCGGGCTCAGGGTTGGCGAGGCGGTTCGGCTGCGCATCAAGGACGTGGATTTCAGTCGACGCTCGATTACCGTGCGCGACAGCAAGGGCAACAAGGACCGGATCACCGTTCTGGCCGACCGGACGATTCCCGCGTTGCAGGTTCAGGTGGATCGGGCGCTGACCGTAGCAGCCGATGATGCAGCCCGCCGCCGAGGCGGCGTTGTGCTGCCCCATGCGCTGGCGCGCAAATACCCCAACGCCCGGTTCGAGCCGGGCTGGCAGTGGGTGTTTCCGGCGCGGCGGATTTCTGCGGATCCGCGGACGGGCCAGGTTCGTCGCTACCACTTGTTCAACAGTTCGGTGCAGCGTGCGGTCAAGCAGGCGGCGCGTCGGGCCGGCATTCACAAGCCGGTGACCTGCCACGCCTTTCGACACAGTTTCGCGACACACTTGCTTGAGTTCGGGGCAGATATTCGCACGGTGCAGCAGTTGCTGGGGCATTCGGATGTGCGCACCACGATGATCTACACGCACGTGATCAATCGCGGCGCAATGGGGGCGCGGAGCCCGATGGACGGAATGTGAGCTTCGGGCACGCTACCGCCATGGCCCGTGCCGAAGTCGCGTCCCCGGTCGCAGTCTAGCCTGCCGGGTGTGGGGGTTCAAATTCGGGGTGGCTGAGTGGCTGAGGTCCCGGATAATCGCTTCGCGATTTCCGGGAATACGGGAGGCCGGGCTGTGTTTCGGGAATACGAGAGGCCCGGTTGTGTTCCGGGAATACGGGAGGCCCGGCTGTGTTCCGGGAAGAGGGGGCTTGGGCTATCTTCCGGGAAGATTGGTTTCCAGGCGATTTTTCAGGATTGGGGTGAAACTGGGCCCAGTCAGCCCAGCTCCTTGAGCAAGGCTTCCATCGAGGCCTTGGCGTCGCCGTAGAACATGCGCGTGTTGTCCTTGAAGAACAGCGGGTTTTCGATGCCCGAGTAGCCGGTACCCTGGCCGCGCTTGCAAACGAACACCTGGCGCGATTTCCACACTTCGAGCACGGGCATGCCGGCGATGGGGCTGCCGGGGTCGTCCTGGGCGGCCGGGTTGACGATGTCGTTGGCGCCGATGATGATGACCACGTCGGTGTCCGGAAAGTCCTCGTTGATCTCTTCCATTTCCAGCACGATGTCGTAGGGCACTCTGGCTTCGGCCAGCAGCACGTTCATGTGCCCGGGCAGGCGCCCGGCGACCGGGTGGATGGCAAAGCGCACGCTCTTGCCGCCATCGCGCAGCTTTCTCGTCAGTTCGGACACGGCGGTTTGCGCCTGGGCGACGGCCATGCCGTAGCCGGGCACGATGATGACGCTGTCGGCGTCGTTGACCGCCGAGGCAACCGCATCGGCATCGGCGGCGATCATCTCGCCGTCGACGGCTGCGGCGCTGCTGGACTCACCGCCCCAGCCGCCGAGGATGACCGAGACGAAGCTGCGGTTCATGCCCTTGCACATGATGTAGGACAGGATCGCGCCCGATGAGCCGACCAGCGCCCCGGTGACAATGAGCAGGTCGTTGCCCAGGGTGAAGCCGATGGCGGCGGCGGCCCAGCCCGAATACGAGTTGAGCATGGAAACAACCACGGGCATGTCCGCGCCGCCAATGGCCATGATCAGGTGCGTGCCGATGGCACCGGCGATGAGCGCCACCAGCAGCATCGTCCACAGACCGGCACCCCCCAGGTAGAGCCAGCCCAGCGCCAGGCAGGCGATGATGGCGGCGAGGTTTAGCAGGTGGCGGCCCGGCAGGGTCAGCGCGGCGGAGCTGAGCTTTCCGGCCAGCTTGCCGTAGGCGACGATCGAACCGGTAAAGGTGATCGCGCCGATGAAGATGCCCAGAAACAGCTCGACCTTGAGGATCTTCAGCTCGACGATCGACTTGCCGGCGATGGTGGCGGCAAACCCGGCCAGCTCGGCCGCGGTGCCGGCGTCTTTTGCTGCCAGCGCCAGGCCCATTTCGAGGTGGGCGTTGATGCCGATGAACACGGCCGCCAGCCCGACCAGGCTGTGAAAGCCGGCAACCAGCTCGGGCATCTGCGTCATCTGCACGCGCTTGGCGATGATCCAGCCAATGACTCCGCCGATGATCACCATCAGGGCAATGGCGATGTACTGGCCGACGCCGGGCGTGCCCATGGTGGCGAGCACCGCCAGCACCATGCCGATGATGCCGTACCAGATGGCACGCTTGGCTTTCTCCTGGTTGGACAACCCGCCCAGCGCAAGGATGAAGAGGACGGCCGCGACAACGTAGGCGGCGGTGATCAGTCCGATGCTCATTGACTACTCCCTTCAGCTGCGCTTGAACATGGCGAGCATGCGGCGGGTCACCAGAAACCCGCCGAAGATGTTGACCGAGGCGATCAGGATCGAGATCGCGGCCAGAATGAAGACGACGACGCTCCCGGAGGCAATCTGCAGCAGGGCGCCGACGATGATGATCGACGAGATGGCGTTGGTGATGGCCATCAGCGGCGTGTGCAGCGAGTGGGCCACGCCCCAGATCACGTGGTAGCCGACGAACACCGCCAGCACGAAAACGATGAAGTGCTGCATGAAGCTCGCCGGGGCCACCGCGCCGATACCCAGCAGCGCAAGGCCGCCGACCGCGAGCATGGCGCCGGTGCGGTTGAGCGAGGCCTTGAGCGCCTTTTCCTCGCGCGCGGCCTTTTCTTCGGCCGTCTCTGCGGGCTCTTTCTTCTTCGGCTTGGCCGCAGCGATGGCTTTGGTCTTCGGCGGAGGCGGCGGCCAGGTGATTTCGCCTTGGTGGCAGACCAGGGCGCCGCGGATGACGTCGTCTTCCATGTCGATGACCGGCTGGCCGTCTTTATCGGGCGTGAGGTCGTCGAGCATGTGGCGCACGTTGGTGGCATACAAGCTCGACGACTGCGTGGCCATGCGGCTGGGGAAGTCGGTGTAGCCGATGATGGTCACGTTGTTGTCGGTGACGATTCGCTCGTCGGCTTTTGTCAGCGTGCAGTTGCCGCCGCGCTCGGCGGCCAGGTCGACGATCACCGAGCCGGGCTTCATCGCCTGGACCATGTCTTCGGTCCACAGCTCGGGCGCCGGGCGGTTGGGAATGAGCGCGGTGGTGATGACGATATCGACATCCGGCGCCAGCTCGCGGAATTTCTCGAGCTGCTTCTCACGGAATTCCGGGCTGGAAGGCGCGGCGTAGCCACCGGTCTCGGCGCCGTCGGATTGTTCTTCTTCGAAGTCCAGATAGACGAACTCGGCGCCCATCGATTCGATCTGCTCGGCCACCTCGGGGCGCACGTCAAACGCCAGGGTGATCGCGCCCAGCGACACCGAAGTGCCGATCGCCGCCAGCCCGGCCACGCCGGCGCCGACAACCAGTACCTTCGCCGGCGGTACCTTGCCGGCGGCGGTCATCTGGCCCATGAAGAAGCGACCGAACTGGTTGCCGGCCTCGACCACGGCGCGGTAGCCGGCGATGTTGGCCATCGACGAGAGCGCATCCATCTTCTGCGCCCGGCTGATGCGCGGCACCATGTCCATGGCCAGCACGGACATGCTCTTTGCCTTCATCTTCTCGAGCAGGTCTTCGTGCTGGGCGGGCCACACGAAGCTGATCAGGACTTTACCTTCGGGCGCGCTGTCGATTTCTTCCATCGAGGGCTCGCGCACCTTCACGATCACGTCGGCCTGCTGCCAGAGCGCATCGGCCGAGTCAACGACCTCGACGCCGGCGGCCTGATAGGCTTCGTCGGTAAACGAAGCGGCCAGGCCGGCGCCCGTCTCGACCAGACATTCGTAGCCCAGCTTCTTGAGCCGGCCCGCGCTCTCGGGCGTGAGCGCAACCCGCGCCTCGCCCGCTGCGGTTTCTTTCGGTGCACCTACCTTCATTCCATGCGCTCCTGGGTGTTCTGTTGCTTTATTCGGCGCTCACGGGCCGCGCGGACGCTGTCAGGCGGTCAGTGTAACCGGCCCGGGATGCTCAGTCGGCCATCTTCTTGAGCACTTCGCCTGCGGCCGCCACGGTTTCGGTGATGTCGGCTTCCGTATGCGCGCTCGACACGAAGCCGGCCTCGAAAGCCGAGGGCGCCAGGTAGACACCAGCCTCGAGCATCGCGGTAAAGAACGTCTTGAACCGCTCGATGTCGCAGGCGGCAGCCTGCTCGAAATTGGTGACTTCTTTGACGTCGGTAAAGAAGTAGCCGAACATGCCGCCCACCGCCACGGTGGCCATGGGAATGCCGGCCTGGCTTGCGGCTTCTTCGAAGCCTTCGGCCAGCTGCTTGGTTCGCGCTTCCAGACGCTCGTAGAAGCCGTCTTCGGTGAGCAGCTCGAGGTTGGCGATGCCGGCGGCCATGGCGACGGGGTTGCCCGAAAGCGTGCCGGCCTGGTAGACCGGACCTTCCGGGGCAATGAGCTTCATGATTTCATGTTTGCCGCCGAAGGCGCCCACGGGCATGCCCGCGCCGATGACCTTGCCGAAGGTGGTCAGATCAGGGGTGACGCCATAGCGGCCCTGGGCCCCGGTTGGGCCAACGCGAAAGCCGGTCATGACCTCGTCGAAGATCAGGATGGCACCCTTCTCGTCGCAGATCTGGCGCAGGCCTTCCAGAAAGCCGGGCAGCGGCGGGATGCAGTTCATGTTGCCGGCCACCGGCTCGACGAACACACAGCTGATCTCGTCGGGATACTGATCGAACAGGGCGCGCACGCTATCGAGGTCGTTGTAGCGGGCGTTGAGCGTCAGCTCGGCCAGGCCCGCCGGCACGCCCGGCGAGGTCGGTACGCCCAGGGTCTGGGCGCCGGAACCGGCCTTGACCAGAAAGCTGTCGCCGTGGCCATGATAATTGCCCTCGAACTTGATGAAACGATCGCGCCCGGTGGCCGCGCGCGCCAGCCTGAGCGCTGACATGGTGGCCTCGGTGCCGGAGTTGACCATGCGCACCCGCTCAAGCGACGGAACCATCTCGCACAGCATTTCGGCCATGGTGACCTCGCCCGGCGCCGGCGCGCCAAAGCTCAGTCCCCTGGCAGCGGCCTTCTGAACCGCCTCGATGACGGCCGGGTGTGCGTGGCCGCAGATCATCGGTCCCCAGGAGCCGACGTAGTCGATGTAGCGCTTGCCGTCGACGTCGAACATGTAAGCGCCTTCGGCGCGCTCGAAGAAGACCGGCTCGCCGCCCACCGACGAGAAAGCGCGGACGGGCGAATTGACCCCGCCGGGAATGCGGGCGCGGGCGCGGTCGAACAGATCGTGGCTGGCGGTCATGGCGTTGTGGACAACTCCTGTCAATATTTGCGGTGAGTGCTTGCGGCGATACAGCTGGTGCGGCCGCTGGCGACCGGAAAACCCGGCCGGCCATCGGCAACGGCCCCGGGGGCTGGCGCCAGCTTCAACCGACAGTGTAAGACATCCGGCGGGCAGGGCGAGAGCGGGCACGCCGGTTGCCCGGCGGCGGCACCGGGCCGCAGCCCGCGAGCGCCACCCCGAGACCCGGCCAATCATTTAGAATGCGGGCCTGTTCATATACGGAACCTTGAACGCGTGAGCGAAGAGCAACCCTTCAAAACCTGGATGTGTATCGTCTGCGGCTTCATCTACGATGAGGAGGACGGCTGGCCGGATGACGGCATCCCGCCGGGCACACGCTGGGAAGACGTACCCGAAGACTGGGTTTGCCCCGATTGCGGCGCGGGCAAGGAAGACTTCGAAATGGTGGAAGTCTAGGCTTTAAAGCAACCCCGTTTGCCATCGGCCGTCCGGCCACAGCCGGAACCAGCGCGCCGACGGAGGTTGCTCGCCGGGGGTGAATTTTTCCACCTGACGCTGGCTGTTGGCCGCCGTTGACGGCGCCGACAGGCAGGCAACGCCCTGGTGCTCACCTTCGAACACCTGGTGTACATGGCCAAAGGCCACCGCCTTGACGGGCCGCCCGGCCAGCCGCTGCCACAGCCGTTCGGGCTCGACAAGCGGATATTTGTCGATCCATGGCGAGCCTATCAGCAGCGGCTGATGGTGCAGAAAGACGAGCGCCGGTCGCTGCTCGTCCATCTGCTCGATGGCGGCCAGCCGATCATCGTCCAGCGCGCCTTCGGGCCGGTCCGAGCGGGCCGAATCGAGCAGCACCAGCTGCCAGCCGCCCAGCAGCACGATCGGGCCGGCCTCGAAGCCCAGTTCATCAAACACCTCGGCCATCACCGAGCGCTCATCGTGGTTGCCGGGAACCCAGGCCACCACCGGTGCCAGGTCGCGGACAAAGCCACCCATGCGCCAGTACGACGCCGGCGAGGCGTCTTCGGACACGTCGCCGGAGAGCACGATCGCGTTGGGGGCCAGATCAACGATCGCCGGGCGCAGCTCGGCCAGATTGGCGTCGGCCGGCTGGTCGCGATAGCGCGCCTGCGGGTCTGCCGCCAGGTGGCTATCAGAGAGCTGAAGCACCGTGATCGGCTGTTGGGGAAGTGCGTAAGGCATGTTCATGACAGGCAAGGATAACGCAGGCCCGCTCTCGGGCGTGGCCCGTCGGCTGCGCGCAAGCGATCAGGGCCCGGGCGAATCGTCGTGGTTACCGCGCTTGCCGAAGGAGCCGACGATGACCGTGGCAACCAGCATCAGCAGTTCGTCGATAAAGGGAATGGGGTCGGGGATGAGCACGTTGGCAACGAACAGCCCCGCCAGAATCATGAACAGCGTGCGAAAGCGCCGGCGCTCGAGAAAGCGCTGGACGGGGCCGAAAAGCTTTCTGAAGATCCACATGCCTGCTGCTCCTGAAGCTGGGTCGGTGTGCCCGGCGCGGGCAAAAAGGGCTATTCCAGCGCGGCGATATGGCCCATCTCGACCACATCTCCCGGCTCGATGCCGTACTTTGCCGCCAGACCGGCGTTGATTTCGAGCACGTATCGCGCCGGGCCGTCGCTGGGATAGCCCGGGCAGCGGCGGTTGCGCGAGCGGCACGGCGGGGTGTCGGCGCTGATGCTGACCACCTTGAAGTTGCGGTCGATGTAGATGATATCGAGCGCAATGCGGGTGTTCTTCATCCAGAAAGAACGCGAACGCTCGTCGGGAAAAACAAACAACATGCCGCGATGTTCATCCATCGTGTCGCGAAACATCAGACCGCGCGCACGGCTGGCGTCATCGTCGGCAACCTCGACGCTGAAGCGCTGGCCCTGGACTTCCACGTAAGGCTTGCCGGCATCGCAGCCGGAAACCGCCAGCATCGTCATGAGCGCCACCATCGCCTTGATCAGCGTATTTCTCATGGCAAACATCTTACAAAGACAGGCATCCGTAATTTCTTCCGGATCGAGAAAAAAGCGCTAGTCGCCAAGGTAGGTCTCCAGCCACGCCTGCTGTTCCCAGAGCATGTGCAGCAGCGATGCGCGTGCGCGGTAACCGTGGGATTCATAGGGCAGCATTACTAGCCGCGCCTGGGCACCGAGGCCCTTGAGGGCGTCGAACATGCGCTCGGACTGCATCGGGTAGGTACCGGAGTTGTTGTCTTCCATGCCGTGGATCATGAGCATGGGTTCGTCAATCTTGTCGGCGTGAAAGAACGGCGAAACGGTCCCGTAGACGTCCTGTGCCTCCCAGAAGTCACGCTCTTCTCCCTGGAAGCCGAAGGGCGTGAGCGAGCGGTTGTAGGCGCCCGAGCGCGCGATACCCGCGGCGAACAGATCGCTGTGGGCGAGCAGGTTGGCGACCATGAAGGCGCCGTAGGAATGCCCGGCAATGGCGATGCGCTCTGGATCAGCGACGCCGCGCTCGACAAGCGCGTCCACAGCCGCCTGCGCGCTCGCTACCAATTGCTGTCGAAAGTTGTCGTTGGGCAGCTCCTCGCCAACGCCGATGATCGGCATCCTGGGGTCGTCGAACACCGCATAGCCGAGCGCCAGGTAGGGCAGCGGACCCCAGAAGCTGATTCGGCTGAACTCATAGGGCGAATCGCGCACCTGGCCGGCCACCGACGAATCCCTGTACTCCAGCGGGTAGGCCCACATCAGTAACGGCAGCGGGCCGTCGCCTTGTTTGTGGCCCGGCGGCAGGTAAAGCGTACCGCTGAGATCCACGCCATCATCGCGCTGATACTGGACCAGCTCCCTGGAAATGCCGGTCAACTGCGGATGCGGATGCGGAAAATCGCTGATCTGGTCGAGCGCGTCGGCGTCGAGATCGCGCAGGAAGAAGTTGGGCTGCTCCTCACGCGCTTCGCGCAGGGTCAGAAGGCGACGGCCGCGGTCGTCGATCACCGCGACCACGCGCTCATAGTACGGGGCTTCGGAATGCCACTGCCGCTCGGTTTCACCCGTGGAGAAATCGTGACGGTCAAGGAAGGGAATGTTGCCCTGCGGTGACGCACCCCGCCCGGTCAGCAGCACACTGTCGCCGTCGAAGACGTGGATCACCGGGGTACCGAACTCGCTGCGCGTGGTCACCGGGCGGCCGGGATCGTTGTAGGCGTCATTGTAGGAACGCTCATTGAACAGCGCCGGCTCGGCCTCCGGGTTGCCCGGCTCAAAGCGCCAGGTGCGCTGCTTGCGGTCGGAAAAACGCCAGTCGACAAACAGCGCCAGCTCGTCGCTGCCCCACTGCAGACCGGCATAGCGCCGGTCGGTGGCGATCAGTTCTGCAGGCGGTGCCTCGAAGGGCGCGGGCCAGGCGTAGACGCGGTCGTGGATCTCGACTTCGGCGCTCATGTCGCCGCCGTCCTGGGCCTCGGCCCAGACCAGAGTGGCTGGCGCATCGGCACGCCACTGGATGTTACGCCGCCCGGTTCGCACCGAATCAAAGCCCTTGGGAATGGTCTCGGCCAGCGGCAGTTCTGCCACGGTCTTGACCCGCTCGCCATCGGTGTCGAGCACCACCGAGGTCCGCGGGAAGCGCGAATAGGGCACCGAGTATGAAAAGGGCTTCTCGAGGGTCTCGAGCAGAATGTAGTCAGTGTCTGGTGACGGATCGAAGGCGGCGATCAGGCCCGGTTCGGACAGCTCGGAGAGCGTGCCGTCGAGCTCAACACGGGCAAGCCGGCCGGTGGCCAGAAACTCGAACTGCTCGGCGTCAGCCGGGGTGGCCAGCAGGTCCTGGTAAGTGCGCACCGGCGCCTTGTTTTCAGGGTCGGTTTCCTGGATGACCGGAGCCACTGCCTGGATGCCCGGCTGGGGCAGGGGCTCGCCGTGGTGGACGGCCAGGTTGACCAGCAGCGCGCTGCCGTCGGGCAGCCACCGGTAGGGTCGGGCCGTAAGCACGCCGTTGAGCGCGCGCCTGGACAGCCGGCGAACTTCATTGGCCGCAACGTCGTAGAGCCAGAGCGTGTGCTTGCCCTCGCTTTCCACGATGAAGGCCAGGTGCTGCGAGTCCGAAGACCAGGACGGCGATGCGATGCGCGCAGGTTCGGGCAGGCCATCGACCTGGCGCTTCTCGCCGGTTTGAAGGTCGTGCAGCACGATGGACTCCAGCAGGGTCGAGCGCGAACGCGACCAGGTAACCGGATCAATGCGCAAGCCGGCAAGCTTGAGCTCGTCGCGGGCCAGCTCCTCAAGCGGTTTCACCCACTTGTACTCAAGCGCCGCCAGCCAGCGCTTGTCCGGCGAAACGCTCGAGGCCGGCTGCAGCGGCGCATCCACCAGCGCGGTCAGCGCGGGATCGGGTTGACGATAATTTTCATTCGCCGCGGCCACAGCGACCAGGCCAAAGACCAGCAGAAGAGCAGCGATTGCTCGTTGCATCGTGCCTACCTCGAAATTCGAAAGGCGTCCAGTATAGCCACAGTCCCCGGGCGCCTTGCACGTGCCAGAAGTCCCGACTGGGCATTGAGCGAACTTCGGAGACCTTAGCAGCTCGTTCACGCAGAGCCGCAGAGGGCAGACAGGAAAAGCCAGCGGCGGCCCCAGTGCTCAGCCGTCGAGCATGGCCTTGAGCGCGGCGATGTTGTCCATGGCGTCTTCGGGTGTAGCTTCTTCGCTGCCGTGGCGGGCCGGCCAGGAGATGGCCTCTTCGGGCAGCTCGTCGAGAAAGCGGCTGGGCGTGGTCTCGACTTGTTCGCCACCGCGACGACGGCGTCGCGCGTAGGAAATCTGCAGCTTTCGCTCCGCGCGGGTGATGCCGACATACATCAGGCGACGTTCTTCTTCAATGCTGTCTTCTTCCACCGAGCGGCTGTGCGGCATCAGGCCTTCCTCGCAGCCGGCCAGCCACACGCGCGAGAACTCCAGGCCCTTGGCCGCGTGCAGGGTCATCAGGCGCACCATGTCGGCACCGTCGTTGCGGTCATCGTCGGGCCCGGCAACCAGGGAGACGCGCGCAATCAGCTCCTCGCCCGACTGCACCTGCGCGCTCAGGCGCTCGACCCAGCCGGTCAGGTCCTTGATCGATCGGCGCCGGCGGTCGGCCTTTTTCGGGTCGTCGTCGGTCTCGATCAGCCACTCCAGGTAGCCGATATGGTCGAGCATTTCGGCGTAGACCTCGCCGATATCGCCGCGCTCGGCCCGATCGTTGAAGTCGATCAGCATGTTGGTGAAAGCGCGAAAACCGCGCTGCGCCGGGCCCGGCAGATCGGCCTGGAACATCGGCTCGATGGCGGCCTCGAACAGGCTCTTGTGAGTGGCATCCGCGTAGGTGGCCAGGCGCGACATCGCGCCCGACCCCAGGCCGCGCCGGGGCGCGTTGGCCACGCGCATGAAAGCGGGGTTGTCGTCGGGGTTGACCAGCAATCGCAGGTAGGCCAGGCAGTCGCGTACTTCGCGGGCATCGAACCAGCTCGGGCCACCGGAAACCACGTAGGGCACGCCGTATTCGCGCAGCTGCTGCTCGATGGCGCGGGCCTGGAAATTGGAGCGGTAGAGCACCGCGCAGCCACCAAAGCGCGCGTGCCCACCGTGAACTTCGGTAACGATCGCGCGGGCAATCGATTCGGCCTCATCGGCCTCGTCGGCGTACTCGACCACCTCGATCCGGTTGCCCGGGCCATGCTCGCTCCAGAGTTTTTTCTCGAACTCGTGCGGATTGCAGGCAATCACCGCGTTGGCGGCGGTCAGGATGTAGCCGGTCGAGCGGTAATTCTGCTCGAGCTTGATGACCGTCAGATCGGGCCAGTCGGATTTCAGGCTGACCAGGTTTTCCGGTCGCGCGCCGCGCCAGCCGTAGATCGACTGATCGTCGTCGCCTACCGCGGTGAAGGCGCCGGTATCGGCGGCCAGCCTTCCGAGCAGGCGGTACTGGGCCTCGGAAGTGTCCTGGTATTCGTCGACCAGAAGGTATTGCAGCCGGTGGCGCCAGCGCGTGCGCAACACCGGGTCTTCAAGCATTTTCGCCGGCAGGGTGATCAGGTCATCGAAGTCGACGGCGTTGAGCGCTGCCAGACGTTCCTGGTAGCCGGCGTAGATTTCAGCGGCGCGCGCGGCATCTTCACTGCTCGCCGCCGCATGCGCCTGCTCGACATCAAGGCCGGCGTCCTTGTAACGACCGATGGCAGAGAGCACCGCATAGACCATGTCCTTGGGCGCGCCTGCCGGCAGCATTTCACGGACCAGATCGCCGCTGCCGTGCTGGTCGAGAATGCTCAAACCCTTGCGCCGCCCGGCGGCTTCGGGCTCGGAGCGCAGAATCTGCCAGCCCAGCGAGTGGAAGGTCGAGATTGTCAGACCTTTCGTCCTGCTGCGGCCCAGGCGCTTGTTGATGCGCTCCTTCATCTCGCGCGCGGCCTTGTTGGTAAAGGTGATGGCGGCAATCTCGCGGGCGCCATAGTGACCCTGGTCGATCAGCCAGGCGATCTTTTCGGTAATCACCCGCGTCTTGCCCGAACCGGCACCTGCCAGCACCAGCAAGGGCGTATCGATATGCGTAACCGCGGCCTGCTGGGCCGGGTTGAGTTTGATGGGGGCTTTCGACATGGGGGCGGCATTGTAGCGGAAAGGAGATTCTACCCGCCCGGGTTTAATGGGGGGCGCTCGTTGGGACCTGGATGCGGCCGGTAAACGTCCAACGCTGTGGGAGCGGTCTCCAGACCGCGATACGCCGTGGGCTGATTCGCTCCGGCCTGGATGAGGTTGGTGCCACCGGGCGCTTTGGTGGCCTCGACACGTCAAGGTCAAAAGCGTTCCGCCCGGCTTGCTTCGCAAGCTCTTTGGGCGGGTACCTTTTTTCCAGCGCGAAAAAAGGCACGAAAAATCGCGCTTTTTAAAATCAACATCAAGATCCTACGTTCCGGGGTTTCAGGACTTGCACCGGGAGGTAGCTGGCCCCTTCGGGGAGCGGGTTTCGCGAGAGCTCGGTCGGTGGATCTGGTGGCCGTAGTCCGGATGGGACGAAACCCGCAAGACGAAGGCTCGGCTTCGATCAGCTCTGTATCGCGATCTGGAGATCGCTCCCACCCCCCATGAGAGTCGCTTTCCTTCCACACGTGCTGGCGCCAAAGTTCTGCCGGTGGCGCGCAACGCGCGGTGGAGCAATCACGAGCACAAGCCGCCGGATCCCTCCCATGGCCACTTTCGGAAGCCATCCCGGGCACCACGCGACCAGCCGGGCCAGAGCGAAGCCCCCGCACCGAAGGGGTCAGCCCGCACAGCAACCGAATCCTGAGTCAACCAAGCGTGGGATCTTGACCTTGACGTTAAAGAGCGATTTTTGGTTACTTTTTTGGCTCTGGAAAAAAGTCACTCGCCATCAGCCTGCGATGCAGGCGGGCGAAACGCCTTTGACTTGTCGAAGCCCGCATGAGATTGCTCGACTTCAAAGCTGAAAGATGGGTATCTCGCCGTGACAAGGCAGCCGGGCAGCCGGCTTCGATCAGCTCTGTATCGCGATCTGGAGATCGCTCCCACAACGGGGGGCGCCGGCGCCCTGCCGGTGGCGCGCAGGGCGCGGTGGATCAATCACAAGCGCACCCCGCGCCTGACGCATTACTCGACCAGACGCGAAAAGACGTCCTTCGTCCTCTGATCGAACAGGACGAACCGGAAGACCAGCTCCGGGGACGCGTGTTGCTTCACCGTCTCGACGGCAATGCGCGCCGCTTCCTCGAGGGGATAGCCAAAAGCTCCGGCGGAAAGCGCGGGGCAGCCCAGCGATCCGATGTTGTTATCAGCGGCCAGCGACAACACGTTGCGATAGGCTGCCGCCAGCAGTTCATCAGAGGGCTGGTCGATACCGTAGCGCGGGCCGAGCGCGTGAATGACCCATTGATTGGGCAGCTCGAAGCCGGCGGTGATGACCGCCTCGCCCGGCTCGATCGGCGCCTGGGGTTTGCAGGCTTCGGCCAGCTTCGGACCGGCGGCGCGGTGCAGGGCGCCGGCGACGCCGCCGCCGGGCATGAGCTGGGCGTTGGCGGCGTTGACCACCGCGTCCAGATCAGGCTGCGCCGCAATATCGCCTTCCACGATTTCGATTGGCATGCTGTGTCCTCATGATTTCAGGCCCGTTATCAATAATGCCATGAGGGGCGGAGAGGCCGTCAAACACAGGCGATAACCGGCCTGCGCGATAATGTCTGCCTGCAGGTCCTGATCAACTGGTGAAGAAGCCATGCCCGAGTTACCCGAAGTCGAAACCACTCGCCGCGGCCTGGCTCCGCTGGTCGAGGGGCGGCGTATCGCGGCCATCACCATCCGGCAGCGCCAGCTGCGCTGGCCGATTCCCGGGGCGGTTGACGCGATCGCCGGGCAGAAGATCACGGCGCTGGAACGTCGCGCCAAGTGGCTGGTGTGGCGACTGCAGTCGGGATCGCTGCTGTGGCACCTGGGCATGTCGGGCTCGTTTCGCGCCTGGCAACGGGCGCCCCGGCCGGGTGCGCACGATCACGTCGACCTGCAGATCGAGGGCGGCCATCTGATTCGCTATACCGATCCGCGCCGTTTCGGGGCACTGCTGTGGGGCGGCAAGCAGCCGGATGCACACGTGCGCCTGGCCCGCCTGGGGCCGGAGCCGCTGGGCCCGGACTTCGACGGCGACTGGCTGTGGCAGCGCAGCCGCGGCCGCCGGCAACCGGTCAAGGCGTTCATCATGGATGCCGCAACCGTTGTCGGCGTTGGCAACATCTATGCTTCCGAGGCCCTGTTCGCCGCCGGCATTCACCCGCGCCGGCCGGCCGGGCGCATCAGCCACGCGCGCTATGAGGCGCTGGCGGCAGTCATTCGGCAGACTCTCGATGACGCCATCGAAGTGGGCGGCACCTCGCTGCGCGACTTCACCATCGGCGATGGTACGCCCGGCTATTTCGCTCAGTCGCTGAAGGTTTACGGGCGCAGTGGCCAACCCTGTCCGGGCTGCGGCAGACCGGTTCGACGCGAAGTGATCGGCCAGCGCAGCACCTTTTACTGTCCCGGGTGTCAACGTTGAAGACCCGGCATTTCCGAACTTCACCCGGCGCAGGCCGGCTGACGGCAACCAGGATCCTGATGCGTAGACACCGCCTGCAAACTGCACTCGCGCTTGGCCTGCTGGTTCTTACGGCGGCCGCACTGGCCCAGCCCGGGCCCGTGCAGCGGCCGCATATCGAAGTCGAGCTGGTCAGCGAGGTTCGCCACGTGCAGCCCGGCGAGGCCTTTCGCGTGGGCCTGCGCATGCTGCCTGACAGCAACTGGCACAGCTACTGGAAGAATCCGGGTGACTCCGGCCTGAGCACCGAGATGGAATGGACATTGCCGGCTGACGCCAGCGTGTCGGCCATCGAGTGGCCCTATCCGGAACGCGTGCCGATGGGCCATCTGGTCAACTACGGTTACGGCGGCGAACATCTGCTGCCGGTTACCATCACGCCGCCGGAGGATCTCGTCTCCGGCGACACCTTCCCGATCACGGTGGCCGCAGAATGGCTCGTTTGTGAGGAAATCTGCGTGCCCGGCGATGCCGTGCTGTCGCTGAACCTGCCGGTACGCGATCAACGCGCAGCCGGGAACGATGACGTGGCCGACCTGTTCGCCTGGGCCGACGAACGCCGGCCGCGAGTCGTCGACTGGCCGGCGCGCTTTGACACCGACGGTGGCCAGTTGGCCGTTCAGGTCGAATCCGCGGCCTTGCCTGCCGGCGCTGACTGGAACATGTTTGTCGCCGCCGAGAACATCGTCGACCACGCCCAGCCGGCCCAGACCGCAGCCGTTGACGGCGTACTGCAGGCGGGGCAGCCGCTGTCTCCCTATCTCGACCGCGTACCAGAAACCATGCCGGTGGTTTTCGTCGATCACTCCTCAGGCGACGCCTTCGAGGTCAATGCGCAGGCGGGCTCGCTTCAGAACACCGGCGCGGGCGAGGTCAGCACCGCCGATGAGTCGCCGGTCGGCTGGGGCCCGGCCCTGCTGCTGGCGCTGGCCGGCGGGATGTTGCTCAACCTGATGCCCTGCGTGTTTCCGGTGCTGTCGATCAAGGCCATGAGTTTTGTCAGCGGCGCGGGCCATGACCAGCGCGCACACGGCCTGGCTTATACCGCCGGCATCGTGCTGAGCTTTGCGGCTGTCGCCGGCGTTCTGCTGGCGCTGCGCGCCGGTGGTGAGGCCATTGGCTGGGGCTTCCAGCTGCAGTCACCCTGGGTGGTTGGCGTGCTCGCCTATCTGCTTTTTGCGCTCGGGCTTTCGCTCTCGGGCCTGTTCACCCTCGGTGAGCGGCTGATGGGCGCAGGCCAGCAACTGACCGAGCGCGAGGGAGTTTCCGGCTCATTTTTCACCGGCATACTGGCCTGTGTCGTGGCCAGCCCCTGCACCGCGCCGTTCATGGGCACCGCGCTGGGGGCGGCCGTGTTGATGCCCTGGCCGCTGGCCATGGCCGTATTCGTCGCCCTGGGTGTCGGCCTGGCGCTACCGGTGCTGGTGCTGAGCTTCTCGCCGGCGCTGGCCCGCCGCTTGCCGCAACCCGGACCCTGGATGGCAACTTTTCAGCAGCTGATGGCGTTTCCACTCTACCTGGCCGTCGTCTGGCTTTTGTGGGTGCTGGGGCGCCAGGTCGGAGCGGATGGGCTGGGGGCGGTGCTGTTCGGCATGGTTGTGCTGGCTTTCCTGCTCTGGCTGGCCGGCCGGCCGGGGCGTGGCGCCACCCTGGCCAGTATCCGCCACGTGGCGCTGGCACTGGGCGCGGTAACGGTGGTTGCCGCGCTTGGCGCCGGCGTTCGCATGCAGCAGACACCGGGAGAGGTTGAAAATGTCTGGTGGGAAAGCTACTCGGCCGAACGCCTGAATGAATTGAGAAACGATCCCGAGCGCGCCGTGCTCGTCAACATGACCGCAGACTGGTGCATCACCTGCAAGGTCAATGAAGGCGTGGCGCTGAGCACCGAAGCCGTGCGCGCAGCACTCGAGGCCAATAACGTGGCCTACATGAAGGGCGACTGGACGCGTCGTGATGCGGCCATCACCGCCTATCTTTCAGAATTCGGACGCAACGGCGTGCCGCTTTACGTGCTCTATCCGCACGACGGGGGCAAGCCGCGGGTGCTGCCCCAGGTGCTCAGTCCTGGCCTGGTCATCGGGGCCATCGAGTCACTGTAGTCTTGCCAGGTTGATATGTTGTGACCTGACGAACCACTCTCGAATAGAAGAAGGAACGAACTCATGATCCATCGAATCATCCTGTTGACCGTCATGATCTTGCTGACCGCAACCGCCGCCGTCGCAGCCGCGCCGCAGGTCGGCGAGGCTGCGCCGGAGTTCAGCGTAATGGATACTCAGGGCAACCTGCACTCACTGTCGGACTACGCCGGACAAAAGGTCGTGCTGGAGTGGACCAACCACGAGTGCCCATTCGTGGCGGCGCACTACGGCGCCGGCAACATGCAACAGCAGCAACGCGCAGCCCGCAACCAACATGGTGCCGTCTGGCTGACGGTGATTTCTTCCAGGCCCGACTCGCAGGGACACGTCAGCCCAGAACAGGCCGATGAACTCACCCGCTCGCGCAATGCCTACCCCAGCGCCGTACTGCTGGATGAATCCGGCGACATGGGCCGCGCTTACGATGCGCGCGTGACCCCGCACATGTACATCATTGATGAAGACGGCATTCTGCGCTACATGGGCGGCATAGATTCCATTCCCAGCGCCAGCCAGGACGACATTCCCGACGCCACGCAGTACGTGACGGCCGCGCTTGATGAAATGGCGGCGGGCAAACAGATTTCACAAGCGACCACGCGGCCCTATGGCTGCACGATCAAGTACTGAAGCGCCGCTCCGGCGGGTATCAATTGCTGTACAGCGGAGCGGGCTGTGGCTATGCTTCAGGCTCTTACCGAAACACGGAGCACGCCATGAGTACCAACAGAATCATCGGCATCGTTCTGCTCATCATCGGTGCAGGGCTGTTGTTTTTCGGCATGCAGGCCACCGGCTCGCTGACCGAGGAAGTCCACGAGACGCTGACCGGGCGCTTCACCGACACCACGACCTGGTATCTGCTTGGCGGAGGCGCCGCCTTGATCGTAGGCATCATCATGCTGGCCCGGGGCCGCTGACAGGCAGCACTGAAAAACCTTCATAACGAATTACAGCGCCGGCGGCACGCGCTTGTTGCTTGCCTGCTCATAGGCATAGGCCAATGCCAGCAGGGTTGGTTCGCTCCAGGCCGAGGCGAAGAAAGACAGCCCGACCGGCAGGTTGTCCATTTGCCCCATCGGCACGCTGATGATGGGGTAGCCGGCATGTGCCGAAGGCGATGAACTCGATACCTGGAAGTTGTCGCCCAGCACCGGGTCAGTGAGCCAGGCCGGCGAACCGCTCGGCGCGATGATGGCGTCGAGTTCATGCTCGGCCAGCACCCGATCGATGCCTTTCTCGCGGCTGTGCTCGAGCATGCGTTCCAGAGCCTTGCGGTATTTTTCGCTTTCGATGTCGTCGCGCTCGGCCGCCTGGAACAGCAGCGAACGATCAAAGCGGGCGGTCTCTTCCGGGTCGTCTCCTATCGCCTCGACCAGGGCCTTGTAGCTGTCGAAGGGCGCGCGCTCGCCCAGCGCGGCGAGATAGGCGTCCATCGCGTGATGAAATTCGGTCAGCAGCACCTCCATGGCGTCGCCGCTGATGCTTTCCTTGCTGATGGCGTCGATCTCGACCACTTCGGCGCCGGCGGCTTCCAGCGCGGCAACGGCCTCACGCACGAGCGCTTCGACGCGATGGTTGCGCTGCGTGGGTCCGGTCCACAGCCCCAGTCGCTTGCCATCGAGTGCTTCGGCATCGAGGAACTGCGTGTAGTCTTCATGTCGCCGGGCACTGTCGATCAGAGTGCGTTCATCATCCGGATCTTCGACTGCCAGCGCACCGAGCAGCACCGCTGCATCACGTACCGTACGCGTCATCGGCCCGGGGCTGTCGCTGGTGGGCGCAATCGGAATGATGCCGCTGCGACTCCAGAGCCCCACCGTGGGCTTGAGCCCGACGATGCCGTTGGCGTTGGCCGGGCACACGATCGAGCCGTTGGTCTCGGTGCCGATGTTCAGTGTGGCCAGGCTGGCGGCGCCGGCAACGCCCGATCCGGAGCTCGAACCACAGGGGTTGCGCCGCGGATCGTAGGCATTCCTGACCTGACCACCCAGACGGCTCCAGCCGCTTGAAGACGTGCTGGAGTGAAAGTTGGCCCACTCGCTCAGATTGGTCTTGCCGAGGATAACTGCACCGGCCGCGCGCAAGCGCTCGACGATAAAGGCATCTTTTGGCGGGATCACGCCCTCAAGCCAGATACTGCCGGCGGTGGTCGGCATATCGGCAGTGCCGATATTGTCCTTGAGCAGCACGGGAATGCCGTGCAGCGGCCCACGCAGCTTGCCGGCGGCGCGCTCGCGATCGAGCTCGGCGGCCTGTTCCAGCGCGTGTTCGTTGAGGTGACGAACGGCATTGAGCTTTGGGCCGCTGCGATCGATTTTTTCAATGCGCTCGAGATAAGCAGCGGTCACCTGTTCGGCGGTGAAGTCGCCGCGCTCGTAGCCGGCCTGGATGGCGGCCACGTCCAGCTCGGCCACATCGGGCAGCTTGCCGGCCAGCGCCGGCAGCACGGCCAGCATGAACGGGGCAGTCAGCATGAATTTCATCATCGATCTCCGAAGCTTCGATGCGGAGACACCATCATGCCATGTGGGCGGCGCATGGGGATCAAAGGCGGAACCCTTGAACCGCGAAGACGCAAAGAGAGCGTGGAACTGAAAACCATGGCCACGGAAAACACGAAAGGCACGGGAAAAAGTAAAGACAGACAGGCTTGATGAAGCGTGATTATCTTTCCGTGTCTTCCGTGTCTTCCGTGGTTACAGGGTTTCTTTACTTGCCGCCCGGCTCGGCAAAGCCGGCGAACCACTTGCGCACTTCGTCATACCAGTACAGCGAGTTGTTGGGCTTCAGTACCCAGTGGTTCTCGTCGGGGAAGTAGATCAGGCGCGACTCGATGTCCTTGCTCTGCAGCGTGCGGAACAACTCGAAAGCCTGGCCGACGGGCACGCGCAGATCCTGCTGGCCGTGGATGATCAGCGCGGGGGTATCGAAGTTCTCGGCCTGGTAGTGCGGCGAGATTTCCTGATAGATCTCCGGCACTTCCCAGAAGTTTCCAAAGCGCTCGGCGTGCACGGCAAAGTCGGAGGCCATCTGCGAGTACATGTTGTAGACCGGCGCGTGGATCATCAAAGCGTTGAACGGATGCGCCTTGCCGAGCAGGATGGACGACAGGTAACCGCCGTAGCTGCCGCCGCCGGTGACCATGCGCTCGGCATCGATCCAGTCCTTGTCGGCAAACCATTCGGCCGCGGCGATGGTGTCGTTGTAGGGCGCCGTCACCCAGTCGGGGTTGATGTAGTCGACGAAATCCTGGCCGAATCCGGAAGAACCGTGGAAGTTGTGCCAGGCGGTGACGTAGCCCCAGGAGGCAAATGTCTGGGCGTTCCAGCGGAAATGAAACACATCGTTGATCGAGCCGTGCGGGCCGCCGTGAATCAACAGGAACAGCGGGTATTCCTTGCTCTTGTCAAAACCCGGCGGATAGTTGACCCACATCTGGATGTCGGCGCCGTCGTGGCCGGTATAGGTCACGGATTCGTAACTTCCGGTATCGAGCGAGTCGAGCAGTTCCCGGTTGATGGTGCTCAGGCGCGTGGCCTTGCCGCTGTCGGTGTCGATGCGTACCAGGCGTGGCGGATACAGGAAGCTCTGGTTGGTGCCGACCAGGGTGCCGTTGTCAGCAATTGCCAGGTCACCATAGCTGGTCTCGCCGGTAATCGCCCGCGGCTGATCTCCATCGGCGCCGATGAAGAACACGCGCACGGTGCCGGCATCATCGACCGCGCCATAAAAACCGCTGGCGTCTGCCGCCCAGACCAGACCCGAAGGCGCGCGATCCCAGTCGTCGGTAATGCTGCGCTGATCGCCGGAGTCAAGGTCGTGGAGGATGATATTGCTGGTGTCGGCATAAAAGCCCGGTATGCTCTGCTGCAGAAAAGCCAGGGTCTTGCCATCGGGGCTGAACAGCGGGCTGCTGTCGCCGGCTTCATTGGCGGTGGTCAGGTTGCGGGCCGAGTCCGATCCGATCCCGGCCAGATAGATATCGTAGTCGGGCTGAACTGCATCGTCATGGCGGTCGCTTACAAAAGCGATGTAAGCCTCTTCGGGATGGACGTCGTAGCTGCCCGCACCGGCGCCCGATCGGGAAAGCTGGCGGTCCAGCGGCTGCGTCATCGGCTCGATGTCACCGCCATCAGCGGGAATGCGAAAAACGTGGTTTTGACGCGCCTCATCGATCCAGTGGTCCCAGGACGCATAGGGCAGGGCATTCCACTGATGCGCGGAGACTTTCGACTCTTTTTCCTGCTCCAGTTTTTCTTTCATCTCGTCCCAGTCCATTTCCGGATAAACGCTGGAGATGAAGTAAATGTGCTCGCCAACCCACTTCAGGGCGCTGACGCCGGTGGGGACCTCGCTCAGGCGCTGCGCCTCGCCCGGGCCGTCCATGTGGATCAGGTAGATCTGTCCGGCGTCGTCATCACCGCGCTTGGCAACGAAGGCCAGCCGATCGCCCGTCGGCGAAAATACCGGGCTGGAGGCGGACTGGCCCTCGGCGGTCAGCGGCCGCTCCACCGAGCCATCAGGGGCAAACAGCCACAGGCGGGTTTCTCCCTCGTCCTTGTCGATGTCGTAGTCGGTCACTGGTGCAACCACCCGGCGACCGTCGGGTGAAATCACCGGTGAACCGATGCGGTCGAGCTGCCACAGCACCTCGGCCGACATGGGTTGACTATCGCTTTCATCGTTGTTTTGTGCAGCCACTCCCATCATGGGAAGCAAAAGCAGCAACGTAAGCAGAGATCTTTGCATTGGATGCCCTCTTTATCGGGTTCGTTGTCTGTGGCGCTTTCCTGCCGGAGCACCGCAGCGCAGTACTCGAAAAGTGCCGTCAAAACAGCATACTTGAAAGCCAATCGCTTCGGTCATCAGGATTCAATCCGACCGAATCAACCGATCTGCGGCATTTGCACCGCCACGAAGCTTGGCGCACAATCGCACGATTCAGAGAACTATCCGGAATCAGAAAACAATGAAAACCACCTCCATTCACGGCATGTGGTCATCACGCCTGGCCTTCATTCTCGCCGCCACCGGTTCGGCCGTGGGCCTGGGCAACATCTGGCGCTTTCCCTATATCACCTCCGAAAACGGCGGCGGTGCCTTCGTGCTCATTTATCTGCTGTGCATTGCCATTGTTGGCCTGCCAGTAATGATGTCGGAGATCGTCATCGGCCGGCGCGGACGCATGAGCCCGATCAACTCGCTCAGGGAGTTGTCCGACGACGTCGGCGCCAGCCGCGCGTGGAGCGGCATTGGCTGGATGGGCATCATTGCCGGTTTTCTGGTGCTGTCTTTCTATTCGGTGGTGGCAGGCTGGACCCTGCACTACGGTTTTCTCTATCTCAAGCAGCTGCTCGGCGGCGCCGCGATCACCGATCCGGAGGCCACGTTCAACAGCCTGCTGGCCGCACCCGGAGAACTGACCATCTGGCACGCCATCTTCATGACCATGACCCTGAGCGTGGTCGCTTTCGGCGTCGAACGGGGTCTGGAGCGCGCGGTCAGCGTCCTCATGCCTTTGCTGCTGGTGTTGCTGCTGATTCTGCTTGGCTACGGCATGAGCACGGGGCATTTCTCCGAAGCGGTCGGTTTCCTCTTCAGCCCCGACTGGTCGCAGGTTTCTGGCGGCATGATCGTGACCGCGATGGGGCAGGCCTTCTTTACCCTCAGCCTGGGGATGTGCGCAATCATGACCTACGGCGCCTATCTGCCGGCGGATATCAGCATTCCGCGCGTGGCCGTCACCGTGGCCGGGGCGGATACGGCGGTGGCGCTGATCGCCGGATTGGCCATATTCCCGATCGTGATTTCCTACGGTATCGACCCCGCCGGCGGGGGCGCCGGGCTGATCTTCACCTCACTGCCGCTGGCCTTCAATGAAATGCCTTTCGGCATTCTTTACGGGATGATGTTCTTCCTGCTGCTGTCGGTGGCCGCCTGGACCAGCTCGATTTCCTTGCTCGAGCCGGGCACCGCCTACCTGGTCGAGCGCACCAATATGGGCCGCAAGGCCGCCGCCATGACCGTTGGCGCACTGGCCTGGATGGCCGGCATGGCCTCGGTGTTCAGCTTCAACCTCTGGTCGCATATCTCCATCGGCGGGCGCGACATCATGAGCGCCATCGAACACGCCGCCAATGATTTCATGATGCCGGTCGGCGGCATGCTGATTGCCGTGTTCGCCGGCTGGGTGCTGTCAAACAAGGTGACCCGCGAAGAGCTCGATCAGCGCATGCCGGACTGGGCCTTCACGGCCTGGTTGTGGCTGGTGCGCGTGGTCACGCCTGCGCTGATTCTGGTGGTGGTGGCCAGCCTGATCGGCCTGATCTAGTGACTGCACCCTGCCGCTCAGTCCGTGGTTTGAAAGCGCGTCATGCAGGCTCGAGGGCGCGGCCGATCTGAGGGTACAAGGCGGCGGCTGCGACGACCGTCGCCGCTTGCCCCTGGGGTGGCGAACTCAGTCCACCGGCGCGAATCGATGTTGCGCATGCGCCTCGCAGATACCGGCAAAGCGCTGCAGCACACCTTCGCCGGCCGGGCTCGGCTCGACCGCTTCGATAATCGCCCGGCTGTCCAGGCCTTCGCCGTCAAGCTGTTCGCTGCGGGCTTCGACATAGCAGCGCATGATGTGCTCGTCGAACTCGGGGTGGAACTGCAGGCCCCAACTGCGGCCGCCAAAATGCAGGGCGTGGTGCTCATCGGCCTCGGTTCGGCCGAGCACGCGGGCACCGGCGGGCGGCGTCAGCACCACTTCCACATGGGTGACGTGCACCCGGCTCTCGGGCGCCAGCGGACCTATCAGCGCATCGTCTTCGGCCTGAACCTCGAAGCGCCGCGTACCCATTCGGCGGCCCTGTGGATTGGGCCCCACGCTGCCGCCCAGCGCATGGGCCATCAGCTGGTGTCCGTAGCAGATGCCAAGCACCGGCAGCAGATCAGCCCTGGTCACACGCGCCAGCCAGGCGGCGGTGTTCTCCGACCAGTCAAGCCGGTGCGACACCATGGCCGGAGACCCGGTGACCACCACGCCGGCATACTCGTGCAACGCCTCCGGCGCGGGCAGGCTTTCATTGTCAGAAACGGTAACCGTGTGATAGTCGAAGCGCTGCGGGCCGAAGGCGCGGGCAAACCAGGCTTCAAAATCGCCGAAGCGCTCACGCGCCTGAGCGCAGGCGGAACCGGTCTTGATGATCAGCAGGCGAGGGGTCATGGCGTTGCTATTTCTGTTTTGACTGTGTTGAAAAAGAGGCATCGAACCGGTCATGATAACCGTTTGCAGGCCAACGGACGGCTGCCGGGCCGTTATACTTGCCAACTCGCCCGAAAGAGTCGACCTAAACCGTGTATTTTCAGGATTTCATTCGCGCCCTGGATCGCTACTGGGCCGATCAGGGATGCGTGCTGACCGCGCCGCTCGATCTGGAGGTGGGCGCCGGCACGTTCCATCCGGCCACGTTCCTGCGTTCCATCGGCCCCGAGCCGTGGAACGCCGCCTACCTGCAGCCCTGCCGTCGCCCGGGCGACGGGCGCTATGGCGAAAACCCCAACCGCCTGCAGCACTACTACCAGTATCAAGTGGTGATGAAACCCTCGCCGCTGGATTTTCAGGAGCTCTACCTGGGCTCGCTCGATGCGGTCGGCGTCGACCCGAAAGTACACGATATCCGCTTTGTCGAGGACAACTGGGAATCGCCCACGCTGGGCGCCTGGGGTCTGGGCTGGGAGGTCTGGCTCAACGGCATGGAGGTCACGCAGTTCACCTATTTTCAGCAGGCCGGCGGGCTGGCCTGCAAGCCGGTCATGGGCGAACTCACCTACGGTCTGGAACGCCTGGCGATGTATCTGCAGGGTGTCGACAGCGTCTACGATCTGATCTGGGCCGAGGGTCCGTTCGGCAAAGTGACCTACGGCGACGTATTTCATCAGAACGAGGTCGAGCAGTCGATCTACAATTTCGAGCAGGCCGATGTGGCGAGCCAATTCGACTGGTTCGATACCTGCTACAGCGAGGCAGTGCGCCTGGTCGAGGCCGACCTGCCGCTGCCCGCCTATGATCAGGTGCTCAAGGCCTCGCACGCGTTCAACCTGCTCGATGCGCGCCAGGCAATCTCGGTAACCGAACGCCAGCGCTACATCCTGCGGGTACGCGATATTTCCCGGCGGGTGGCCGAGGCTTATCACGCCCGCCGTGAGGCCTTGGGATTTCCCGGCGCCAAAGGTCGAGACCAGGAGGGTGCGGCATGAGCGAGCGCGCCGACCTGCTGATTGAAATCGGCTGTGAAGAATTGCCGGCCGGGCAGCTGCACGGCCAGCTCGAGCTGCTGGCCCGGGGCCTGGGCTCACGTCTGGCCGACGCCGGACTGATCGATGATGCCGATGCCGTCTCGCGCATGGGAACACCGCGCCGCCTGGCGGTGCGCATTGCCGCCGTCAAGGCCCGGCAGGCCGATCAGGTGCTCGAACGCCGCGGCCCGGCCGAAAAGGTGGCGCTGGACGCCGACGGCCAGCCGACCCGTGCCGCAGAAGGCTTTGCCCGCAGCGTCGGCAAGGCTTTCGACGAGCTCGAATGGCTCGAAAACGAGCAGGGGCGCTGGCTTTTCACTCGCGTCGAGCAGCCCGGCAAGCGCCTGGCCGAGCTGCTGCCGGACATGTTCGACGCCACCGTCCGTTCGATGGTGGGCGCACGTTCGATGCACTGGTCCGATCGCGACGAGCGCTTTCTGCGCCCGGTGCGCTGGCTGCTTGCGCTGCACGGCAACGAGACGCTGAAGCTGGAGCATTTCGGCCTGCAGGCCGGTCGTGATACCCGGGGACATCGCATCCATGCGCCCGGCTGGCACTCGGTTGCGGACGCTGCTGCCTACGAGTC
Source organism: Wenzhouxiangella sp. YN9 (assembly GCF_056324165.1). NCBI lineage: Bacteria > Pseudomonadati > Pseudomonadota > Gammaproteobacteria > Chromatiales > Wenzhouxiangellaceae > Wenzhouxiangella > Wenzhouxiangella sp. YN9. The sequence continues at coordinate 33,241 of NZ_JBJNIP010000065.1, forward strand.
GGTGCTGGAGAAGGCCTGCGTCATGGTCGATCCGGATCGCCGCCGCGAGCAGATTGTCGCTCAGGTCCGCCGGCTCGCCGATGAAGCCGACCTTGAAGCCGTGCTCAACGAACGCCTGGTCGACGAGGTATCCGGGCTGACGGAATGGCCGGTGGCCGTGATGGGGCGATTCCATGCCGACTTTCTGGAGGTTCCCGAGGAAGCATTGATTTCGTCGCTGGAGCAGCATCAAAAATGCTTTGCCCTGCGCGACAGTGGCGGCCGCCTGGCGCCGCGCTTCATTGCCGTAGCCAACATCCGGAGCAGCCATCCTGAAGTGATGACGGCGGGTTTCGAGCGCGTTATCCGGCCGCGCCTGGCCGATGCCCGATTTTTCTGGGACCAGGACCGCCGCGAATCGCTCGCTGACAAGCGCGAGCGCCTGGACGCCATCCTGTTTCAGGAAAAGCTCGGCAGCATCGGCGACAAGGTGCGTCGCATCGAACAGCTGGTTGAAACCACGGCGCCCGCGCTGGGTGCCGACCTGGAAGCCACCGCTCGGGCAGCGCAACTGTGCAAGTGCGACCTGGTCACCGAGATGGTGGGCGAGTTCCCCGAACTGCAGGGCATCATGGGCCGCTACTACGCGCTGGCCGACGGTGAGCTGCCGGCGGTGGCCAACGCGATCGAAGGCCACTACCGCCCACGCCACGCCGGCGACGGCCTGGCGGCCGATGAAGCAGGGCGCGCGCTGGCCCTGGCCGACCGGCTCGATACGGTACTGGGGGTATTCGCCGCCGGGCAGAAGCCCAAAGGCGGCAAGGATCCCTTCGCGCTGCGACGAGCGGCGCTGGGCATTGTTCGACTGCTGGGCGAATCGGGCACCGACCTGACGCTGCAGCAAGCACTGGCGGCGACCGGGCGCGCCCTGCAGGAAACCGTTGCCGTGACGCCCGCGCTGCTCGACGAGGTCGAACACTTCATCTTCGAGCGGCAGCGCTCCTGGGCCGGCGAGCAGGGCATGGAGACCAATACGGTCCACGCCGTGGCCGCCGGCGAGAGCGGATCGATTGCCAACTTTCTCGCCCGCGGCCGCGCCGTGCAGACATTTGCCGATGATCCCGCCATGGCATCGCTGGTGGCCGCCAACAAGCGCGCCAGCAATCTGCTCAAGCAGGCCGGAATGGAATCGGTTCCCGACATCGATCGCGAACGGCTCCAGGACGCCGCCGAATCGCGCCTGGTGGCGGCCATCGATACCGCCACCGACGAGCTGGATCAAGCGCTGGCGGCCGGTGACTACCCGGCCGCGCTGGCGGCGCTGGCCCGGCTGCGCGAACCCGTCGACGCGTTTTTCGATGAGGTCATGGTGATGTGTGACGACGAGACGCTCAGACACAACCGCCTGGCCGTGCTCGCGCAGCTCAGGGCGATGTTCTTGCGCATTGCCGACGTTGCCCGCCTGGGGCGCTGATGGGAGGCCCGCCCGCACCCGTCCTGATCGAGCGCAGCCTGCTGCTGAACCGGGACCGGCGCTTGCCGGATGCCGGTCGGGTCGAGCGCGTGGTGGCGTTTCAGCGCAGCGGACATCGTGTGCTTCTGGTTGCCGCCCGGCCCGCCGGCTGGCGACCCACGCGCCGCAGCGTCGATCGCGATCTGGCCCTGCAGCAGCAGCTTCATCAGATGTTCAGCCGCGCCGGCGCCGAGCTCGACGGCGTTCTCTACCTCGGCGGTGGCCTGTTCAGCCGCAAGCAGCGGCAGAAAAACGAGTTCGAGCGGACTGCGCAGCGATATGGCAGAAACGTCGTCGATATAACCCTCATCGGCACCGATCAAGCACTAATGGAAGCCGCCCGCCAGGCCGGAATCAAGCTGCAGATCGTAGCCGATCCCGGCGCCACGCCAGATCTTGACGACCTGGACACTGCGCTGAAAAGTGTTAAGTGTTAAGTGTTAGGTGTGAAGTGTGAAGTGTGAAGAAAAAAGATGAATTCACGCTAACGCTTGACGACCCCAGGAGGCAAAAGCTCCAGGATATAAAACCTCACCAACCGTCTTGAACGCCCGCCTCTTAACACTTAACACTTCACACTTAACACTTAACACTTCACACTTAACACTTCACACTCAAAAACTATAGCGTCAGATATCGAGGTGAGCGACTTCAAGGGCGTTTGCTTCGATGAATTCACGCCGTGGCTCGACTTCAGTGCCCATCAGGGTCGAAAAGATCTCGTCGGCGGCAACGGCGTCCTCGATAGTGACCTGCAGCAGGCGGCGGGTTTCCGGGTTCATGGTGGTATCCCACAGCTGTTCCGGATTCATCTCACCCAGGCCCTTGAAGCGCTGAAAACTGCGGCCCTTGCGGGATTCTTCCATCAGCCAGTCGAACACTTCGGCAAAGCGGGTGACCGGCCGGCGGTTGTTGCCGCGTTCGATGCGGGCGCCTTCTTCGAACAGATCGTGCACCGCCTCGCCCACCATGGCCAGCTGTCGATACTCCGGCGAATTGAAGAACGAAGTATCGAGCACCGTATCCTGCACCACGCCCTGAGAGTGACGTGAAATCGCGACGCCGCCGCCGGGCAGCGGCTTGATGTGCCAGGTGACGCCCGCCGGCGTCGCCTGCTCCAGCCGGGTGCTGAAGGCCTCGGCCCAGACGTCGAAGTTGGTTTCCTCTGAAAGTGGTTTGAAATCAACAAGTTGCTCAACCACATCGACATCGTAACGCAGCTTGAGCCGTTCGCCGATCATGCGCGCCTGCTGAAAGTTCTTCAGCAGCTCGCCCAGTGCGGCCGCATCGATCGCCGGCGCATCCGTCGAAGGATACAGGGCAGCACCGTCGAGCGCGCGCTCGAGCAGGTACTGATTCATCTCGCCCTCATCCTTGAGATACCACTCCTGCTTGCCCTGCTTGATCTTGTACAGCGGCGGCTGGGCAATGTAGACATGGCCGCGCTCGACCAGCTCGGGCATCTGCCGGTAGAAAAAGGTCAGCAGCAGGGTGCGGATGTGCGAACCGTCAACGTCGGCGTCGGTCATGATGATGATGCGGTGGTAGCGCAGCTTATCGATATCGAACTCTTCCTTGCCGATACCCGTTCCCAGAGCGGTAATCAGGGTGCCGACCTCGACCGAGCTCAGCATCCTGTCGAAGCGCGCCTTCTCGACGTTGAGAATCTTGCCCTTGAGCGGCAGGATCGCCTGGTTTTTGCGGTTTCTGCCCTGTTTGGCAGAGCCGCCGGCGGAATCACCCTCGACCAGAAAGAGTTCTGACAGCGCAGGATCCCTTTCCTGGCAGTCCGCCAGCTTGCCGGGCAGGCCGGCCACGTCGAGCGCGCCCTTGCGGCGCGTCATGTCGCGTGCCTTGCGCGCGGCCTCGCGCGCTCGGGCGGCCTCGATGACCTTGCCGACAATCACCCGGGCATCGTTGGGATTCTCGAGCAGAAAATCGCGCAGATGGCTCGACAGCGCGGACTCCACCGCCGGCTTGACGTCGGAGGAAACCAGCTTGTCCTTGGTCTGCGATGAAAACTTGGGATCCGGCACCTTGACGGACAATACCGCGATCAACCCTTCGCGACAGTCGTCGCCAGTGGTCTGGACCTTGGCCCGCTTGGCCAGGCCTTCCTCGTCGATGTAGTGGTTGATGGTGCGCGTCAACGCAGCACGAAACCCGGACAGGTGGCTGCCACCGTCCTTCTGCGGAATGGTGTTGGTAAAACAGAACACCGACTCCTGAAACGAATCCGTCCACTGCAGGGCGGCTTCCACCGTGTTGCCGTCGACTTCGGCGACAAAGTGCAGGGGCGTGGGATGCAGCGCGCTCTTCTTCTGGCTCAGGTGCTGTACAAAGGAGCGAATGCCGCCTTCATACATGAAACGGTCCCGCTTGCCGCTGCGCTCGTCGATCAGTTCGATCTCGATGCCGGAGTTGAGAAAACTCAGCTCGCGCAGGCGCTTGGCCAGTATCTCATAGTGAAACTCGGTATCCGAAAACGTCTCCCGGCTGGGGGTAAAGCGGATCTCGGTCCCGCTGCGGCTGCTCTCGCCGGTGGCTTGCAGCGGTGCCTCCGGTATGCCGTTGCGATAACTCTGGTACCAGCGCTGACCCTGGCGATGAATGACCAGCTCGAGCTTTTCCGACAGCGCGTTGACAACCGACACACCAACGCCATGCAGCCCGCCCGAAACCTTGTAGGAGTTGTCGTCGAATTTGCCGCCGGCATGCAGTACGGTCATGATGACCTCAGCGGCTGAACGGCCTTCTTCCTCGTGCATATCGACGGGAATGCCACGGCCGTTGTCACAGATGCTGACCGAGCCGTCGCCATGCAGAATCACCCGCAGGCGGTCGCAATGACCGGCCAGAGCCTCGTCAATCGAGTTGTCGACGGCCTCGAAAACCATGTGATGCAGGCCCGTACCGTCATCGGTGTCACCGATGTACATGCCCGGGCGCTTGCGAACAGCATCCAAGCCCTTGAGAACCTTGATGCTGGTAGAACCGTAATCTTCTTGCGCCATGTGGATGGAGTTTCCAGGAAGGTTTGCGCACACCGGGGCATCAACTTGCCGGCCGGCGACTTATTCGTTTGATTATATCACTGCTGTGAAATTCGGCCATGTTCCACGTGGAACACTCTCGCCGCCGCCGGTGCTTCGCTGGTGGCGGTCACCCAGCTCTGGACGGATTCGCGTTCGAGCCAGCTCAGCAAAGCGTCAAGATGCTGCGCGTCCAGCTCCGAGACCGGATCGTCGATCAGCAGAAGTGGGGCAAGTGATTGGCCGTCGGCCAGCATGCGGTACTGGGCCAGCAACAGCACGATGGCAATCAGCTTCTGCTGACCACGGGAAAGCTCTGAAGCCACCCGGTTCGCGCAAGAAAGCACCAGCTCGGCCCGATGCGGGCCGTAACGGGTGAATCCACGCTCGCGATCTCGATCACGCTGGTCACGGAGCACGGTGGCCAGCTCGGTGCCGGACGGCTGGCCATCACGGTAGCGCAGTGCCAGCGGCCCCGGCAGGCGAAACTCCAGCTCGCCTTCCATGGCGCGCACGTGCCCTGACAGCGCCTCGATCAGACCGTGGCGGGCGTGGCTGATTGCTTCGGCGGCGCGCAGAAAATCCGGCTCCAACGCGTTGAGCACCCCGTCGGCAGCGCGGGTCTTCAGCGCGGCATTGCGCTGACGCAGCAGACGGGCGAAGCGTTGCCAACCGGCCAGATAGGATGGTTCCACGTGGAACAACTGCCAGTCCAGGAATTGACGCCGACCAGCCGGCCCCCCGTTGATCAGCTCGTGACTGCCGGGCTCGATCAGGGTCAGGGGGAGCAGGGCGGCGAACTCGCTGATTCGCTGGCTGTCGCGACCGTCGATACGGCCGCGCCATCCTGCGGAATCACGCTCGACGCCCAGCCTCTGGCCGCTGTCGCCGCGGCGGGTCACCACGGTTAGCGCCTGTTCACCACTGCGAATCACCCGGCCCATTCGCGCCGAGCGAAACGACCGTCCTCGCGCCAGCAGATAGATCGCCTCCAGCACGCTGGTCTTGCCGGCCCCGTTGGGCCCGCAAAACCAGTTCATGCCGGACGCCGGTGCCAGCTCAACCGGCTCGAGGTTGCGCACCCCCCGGATCGACAGCTGGTCCAGGCTCAAGAAGACTCGCGCGGCGTGGTCATCCGCGTCGGCTACAGCTTCAGGGGCATCACCACCTGGCGGACGTCCTCGCTGTCCAGGTCGGTGATCAGGCAGGAGCTATTGGCATCCTTGAGCGATATCGCCACCTTTTCGCCCGCCATCGAGTTGAGCGCGTCCATCAGGTAATTGACATTGAAGCCCACCTTGAGCTTGTCGACGGTGTGTTCAGCTTCGATCTCCTCGGTGGCTTCTTCCTGCTGCGGATTGTGGGCCACGATGCGCAGAGTGTCGGGCAGCATTTCCAGGCGCACGCCGCGGTACTTTTCGTTCGACAGGATCGCCGCGCGCTGCAGCGCGTGAATGAACTCTTCGCGAGCGACCTGCATCGGCTGCTCGGAAAGCAGCGGAATCACCGCCTCGTAATCGGGGAAGCGTCCGTCGATCAGCTTGGTGGTCATCACGATACGCTCACGATCGACCCTGAGAAACCCTTGGCCGAGCATGATCTTGAGCGGTTCGTCGATGTCTTCGAGAATGCGGTTGAGTTCCATGACCCCTTTGCGCGGCACGATCACACTGCGCATCTCGCCGCTGATTTCCGCATCCGTTTCCGCCAGCGCCAGGCGATGGCCGTCGGTGGCCACCGCGCGCAGCTGGCCGTCGCGAAACTCCAGCAGCAGGCCGTTTAGATAATGGCGTACGTCCTGCTGCGCCATGGCAAACGAAGCCTTTTCAAGCAGCCATCTCAACCGCCCTTGATTGATCTGCCAGGTCTGCAGCGTTTCGGCCTGATCGCTGGAGGGGAACTCGCTGGCCGGCAGCGTTGCCAGGCTGAAGCGGCTGCGACCCGCGTGCACCGCCAGTTTGTTTTCGTTGAGCTGAACGTTGACCTGCACTCCCTCCGGCAAGGCCCGGCAGATATCAACCAGCTTTCGCGCCGGTACCGTGATGGCACCGGTTTGAGCGACCTCGGCCTGGGCCCGCGCAACGATCTCGACTTCCATGTCGGTACCGGTGATGCGCAGACCCTCGTCGACCGCTTCGATCAGGAAATTGGCCAGAACCGGCAGCGTTTGCCGGCGCTCGACCACGTTGACGACCTGGGAAATGGGCGCGAGCAGCGTCTCACGTGGAATCGAAAACTTCATGATTGCTCCTTCATGTCGAAGCAGTCGGATGACTGTTTCTGTTTTGTTTATATAAAGAAATAAGCAGTAACAGTAGGGCCTGTTGAAACTGTTGAAGAAACATTTTTCCCCTCATAATCAATTACTTGCCACTCCATAACCGCAAGGATAACCGGCGGTGAAACCTGTTGAGTCTTTGTGGATAACTCGCCCTCGAAAACTTGTCCACAGCTTGTTCAGGCTCTCCCCACAGCTTGTTCCGGCAAGCGATGATTCATGCGGCCCTTCAACTGGTCAATTCTCGGGTCAGACGGGCGTGTTCCTCACGCAGGCGCCCGTCCGACTCGCACAGACTCTCGATTTTACGACAGGCGTGCAGCACTGTCGTGTGATCGCGACCGCCGAAGGCGTTGCCGATTTCCGGCAGCGAGTGTTCGGTCAGCTGCTTGGTCAAATACATCGCCATCTGCCGCGGCCGTGCAATCGAACGGTTGCGCCGGCGTGAGAGCAGGTCGGCAACCCGCAGCTGATAGAAATCCGCCACCACTTTCTGAATGTTTTCAATGGTGATCAGACGATCGTGTACCGCCAGTACGTCGCGCAGAATCTCCTGGGTGTAGTCCACGTCGATGCTGCGGCCCGAGAAGCGGGCGTTGGCGATCAGCGAGTTCAGCGCGCCCTCCAGGTCGCGAACGTTCGAACGCATGCGGCGCGCAATCAGGAAGGTCACGTCGTCGCTGAGCTCGAGCTCGCGCTCGCCGGCCTTCTTCTGCAGAATGGCCACCCGGGTTTCAAAGTCCGGCGGTTCGATCGACACCGTCAGCCCCCAGCCAAAACGCGAGCGTAGCCGTGCCTCGATGCCATCCACCTCCTTGGGGTAGCGATCACAAGTCAGGATGATCTGCTGACGTGATTCGAGCAAGGCGTTGAAAGTGTGGAAGAATTCCTCCTGCGAGCGGTCCTTGCCGGCGAAAAACTGAATGTCGTCGAGCAGCAGGGTGTCGACCGAGCGGTAGCGTCGCTTGAATGCATCGATACTGTCGCGGCGGAGCGCCTGAATCATTTCGCTGACGAATTTCTCTGCGTGCAGGTACATGACCTGTCGATTCGGGTTGGCCTCGGCGATGAAGTGGCCGGCAGCGTGCAGCAGGTGGGTCTTGCCCAGGCCGGTGGAGCCGTAAAGCAGCAGCGGGTTGTAGACGGTGCCGGGGCTGTTGGCCACCTGGTTGGCGGCGGCAAAGGCCAGTTCGTTGGACTTGCCCAGCACAAAGTTGTCGAAATGATAGCGCTCGTCCAGACCCCAGGCGCCGCCGCGCTCGGCCTGCGGCTCCAGGCGCGGCGCCTCGCGGCTGCCCACCTCGATGCTCACGGCCTCGCGCCGGAAGCCGTGATATGCAAAGAACTCGCGCATCATTTCGAGGTAGTGCTGGCGCACCTGGTCGCGCACCAGATCATTGGGCGCGCTCAGCCGCACGCGGCTGCCGTCGCTGCCATCGAGCTGCAGCGGACGAATCCAGGTGTTGAGTTCCTCCAGCGGAATCTGCCGCTCAAGGCGCTCGAGGCACTGTTGCCAAAGGGCACCTACCGGATGATTGGGCTGCTGCTCGGTCATAAGTGGTTCAGTCTAATCCTCATGTGGGCTAAATTCACCCTGCGCGTCGCGGCCGCCCCCGATATCAGAGCGTTGACACGCAAGCAATCTTGAAGTTATGATTTCCGTCTTTTGTCAGGCCTTCCTGAGCGGCGTGGCGTTGACGGAAGCGTGATGTCGTGGTCGGGGCAAAACCGGCGCCGGAGCGAACCGGCCGGCCATTCTATCGTCAAAGCCATCGCCAAAACACCAACAGCTTACGGATTCAGTCATGAAACGGACATTCCAGCCCAGCAGAATCAAGCGCCTTCGCCGCCACGGCTTCCGTGCGCGCATGGCCACCAGATCAGGCCGCGCGATCATCAACGCGCGCCGCGCCAAGGGTCGTAAACGCCTGGCCGCCAACCCGGGCCGGTAGTCCGCAGGCAAATGCCACGGCGGCAGCGCCTGCCCAGAACTGCACGCCTGCTCAGCGGTGCGCAGTTCAAGGCGGTTTTTGCCGGTCGTCGCTCCTGCGGTAACGAACTCTTCCGGGTGCACTTCGTTCCGTCCGACCAGGCGCGTCTCGGCATGGCCGTGTCGCGCCGAGTGTCGAACAAGGCGATCGATCGCAATCGTATACGCCGCCGCATACGCGAGACCTTTCGCCTGCGGCGCGATCGTCTTGCAGCGATGGACTACGTGGTCGTGGCTCGATCGGCTGCTCGCCATGCCGATCCCCGCGTCCTGAACGCAAAACTCGAACAACTCTGGCAGCGGTTTAGCGACAATCCATGAATACGCGCAGTTTCCTTCTTCTACTCATCGGCCTGCTGGCCTTCATGGCGTACCTCGAGTGGCAGAAGGACTATGCACCGCCACCGCAGCCCGAGGCCCGCACCCCGCAGCAGTCCACCACGGATAACGGCAGCCTGGCCGCAGCGGGCAAGGCGCCCGCCGAGCACGACGGCGAAATTGCCGATCTGCCCGACGTGCCGGATTTTGCCGATGACGCTGAAACTTCCGACGCTTCCGGCCGGCTCGAACCCGCAGCAGAGAACCGTCAGCCGGACGCACAGCCTGCGCTCCGGGCGAGCCGCCGCATCAGCATCGATACCGACGTGCTCAACGTCGATCTGGATGCCAACGGTGGCACCCTGGTTGATCTGCGCCTCAAGGATTATCCGGTCAGCGTCGACCAGCCCGATACGCCTTTCGAGCTGCTGGTCGAGGATCTGCCGCGGCTGTTTGTCGCCCAGGCCGGTCTGATCAGCGCCGACCGACCGGCGCCGAATCACCGCAGCGACTGGGAGTACGAGCGCGACTCCTACACGCTCGAGCCGGGAGAAGATACCCTCGAAGTGCCACTGACCTGGCGGCATCAGTCGGGCCTGGAAGTGATTGCCACCTGGATTTTCCATCGCGGCAACTACGTTGTCGATCTGCAGGTGGAGGTCATCAACAACAGCGCTGAGCCGTGGCAGGGTGCGCGCTACCTCCAGCTGCAGAAAACGCGGCCGGAATCGAGCAGCGGTTGGGCCTTCACCAACCCCGAACGCATCAGTTATGACGGTGCTGCGGTTCACTCGCCGGAAGACGCGCTCACCAAGCTGGGCTGGGATGATATGGCGAAAAAGCCGTTCCAGGCCACCTTCAGCGGCGGCTGGGCGGCGATGATCCAGCACTATTTCCTGGCCGCCTGGATTCCGCCCGAGGGCCAGCGCCATCGCTACACCACGCGCCAGGTCAGCAGCGGCGGGCAGCTGCCACGCTACCTGATTGCCGCCACTTCACCGCAGGTGATGGTGCCGCCGGGCAGCCGGCATGAATTCAACGCCCGCCTGTTCGCCGGCCCCAAACTGCAGAACCGCCTCGACGAGGTCGCACCGGGCCTGCGCCTGACCGTCGACTACCGCTTCTTCACCATCATCTCGCGCCCGCTGTTCTGGGCGCTCGACCACATCCATACCCTGATCGGCCACTGGGGTTTCTCGATCGTGGTGCTGACGCTGCTCATCAAGCTGCTGTTCTACAAGCTCACCGAAAAGCAGTTCCGCTCGATGGGCAAGCTGAGAAAGCTGCAGCCGCGCATCCAGCAGCTCAAGGAACGCTACGGCGACGACCGCCAGAAGTTCGGCCAGGCGATGATGGAGATCTACAAGAAGGAGAAGGTCAACCCGCTCGGCGGCTGCCTGCCGATCCTGGTCCAGATCCCGATCTTCATTTCACTGTACTGGGTGCTGCTCGAGTCGGTCGAACTGCGCCAGGCCTCGTTCTTGTGGGTGCCTGATCTGAGCCAGCCCGATCCGTACTTCATCCTGCCGATTCTCAACGGCGCGTTCATGATCATCACCCAGCGCCTGATGCCGGCCGCGGGCATGGATCCGACGCAGCGCAAGATCATGCAGGTTCTGCCGGTCGCATTTGCCTTTCTGTTCGCGCTCTTCCCGGCCGGCCTGGTGCTCTACTGGGCCACCAACGCAGGCGTGTCGCTGGCCCAGCAGTGGTACATCCTCAGGCGCCTGGACAAGGAAGAAGAACGCCGCAAGCGTTGATCCGGTCGGTTGGTTAACAGACCGACCTGAATATGGTAATCTGGAGCGGAATTTGACCGACTTCGCATAATCGGTCGACTTCCAAGGGGGGTCCCACCGTTTTACGGCACTTTTTTGAAGTGCTGGTTCAGTTGTATCCAGCCCCTTGCAGAGTGACGCCTCGATACGGAGGCGCTGTATTGCCTGGGCCATTCCTTTGTGACCGCACAGGCGCATCGTTTAACGACCCTGGCGGCTTGCCGCAAAGGAATTAGAGCTCGATGAACAAGATTGCAGTTTTCGTTACCGGCGTACTGGCCTTCGTATGTGCACAGTTTGCCGTTGCCCAGACTCCGGTCGCCAGCCCGACCGTCCCTGCGGAAAGTTTTCTGGGCGAGCAGTTCTGCTTCGACGTTGATTTCAACAACAGCGGCGCGCCCGGCTACGGGCCCTACCTGCGCCTCGAGCTGGCCGACGGCCTGACGCTCGATTCGGCCGACATCTTCGGTGGCGGCACGCTGAGCTACGTCGGCGATTTTCCGCCTGCGCCCGGCAACCAGCTCACCGATCCGGTAATCGACCAGCCGGTTACCGGCACCCCCGGCGCCGCGCTTTACGTGCTCGAATACCCGGTCGGCTCGGTCGTCGACGGCGGACCGGATCTGCCGGCCGAGCTGTGTGCGACCATCGATCCTGACGCCGTCCTGGGCGACCCCCTCGATATCATCATCACCCCGGTGTACGAATTCGGCGACACGCCGACCGGCGACAACGGCCCGATCATCGGCAGCCCGATCAACGATCCGGTCACGCCCACGGTCATGCGATTTACCAAGACCGACACCGCGCCGGAGAGCGAGCGCACCCCCGGTCCGAGCTGGCCCTACAGCTACAACCTCACCGTTGATATCGCCAATCAGGCGACCATCAACCCGCTGGTGATCAGCGATGAACTGCCGGCCGACTTCCAGTTCAACGGCAACGTCACCATTACCGGCGGTACAAGCTGCAGCGTCACCACCCAGCCATCGACCAGCACGCCGGGTGGCAGCCTCGAGGTGACCTGCAGCGGCAACACGGTCGGTACCGGTGCCGACGATGACGTCGTCGTCAGCTATGAGGGTCATATCGTCGACATTCTCGACGAAACCGTGTGCACCACTGCGCCGGTGATCAACGGCGCCGCAGCCAGCGGCACTTATCAGCCCACTTCCGGCCCCGCCATCGTGCTGCCTCCGGCCAATGACCAGACCACCGTCACCGCCCGCCATCTGGCGGTGCAGAAATCGGTTTCTCCGGCCGCAGCGATGCCCGGACAGAGCCTGAGCTACACGCTGAACTTCCAGGTGACCGACTTCGGCGATGCCGACAGCCTGATCGTGACCGACCTCCTGCCCGACGGCATCGACTTCGTCGCACACGCCAGCCTCGTGGTCGGCGGCTCGCCGGTCACCATCACACCCAGCGTGACCGTCAACCCCGATTCCACCACCACCATCGTCTACGACATCGGCGCGGCCGCCGGCACGCTCGTGGCCGGCACGGCCGTGACCCTGAGCTATGACGCCCAGGTCCGCAATGACTACCAGGGCAGCGGCTCGCCCGTGCTGGCCTCGGATTCGCTGACCAACCAGGTGGATGCCGACTACAGCCTGACCCAGGGCGCCAGCGCCTGCAGCGACGGCAGCGGCGCCACCGTGATCATCGCGCCCATTGCAGTGAACAAGGAAATCGTCAATCCGCAGCCTGCATATCTCCCGGGCGAGAACATCGTCTTCCGGCTGACCCTCGACATTCCCGCCGGCAGCACCAGTGATATCCGCTTCGAGGATTTCCTGCCGCTGCCGGTAATCGACGTGACCGATATCGACACGAGCTTCCCCGGCGCCAACCTCGCCTACGGCCCGGGCGATACTGCCAGCCTGACGCCGGATGCCATCACCGTCAACGCCGCGCAGAACGCGCTGATCATCGACTGGCCGGACGTGTCGAGTCCGACCGCACAGACCATTCAGGTCGACCTGACGGCCCCGATTACCGATGATCCGTTTGCCGACGGCCTTTTTCTGACCAATATCCTGCTGGCCAGCACCAACAACACCCCGGGTGAGGCAGCCACCGGGACCGGCCCGGTGCACTTCCAGGTTGGCGCCCCCGATATGGTCATCACCAAAGGCGTGTCGGCCACCGACGGCAACGGCACGATCAGTCCCGGGCCGGGCAACGAGCCGGAGGATGGTCACATCAGTGGCGTCGATGCCCATGACAACATCACCTTCGTCATCACCGCCGAAAATCAGGGCGGTGCCCCGGCTTATGACGTGACCATTACCGATGCCTTCCCGGCGGATCTGACCGGCTGCAGCGTCACCGGCGTGACCGACGGCTCAGGCAGCGCGCTGGGCTACAGCGGTACGCTGGCCGGCGGCCTGCTGCTCGACGATCCGCTCGCGGCCAACGACGGCTCACCCGGCGCGCCATACGGTGCCGACACTGCGCTGGTAACCGTGGACTGTCAGGTGGCGGCCGACATCGCACCCATGACCAGTATCACCAACACCGCCGAGCTGGACTTTGCCAGCCAGAGCGGGGCTACCACGTTCCCGACCCGGCGCGACTCCACTACGGTCGAGAGCGCCAACATCGCCCAGCAAAAGTACTTCGTCGCCTCGTCCGAGCCCGGCACGTCCGATACCAGCAATCCGCCGCGCGCCACCATCGGCGAGATCGTCCGCTACCGCCTGGTCGTGCGCATTCCCGAAGGCGAGATCGCTCAGATGAGCCTGGAAGACAACCTGCCCTCGGGCCTGACCTTTCTTGACGACGGCACAACGACGGCTGCCTTCGTCAGCGCCAGCGCCCCGGGCCTGAGCTCGAGCACGCTGGCCGTGCCCAACCTGCCCGGCACCGCCGCCGATCCGGGCAGCGTGGCCAGCAGCGCGATCACCTTCGGTCTGCCCGCCGGCGCCATATCCGGATCACCGTTCGGCAACGGCAGCAACCCGATCTTTGCCTTCGGCGACGTCACCAACGCCAACAGCGACAACAACGACGCCTGGCTGGTGGTCGAATTCAACGCCCTGGTCAACAACTCCAGCGCGGGCAACAACACCCGCGGCGACAACCGTGACAATTCGTTCACCACGCTTAGCGCCGGCTCGCCGCTGGCCGGGAGTTCCAACAATACCCGCATCCGCATCGCCGAGCCTGCGATTGGCGTGACCAAGTCCGCCTCGCCGGGCACCGGGCAGGCCGGCGACACCATCAGCTTCACCTTGGACGTCACTGCCGCCGCGGGCGCCAATCGCAGCGACGCCTACGATGTCCACATTACCGACAGCCTGCCGGCGGGTCTGACCAACCTGACAAGTTTGACCATCACGCCGTCAGGCGGCTGCAGCGGCATCACCGACAATACGGTCGGAGACAACCTCGACATCACGGTCGACGTCATGGAGCCCGGTTGCCAACTCCAGATCAGCTTCGATGCAACGCTCGAAATCGGCGTCGCCCCGGGCACCAGCATCGTCAACAATGCCCAGGCCAGCTGGACCAGTCTGCCGGCCACCAGCGGCACGGCCCCCAACCCGACCGGCTCGACCACGCCGGGCGCGCCGGGCAGCGACACCGGCGAGCGCGACGGCTCGGGCGGCGGCATGAACGATTACGTTGCCGACGACTCGGCCACCGTCACCATCGATTCGGTTGTTGTCTCCAAGGTCATCAGCAGTACTTCGGAGCCGGCCACCGGAGATAACGAGCACCGCTCGGGTATCGACGACCTGGCCATCGGCGAGTCTGCGACCTTCGATATCACCGTCACCATTCCCCACGGCACCACCCCGCAGGTGGGCGTGACCGATACCGTGCCTTGGACCAACGGCCTCATGCGCCTGGATTCGGCCAGCGTCATTGCCACTGGCGCCAACCTGGCGCCCGCCAACCCGAACCCGGCGGCGGTCATCAGCGACGCGCAGCTTGGCGACGGCATTGACGACACCGCGCAGTTTGATTTCGGCCAGGTGGTCAACAGCGGCAGCGGCGCCCTGGGCCCTGACGACCAGGTCGTCATTCAGGTGACCGCCACCCTGATCGACGCCGCCGCCGCCAACGTCAACGGCGACGAGCTGAGCAACAACGTGCTGGTGCAGTTCGGCCCCGGCCTGGACGCCTCGGCCAGCGCGCCCATGGACGTGGTCGAGCCGCAGCTGACCATCGGCAAGTCCGGCGACATCACCGGGGGCGAGGCCGGCGATGTGGTGACCTATACCGTTACCCTCCAGCACGCGGCCGGATCGACGGCGGATGCCCACGATGTGGTCTTCGACGATCCCCTGCCGCCCAAGCTGGCGCTCGTTCCCGGCAGCCTGCAGGTCATCAGCGGGACAGGTTTCGATGTCGACAACAGCAGCGGCAACACGATTTCGCTTGGCTGGACTAATTTCGCGCGCGGTGCCGAGGTGGTGCTCGAGTATCAGGCCCGGCTCACCGTCGACGTGCAGCCTCAGGAAGAGCTGATCAATACCGCCACACTGCTTTGGGACTCGATCGCCGGTACCAACGCTGACCAGCGCGGCTACAGCGCCGACGATGATCACACCATCACGGTTACTCAGCCGGGTATGGACAAGGTCATTGTCGCCACCAGCGAGCCAAGCACCGGCAGCGGCCAGTTCGGCCCGGAACAAGACCTGACCATCGGTGAGGAAGTCACCTACCACTTTACCGCGACCTTCCCGCAGGGCACCACCGACGGCGTGGTCATTACCGATCAGCTGCCGACCGGCTCGAGCACCCTGGCGGTGGTTTCCTCGCGAGTCATCAGCGTTGGCGCCAACCTTTCCGGTACCTCGCTGCCGGCCGTCGGCGCTGCCGGCGTACACAGCGATACCAACAGCGACGGTCACAACGACCGCGTGCGCTGGCAGCTGGACACCGTCGTTAATGATCCCGCCGGCCCGAGCGTTGGCGATGATGAAATCACCTTCGAGGTGGTCGCCGTCGTGGTCGACGTGCCCGCCAACCAGAGCGGGATCACCAACCAGCTCAACCGCGCCACCTTCGAGACCGCCAGCAGCGATCCCATCAGCGGCAGCGTCGGCGTGGATCTAGTCGCACCGGATCTGAATCTGACCAAGAGCATTGTCGACCCGGCCGACGGCTACGTCGAAGCCGGCAACACCGTGACCGTGCGCCTGGATATCGAGCATGCATCCGGTTCCACCGCCGATGTCTTCAACCTGGAAATTACCGACAGCCTGCCGGCCGGCCTGATCTGGGGCGGCGACGGCAGCGTGGGCGGAACTTGCGCCAGCCAGGCTGTCGACTCGAGCGGCAACCCGAACATCTTCTTTACCATTCCCGAGCTCGAACTGGCGACCGGCAGCTGCTACATCACCTATCAAGTCAACGTCGATCAGAGTGTCGAGGCCGGTACCGATCTGACCAACTCCGCGGCGCTGGAATACTTCACGCTGCCCGACGAAAACGCCGACCACAATCGCCCCGGCGACAGCGCCGATAACGCGCACGTCACCGTCAAGGGGCCGGGCCTGACCAAGACCGCGCAAGGCTCGGGCATGATGAGCATCATGTCCGGCGGCGGCATCATGGCGCTGCCCGACGTGTCGATTGGCGAGACCGTTACTTACAGTCTGGTGATCGAATTCCCGGAAGGGGTGACCACCGACGCGGTGCTTGTCGACGCCCTGCCGGCCAGCGCGGCTGATGGCTACATGCAGGCCATCGGTGCCTCGGTCGTGAGCATTGGCGGCAATCTGTCGACCACCGGCCCGAGCACCCCGGTCATCACCGACGCCAACAGTGACGGCATCGACGACACCGTCACCTTCGATTTTGGTGATGTGACGAACACCATCGACGGTGTCTCCGACGCCAACGACCGCCTGACCGTACAGATCGTGGCGCTGGTCGTCGACAACCCGGCCAACACTGATGGCGTGACGCTGACCAACCTGGCCGAGCTGACCTACGGCATCGGTGGCTCAATGACTGACGATGCCGAGGTCTACGTGATCGAGCCGGATGTGGGCTTGAGCAAGTCCATGGGCCCGGTCAGCAACGGCGGGGTGCGCATCGAGCTCACCCTGGAAAATACCGGGAATGCCACGGCCTACAACCTGATTGTCGAAGACGTGTTTGACCAGGCCGACTGGAACGTCGCCGCTTTTGCGCCGGCGACCGTGCCTTCGGGCTACACCCTGGTGATTGATAACGACACTCCGGCGGTCGGGCAGCACACCGTCAGCTTTGCCAGCAGCGGCGGCCAGGGCCTTGCGGCCGGCAGCAGCGTAACGGCCAGCTTTGACATGCCGCTGGCCGTGTTGCCGCCTGACCCCAATCCGATCAGCAACACCGCCGACCTGGTCGGCGGCGACAGCCTGCCGCCCAAGAACGGCTCGCCGCGCGATGAAGCGCGCGATCTGCCGCCGGTCAGCGACAGCGACCAGATCGGCCTGCCCGACCTGGCTCTGAGCAAGACCGCGAGCCTGCAGGTTGATGCCGACGGTTCCGGCGATGTGTCACCGGGCGACACGCTGCGCTACACCCTGACGCTGGACAACACTGGCGCGGCGCCGGCCACCAACATCGTCATCGACGACGTGCCCGACGCCAACAGCGCGCTGGTGTCCGGCAGCGTGACCACCAGCACCGGCACGGTGACCATCGGCAATACCGCCGGCGACAGTACTGTTCAGGTCACCATCGCCAGCCTGGCGGCGAACGATACGGCCATCATCGAGTACGACACGGTGATTGACTCGCCGCTTCCGGCGGGCGTGACCGAGGTTGAAAACCAGGCCGTTGCCGACAGCGATGAACTGCCACCCGTGCCCAGCGACGATCCCGGCGAGCCCGGCCCGGACGATCCCACCCGCGTGCCGGTCAACGCTGCACCCGACCTGAGCATCGTCAAGGACGACGGGGTCGCCGCTACCGCCCCCGGCGCCACCTTGGCCTACACGCTGAACTACGCCAACAACGGCAACCAGGACGCCGCCGGCGTGGAAATCACCGAGACGGTACCGGCCAACACCAGCTTCAATGCCGGAGCAAGCGATCCGGCCTGGAGCTGCGCCGGCACCGCGCCGGGCAGCAGCTGTACGCTGACCCTCGGCAACCTTGCCGCCGGCGATTCGGGCAGCGTGGTCTTTGCCGTCGATGTCGACTCGCCCCTGCATGCCGGTGTGAGCGAAATTCTCAACGCGGTGCTGATCGAAGACGACGGCAGCAACGGCCCGGATCCGACGCCGAACGACAACCAGGACGACGAGACCACGCCGATCGACGCCGCACCCGATCTGACTCTGAGCAAGAGCGACGGCGGCGCGACGACCGTGCCCGGCGGCAGCGTGACCTACACGCTGGACTATGAAAACATCGGCAGCCAGGACGCCACCGGCGTCGAGATCACCGAGACCGTGCCGGCCAACTCCAGCTTCGATGCCGGCGCCAGCACGGGCGGCTGGAGCTGCGTGCCCGACGCCAGCGCCGGCAGCACCTGCACGCTGGCCATCGGCGCGCTGGCTGCGGGCGATTCCGGCAGCGCGGCCTTTGCCGTGATCGTCGATGACCCGGTCGACGCAAGCGTGACCTCGATCTATAACGTTGCCCGCGTCGACGACGACGGCAACAACGGTTCTGATCCGACCCCGGGCAACAACGCAGACGACGAGACCACGCCGCTGACCGTCACGCCGCAGCTGGCCATCGACAAGGTGCTGACCAACGCGCCCGACCCGATCGAGCCGGGAAGCGTGCTCACCTATACGGTCACCGCGCTCAACACCGGTAACGTCACGTTGCAAAATGTGATTGTCAGTGACCCGATGATCACGCCGACCGGCGGCACGACGCCGTGCGCCAGCGTGGCACCGGGCGGCACCTGCACGCTGATCGGCACCTATACGGCCACCCAGGCCGACGTCGACACCGGCGAAATCGTCAATACCGCCACGGCCGGCAGCGATCAGACGCCCGACGAAGACGACACGGTGACCACGCCGATCGCGCAGAACCCGGGCATCGGCCTGGTCAAGCAGATCACCTCGGCCGGTGCGCCGTATGGCGAAGGTGACACCATCAGCTACGAGTTGATTGCCACCAATACCGGCAACGTCACGCTCGCCAACGTGCAGATTGTCGACAACGACGTCGCCATCACTTCGTGCACGCCAGCGCAGCCGACCAGCCTGGCCCCCGGCGATGACCTGATCTGCCTGGCCGAGCATACGATCAGCCAGGCCGATCTGGACGCCGGCACGCCGTTCACCAATACGGCCACGGTTTCGGGCGACGACCCGGACGGCAACCCGGTTTCCGATGACGATTCGGCCGATGCGCCGCTGGATACCGATGTTGGTCTCGTGCTCGACAAGACCGTGACCTCCGTTGGCGCGCCGTATGGCGAGGGTGACACCATCACCTATGAGCTGATTGCAACCAACACCGGCACGCTGACCCTGGCCAACGTCGCGATCAGCGATCCTGATGCGGTCATCACCGGCTGCACCCCGGCCCAGCCGGCCACGCTGGCCCCGACCGAGACCCTGACCTGTCAGGCCGAGCATGTGGTGACTCAGGCGGATCTGGACGCCGGCACGCCGTTTACCAACACGGCCACGGCTTCGGGTGACGACCCGAGCGGCAACCCCGTATCCGATGATGATTCCGCCGACGTGCCACTCGACACCGACGTTGGCATCGTGCTCGACAAGACCGTCACCTCGACCGGCGCGCCCTATGGCGAGGGCGACACCATCGCCTACGAGCTGGTGGCTACCAACACCGGCACGCTGACCCTGGCCGATGTCGAGATCAGCGATCCCGCCGCCACCATCACCGGCTGCATGCCATCGCAGCCGGCCACGCTGGCGCCGCAGGAAACGCTGACCTGTCAGGCCGAGTACCTGGTCACGCAGGCCGATCTTGACGCCGGTACGCCGTTTACCAATACGGCCACCGCAAGCGGCGACGATCCGGACGGCAACCCGGTGGAAGACGATGATTCCGTCGATGCACCGCTGGAAGACGATTCCGCCCTGACGCTGGTCAAATCGGTGACCTCCACCGGCGCGCCCTACGGCGAAGGTGACACCATTACCTACCAGCTGATTGCCACCAACAGCGGCAGCCGTACGCTCGCCAACGTCGAGATCAGCGATCCCGACGCCAGCATCACCGGCTGCATGCCATCGCAGCCGGCCACGCTGGCACCGCAGGAAACGCTGACCTGTCAGGCCGAGCATGTGGTGACCCAGGCGGATCTGGATGCCGGCACGCCGTTTACCAACACCGCCACGGCGACGGGTAATGATCCGGACGACAACCCGGTGGAAGATGACGATTCTGCCGATGCGCCGCTGGATACCGACAGCGGCCTCCGGCTGGAGAAAACCATCACCTCCAGCGGTGAGCCGTACGCCCAGGATGACACCATCAGCTACCAGCTGACGGCCACAAACACCGGCGTAGTGACGCTGGCTAATGTCGAGATCAGCGACCCCGATGCGGTCATTACCGCCTGCACGCCGGCCCAGCCGACCACGCTGGCACCGGGTGCCACGCTGGTTTGCGAGGCCGAGCATGTGATCACCAAGGCCGATCTCGACGCCGGCAGCCCGTTTACCAACACGGCCACGGCGACCGGTGATGATCCCGACGGCAACCCGCTGGAAGACGAGGACTCGGCCGACGCGCCGCTCAACGACGAATCCAGCATTGTGCTGGTCAAGTCGGTGAGCACCACCGGGCCCTACGATCCGGGCGATACGGTGACCTACACGTTTGAAGTCACCAACACCGGCGGCTATCCGCTGGAAAATGTCGTCGTCGACGACCCCATGCTCGGCGGCGCCATCAGCTGTACGCCGGATGCGCTGGCGCCGGGTGAATCGGCTGCCTGTGGGCCGGTTGACTACATCCTCACCGCCAGCGATCAGGCGAGTGGCCAGGTGGAAAACGTTGCCACGGTCTCCGGCGAAGACGACGACGGCAATGTGGTCGGCGACGATGACAGCGTGATCGTGACCACCACACCGCCGATCCCGGTGCCGGCAAGCTCGCTGTGGATGCTGCTGCTGCTGATTGCCTCGATGGCAGGTCTGGGCCTGTGGGCCGGCCCGTTCCAGCGCAGTTGATGCCTCGGCAGACGCACTGAAAGACGCCGCCCGCGCCCGGACTCCGGGCGCGGGTTTTTTTAGCGCGGCAACAACGCCTGAGGCCACAACCAGCGACGAACCCAAAGGCAGCCAAAGCCGCCCGCTGATCGCAGCAGCCGGCCGCAGCGGACACAAGCTCTTCTATACTGTTCGGGATTTCAGATTCAGAAACCGGAGATATATTCAATGCATATGTCGCGCGTGATCCTGGGCTGCCTTTTGTTCGTGGCCACCGTATTGCTGTTCACTGCAGCGAACGCAGAGTTTTTGCAGACTCGTACCGAATTCTCGGAAACGGCTGACCGCGAAGCTGACACTCTGGTGCTGCTCGTGCCCGAAGGGCAGGAGGCAGTGCGACGGCCCGACTGGGATGAGCGCACAGCAAGCCAGGTCGCGCGCGCGCTTGCCGCAGCCGATTTTGAAGGCGAAAAAGAGCAACGAGTGGAAATCCTGGCGCCGGCCGAGCTGAATGCAAACCGGATCATCCTGGTTGGCGTTGGCAATCCGGCGGAGCTCGAGCGTCATGCCGCCGAATTGATCGGCGCGAACCTGGCAGGCCATATCAATACCGGCTCGGCGCAGCGTATCGAGGTGAATGCCTCACTGATCACGGATGATGCGCTCAATGTCGAGATCTCGACCGCCATCGCCCACGGCATGGATCTGCGCAACTATCGTTTTGATCGTCATTTCAGTGACCCCGAGCCGCGTCCATCGCAGCACTATCACTTCACGGTGCGCGCGCAGTCGCAGGCCGAGCAGCAATACGCGCAGCTGCGCGCCCTGGCCGAGGGGGTCTTCCATGCCCGCGAGCTGACCAACCTGCCCGGCAGTGATGGCCACCCGGCCGCCTTCGCCGAGTACGCGCGCAAGGTGCTGGAGCCGTTGGGGGTAAAAGTGACCATTCTGCGTCCGGAGCAGGTTCTTAAAGCGGGTATGGGCTCGCTCTACGGCGTCAGCCAGGGCAGCCAGCACAAGGCCCACCTGGTGGTTGCCCACTGGGAAGGCAGTGACGACCAGCCCGTCGCCCTGGTCGGCAAGGGCAACACCTTTGACACCGGGGGCTACAACCTGAAAACCAATTCCGCGTCGATTCTGCGCATGCAGACGGATAAAGCGGGTGCGGCGGCGGTGATGGGTGCCATTGCTGCCCTGGCGGCCCAGCAGGCGGCAGTCAACGTGGTCGGCGTGATGCCCCTGTCGCAGAACTCGATTTCGTCAGAAGCACAGCTGCCCGGTGATGTCGTGACTGCCGGCGATGGCACCACCATCGAGGTTGCCAATACGGACGCCGAAGGCCGCCTGATCCTCGCCGACGGTATCTGGTATGCGCGCGAGCACTTCAACCCGCGTGCCATCGTTGATATCGCCACGCTGACCGGCTCCAAGGTGCGTGCCCTCGGCACCGACTATGCCGCCGTGTTCAGCGAACACGAGGATCTGCTCGAGAGCGTGCGCAAATCCGGGGAGTTGACCGGCGAGCGCGTGTGGCAACTGCCGCTCGGCCCCTATGAGGGCATTATCGACAGTCGTATAGCAGATATCCGCAATACCGGCTCGCCCGGCGCTCAGGCCGGTGCCATTTTGCTGCAGCACTTCGCGGCGGACACCCCGTGGCTGCATATCGACATGGCCGGCGATGCCCTCGTCGACAGTCCCGACGGCATTCACCCCGAAGGTGCCACCGGTTACGGCACCAGACTGCTGACTGAATGGGTCAAGCTCTTTGCTGGCCAGTGACGCCGGTCAGTAACCGGAGGGCTATTCTTTAATTGACCTGGCACGAATGTCATCTGCGTTCGTGCCAGGTTGATAGTGGGTTTTCGAATGGACTTCCCCGGTTGATGGCGCTGCGCGAAACTGCGGGCCATGACGCTTATACTCCATCTACGCCTGTCTCTGATTCCGGAATCGAATGTCCATGCCTGAAAACTCTCGTCGACGCCTGCCTGCCTTCTTCTTTTTGCCATACATCCTGCTTGCCAGCTTGACCGTGAATGCCGCTGACCTGGAGGTCGACGTGCAAAAGAAAGTTCTGGCCAACGGCGTCACCGTGTTGGTCTGGGAACGGGAATCAGCTGGACGCGTGGGTGCCCGCAGTTTCTACCGGGTGGACATTGCCGCTGAGCGGCCGGGAACGGTCGGCCTGGTGCACATGCTCGAGCACCACCTGTTCAAGGGTGACCACATCGCGGGAACCAAGGACTGGGATGCCGACCAGGTCGCCGCGCTGCGGGCACTGACGCTCGAGGACGTTAACGCCGCGGCGCGCAAGTATCTGCATCCGGAAAACCTGATCATCACGGTGTCGGGACAGGTGGACGTGGTGCGCGAGCATACGCCCGAATCCGTGCGTGAACGCCTCGGCTGGTCCTCTCCCTGAGATTGGTGGCGCGCCGGAACAAAGTGGAAAGGGTCCGTCCCGTCCATGTCTGTCGCGGCGCGTCCCGTGACCGACAAGCGCATGGGTTCCTCAGTCCTGTGCAATGCAGAGATGAGCCTGAAGAGGCGTCATCACCGAGCGTTGCCGGGCGTCTGGATGGCAGAATGCTGCCATGACTACCGTCAACGACACGATTTGCGCCATCGCCACGCCGCCCGGGCGCGGTGGCGTTGGCGTGGTTCGCCTGTCCGGGCCGGATAGCCGCGCGATTGCCCGGAAATTGTGCGGCGAGCTGCCGCCCGCCCGGCAGGCCGCGCTTCGGACCTTCCGCGACAATCAGGGCGAAACCCTGGATTCCGGGCTCGTGCTGGTCTTTCCTGGACCCGGCTCGTTTACCGGAGAGGACGTCGTCGAGCTGCAGGGCCACGGCTCACCCGTGGTGCTGGAAATGATGGTTGCGGCCTGTGTTGACTTCGGCGCCCGCCGCGCAGCGCCCGGCGAGTTCAGCCAGCGCGCTTTTCTCAATGATCGCATAGACCTCGCCCAGGCCGAGGCCGTGGCCGATCTGATCGCGGCTGCCACTGATACTGCCGCGCGCGCCGCTCATCGCAGCCTGGAAGGCGCGTTCTCCGAAGAGGTCGACGAACTCGCCGAAGCCCTGGTCGAGCTGCGGGTCTGGGTCGAGGCGGCGCTGGACTTTCCTGACGAGGAAATCGACTTTCTCGCCGAAGGCCAGGTGGCCGAGCGAGTGGCCGGGCTACGCTCCCGCCAGGAAACGCTGCTTCAGCGCGCCGGCACCGGGCGGCTGCTGACCAGCGGCGTTCGCATTGCCATTGTCGGTCGGCCCAACGCCGGCAAGTCGAGCCTGCTCAATGCGCTCAGCCGCCATGATGCTGCCATCGTGACCGAAGTGCCGGGCACCACCCGCGACGTGTTGCGCGAAACCATTACCATCGCCGGTCTGGCGGTGACCCTGGCCGACACCGCCGGCATCCGCGAGACCGTCGACCGGGTGGAGTCCGAAGGCGTGCGCCGCGCCGAGCGCGAGATGCAAGCTGCCGACCTGGTGTTCTGGGTGGTCGACGCCACCGAAGGCGAAGCACATCCGCTGCCGGGCCTGCCTGAAGGCGTGCCGCTGATCCGCATCGACAACAAGATCGACCTGGTGGGGGCCAGACCATCGCGGGACGGTCGTCACGTGCGCGTGTCGGCCGTCACCGGCGAGGGGCTGGAACTGCTGGAGCAGGTGGTCATCGAAGAGCTCGGCCTCGACGACGCCGGCGGCGGAGAATACTCTGCCCGCCAGCGCCATGTCGACGCCATCAGCCGGGCCGGAGAACACCTTCGCCGCGGCCAGGCCGAGCTGGCGGCCAGCCAGTCGGGCGAGCTGTTGGCCGAAGAGCTGCGCCTGGCGGCCGACTCTCTGGGCGAGGTCACCGGTCGCATGAGCTCCGACGAACTGCTCGGCCGCATCTTCTCGAGTTTCTGCATCGGCAAGTAAACGCGGCGTTTGCTGATTGCGGCAATCGCAGCCTATACTCGAAAACGTCAACCGAACTGCAGGAGGATGGCGTCAATGCAAACGATTCGACAGATTATCTCGACAAAGGGCGATCAGATTTGGTCGGTTGCCGTGGAAGACACCGTCTATGACGCCATTCGCCTGATGGCCTCGCGCAGCATCGGCGCCATGCTGGTGATGAACGGTGAGGAATTGCACGGCATCATCTCCGAGCGTGACTACGCTCGCAAGGTCATCCTCGAAGGGCGCTCGTCGCGCGAGACGCGGGTGGGCGAGATCTGCTCGAGCCCCGCGATCACCATTTCTCCTCGGGCTACCGCTGAAGAGGGTCTGGCCCTGATGACGCGCAAGCGCATCCGCCATCTGCCCGTCGTCGAAAAGGGGCAGTTGCTGGGCGTGATCTCCATCGGTGACCTGGTCAACGCCGTGCTCGGCGACCAGCAGCAGCTGATCGAGCAGCTCGAGCGCTACGTCACCGGCTGACGCCTGTCAGGCACCCGGCCAGCTGCATGCTGCTCGATATCCAACAAGCCGCAGCTGTTGCCAGCGCCCTCGGGCTTGACGAACACGGCCTGCGCGTCGCGTCGGCGCCCGGCGGCGACATTGCCGAATCCGTTGTGCTGCAGGCGGCCGACGCGACGGTCTTTGTAAAGACCCTGCCGCTGGAGCGGGCCGGCCTGCTCTCGGCCGAGGCCGACGGCCTGGAGGCACTGGCTGAAGTCGGCGAGGTTCGGGTACCGAAATTCATCCGCCGCGGCACGCTGGGTGACCATGCCTGGCTGGCGCTGGAATATCTTGAAATGGAGCAGCCAGGCGATCGTGCCGACCAGCGGCTGGGGCGCCAGCTCGCGGCGCTGCACCGTCACGGCGCCGAGGCCTTCGGCTGGCACCGCAGCAACTACATCGGACTGACTCCACAGAACAACACGCGGGTCGATGACTGGACGGCGTTTTTCGCAGATCGCCGCCTGGCCCCGCAGTTCGACCGGCTGCACCGCCATCTGCCCGGTCAGGGCTGGAGCCGTCGCCAAAAAGACATCTCTGTGGCCTGGCGCAAGGCCTCCGACGGACACAAACCGCAGCCGTCGCTGATCCACGGCGACCTGTGGCGCGGCAATGTCGCGGCACTGCCGGAGGGCACGCCGGTCATCTTCGACCCCTCGATTCATTACGCTGACCGCGAATGCGATCTGGCCATGGCGCATCTGTTCGGTGGCTTCGGCGAGGCCTTCTACCGGGCCTACGAACAAGCCTGGCCGCTGCCGCCGGGCTTCGAAACCCGGCGGCTGTTCTACCAGCTGTATCACCTGCTCAACCACGCCAACCTGTTCGGCGGCCCCTACGTCGATGCCTGCGCGCAGCTATGCCGACGAATTCTGAAAGCCTCACCCGGTTAAAGAATCAAGCCGCAGATATCGCAGGTGGACGCAGATTGAGAGAAGCAGCGTTTTACCAGGGCTTTTTGATCGCCTGTCGCTTCTTCAGTGGCGTGCTCCGGTCGGGAGCCACGGAAGGCGCGGAAGACACGGACCGAAAGATTACAAGGACTTCACAGTGTGCTTCACTGCAAAGCACTGCAAGCGCTGCGGCGGATCAATCTCCTGCTTTCACCGCTTCCGGTTTATTCCGTGAATTCCGTGTTTTTGTGGGGGGTCATTTAGTTTGAGAAAGGGGGGATGGCGTGGAAAATCGCGGGAAAGCCTGTTGTGGCGGGCGTTTCAGCGGGTTTCGAGCACGCTGTCAAAGTCAGTTGGTTTGATACGGATTCTAGCTTAAAGGGGCTGTTTTGCTAGCGGAAACTGCCGGAAATATAGCGGGAAACTGCGCTCAGGATCTCTTTTCGGTCAGTTTCACCCAAGCCGAGGAATGAGCGGGCGGGGATGTCGCCCCAAGGGATTGGGGTGCCGCGCGAGGTCTTTCCGTACTGTCCTTTCTTGGCGCCTAGTTGGTGGGTGATGCCGTATTTTTCGGCGACGCCGGCTTCGGCGCTGGTGGCGTCGTGGTTGCCGCCGATGCTCTGCACCAGGCTGCTGGAGTCCTGGAGTTTCTTTGCGCCCGGGCCTCGGCGAGCTTTTGTGACGGGTGAAAGCTCGGCCCAGGGTGCTCCGGTTTCAGGATCCTGCTCCTTCTTGAAGGCACGCTCGATGGCGTCGACGAGGATGCCCTCGATGTCTTGCATGAGCGGTGTCAGATTTCGGGCGCTTTCTTCGGTGCGCCGCAGCGCGGCCAGTACACTCTCGTCGTCGACTTCGATGCGGAACTGGTCAGCCATGTGATATTCTCCAAGTTGAGCCAAGTGACCGCTGGAAATTAGACGGCGAGCCAGCGACCAGTAACCTACCGGCAACTGCCGGAAAAGCGGGGTGATGGTGGACAGTCGGCCACCCGCTTGGCTCAATCATCAATCGGCTCGAATCGGCCACGGTCATCAAGTCGGCTGCTGGGCACGAGGAATGCGTTGACCAGCTGGTCGAGTCGGCCCTCCAGTTTCTTCAGCTTTCGGTCAGCGGTCGCAGCTACCACTATTGACTGATCGGCCCCGGCATCCAGCGCATATACCAGATTCCGGTGCTTCTTGTCCCAGTAGAGTGTGGCCTGGCCGCTCGCAAGCCGCCCAGGCAAAGCCTTGATTTCGTCAGCGCTCAGCGCGATGCCTGCTTCCCAATGCTTCGGGCTGTCAACATGTGCTAGTCGCTTTTCGTCGATCACCAATACCCGGGCTGGCTCCTGGCCGCGGGCTCGATATGCTGCCGCGGCGCGCTCATCCATCAGGTGCAGTGTCTGGGCGGAGTGGCCCGCACCCCGTCGCGGCAGAGCATTATCGACCCAGGTGGCAAACTGCGTCTGCCGAAGGCTGGAGTTGTTGATGGCCTGCACAGCCTGCGCCCGGATCGCGCGATCCTTTACCTGCGAGATTTTGCGCATGACCTCAATATCGAGCCCGTAAGCCAGCTGGCCCTGATTCCGACTGAACCCAGCATCGGTGCGAAACACTGCATCGCGGCCCCGGGCGTC
The DNA here is from genome assembly GCF_056324165.1 of Wenzhouxiangella sp. YN9. Taxonomy (NCBI): domain Bacteria; kingdom Pseudomonadati; phylum Pseudomonadota; class Gammaproteobacteria; order Chromatiales; family Wenzhouxiangellaceae; genus Wenzhouxiangella; species Wenzhouxiangella sp. YN9. Next base: position 61,191 of record NZ_JBJNIP010000065.1, read on the forward strand.
TTTTCCGCGCCAGACGGTAGCGGGTTTTTCGATTACCTCGCCGGTGCGCTTGTCGACGCCGGCCTCGACCATCTCCTGGCGCAGCTGGCCTTTCGAGCTGTCGGCGCTGAGCCCTTCTTCCTTGAGTCGATCCTCGGATAATGTCCGCACGCGGCAGCGGCAGTTGAACCCGTTGGGTGGGTAGATGTGCTCCCAGATCGGGTCGTCGTGCGGGAACACTTTTTCATGCAGCGCGGCGTGGCTGGGGCGGGTGCGCGAGTCCATGATGGCCAGATATTGCCAGTAGGGCCGTGCCTCGGACTGCTCTTTCTGGCGCTTGTAGCGCCCGGCCTGGTAGGCGCTGAACTTGTTGGTACGGTAGATGGTGCGCAGGCGGTGCGGCGAGCCGAGTTGCACGACTTCCGCCCCGCCTTTCGGGTCGACGACGATTTGCTTGCCCCACCAGCCCTTTGCCTTGAGTTTGGGTTCGAGGGCGCGGATGAATTCACGCTCTGTGACGCCCTCATTGAGGGTCTCTTGCATGGCCTCACGAATGTCTGTAAGCACGTCCATGCGCGTGGCCTTGGCCACCGTGAAGGCGCGCGCGTGCGCGTCGGTCGCTGCCTCCCACCAGTTCCAGGTGATCGCGTAGCCTTTCGACTCGAAATAGGCGATTGCATCGGCCGGTTCGAGCCGCATGGCGTAGGCGAGACTGACCTGCTCAGGCATTGAGACGGCCCCATACGTCAGCGACGAAGATGACGCGCGCGAGCAGATCCTGCAGGACGCTATCGTCCATGTCCGGATAGGCTTCGGCCAGATGGCCCAGGGCTTCATCGGCCCCATGTTTCTGGATCAGGTCGAACAGCGGCCGGAGCATGGCCTCGGCCTGTGCCTGCAGCGTTTCGTCGTCGATGTTGTCCATCATGCGCTCGAGGTCGGCCTGATCGGGGAAGGCCAGGGCGGCGAAGCTGTGGTGCTCGCCGCAGCCGGCACAGCGATGGCGCTCGAACTGCGGCGGCTGCAATGGCTCGCCGCCGCTACGCGGCAGCACGTCTTCGCCGTCGGTGGCCATCGGAATTTGCAGCCGCTCGTGGGCGAACTGCTTCGGAATGTCGAGGAAGTGTCTGGAGCCATCGAGCACCTCGACCCATTCCTTGCGGGCCTCACCCTCTTCCCAGAACTCGAATTTCGGTGCGATTGCGTTGGGCACGTTCAGTTCGGTGATCCACTGAAACAGCTCGGTGAAAGTGTCGGCGATGATCTTGCGATCGGACTCGTTGACCGACACCTCCCGGTCGCGGTGCGTCTCGCTGGCAGCGCGGCTGCCTTCGCCCTGAATTTCTGTGGCCAGCGTCTGGCTGGTGAGCGCCTTCGACATTTCGCGGTTGCACAGGTTGATCAGATTCTCGTGCACCACCGCCTTGCCGTCGCCGGCGCTCAGCAGCTCCACACCGGAGCCTTCCGGGATGGCCGCGATGGCATCTTCGATCATCTGAGCGAGCGCATCGGCCAGGTTGTCCTGATCCTCCTTGGGCGCACCCTGCGGGTACTTGCCGATGGCCCAGGGCAGCCCGTATTTCTCGGCGAACTTGACGAAGAACCGAAAGCCCGAGTGCTTGAAGGTGTAGGGCCAGAAGCAGGCGGAAAACACCGCCGTGCCGTAGGGGTTTTGCTGGCTGGGCATGTGCCGGGTCATCAGCCACTTCTTGCCATCCAGGGGAATGCCCTCGAGCGGCGCGCTGCGCGTTTTCAGTCGCAGGTCGTTGTCAGCCCCAAACAGAAAGCGCCGCTGCGGCCGATCGAGCACGGCGGCGGGCAGCAAGTAGCCGTCCTGCCGCTCCCAGACGACCTCGTGCACGGCGAAGCCGCGGAACACAGCCTGCGCCATCGACCAGATCACGTCCGACCAATGCATGCCCGGCGCCGGCCGCCTTGCCATCACCCCTTCGCACAGCTCCAGCGCGCGCACATCGGCCGGCGAATCACCGCCTGCTTCCAGCCGCCACTCGAAGCCCAGCAGGGCGGCACGAACCGAGCGCAGCTCGCCGAGCACGTGGGCGTCCATCGCGATGCCCTCGAATGCCTCCTGGCCACGGTTGAGCTTGCGCAGTACCGGGTCCGGGTTCGGCAAGAAGCGCAGCGCATTGGTGAAGTACGGATCGCTGCTGCGCGTTGCGATCGCCTGGGCGAGGTTCGATCGTGCCATTTTGCGAATCTCCATCAGGCGTAGCCTCTCAAGTCGGTGTGTAAGCGCCGCCGGCGCGTCACGATCTGCGTGTTGCCGCCGGCCCGGCTGTTGGCCATTGTCCAGAGCATGTGCAGCGCATCGGGCCCGTCGTCGTGGTCGGCCTTGGGCCAGTGGCGCAGCTGCTCGAGCAGTGTCTTGTGGCGGTTGTCGAAACGAATCAGGCCGTTGGCCACGTGCGGCTGCAGGCTGGCAATGCGCAGCTCCTTGTCGCTGTGCGGTGTCACGCCGACGGCCGGCACGGGAATGCCCCGCCTGGCCGAGCGCGCGACCAGCGTCTGGCGCATGAACTCCTGAAACTGCACCGCCTCGATGGCCCAGGCCAGACAGTGGTAGTGTCGCTGCAGCTCGATGATGCGCTCGATGATCAGGTCGGGCAGTTTCTTGCCGATCTCGGCCTCGATCACGTCGAGTCGTCCTTCTTCGCGGTCGAACCCGCCGATCAGAATCGCGCTGGGGTCGCGGCCCTTGCCGTGCTTGCCCAGGCTCGGGTCGCAGGCGCCGAAGTAGATCCAGCGCGGGCACGGCTCGACCCAGTAAATGACGCTGGCAAACGGCGCGTCCTTGGCGCTGATCGGATCGTTCTGATACTCGGCATCGAAGGTTTCGTGGCCATCTCGCGCGCGGATAATCATCAGGCGCACCAGCGGCCGGGCGCTGGGCCAGCTCACCCGCGCACCGGCGTCCATTGCCGGCTGATGCTGCCGGTAGAAACGCATCGCTGCATCTTCGCCGCGGTTGAGCAGCCGTTCTTCGAACTGGTCCCACAGATCCATTCGCGCCGGCCAGTCGACGATGGCTTGGAAGCGCCGCCGGCGCCACAGCGGGTTCTTGAGCAGGCGGTTGAGCACCGAATCGTAGTGCAGCACCGTGCCGATGACGATGACATCCATACTGCCGCTGGCATCGCCGAGCTGCAGCACGGTCTTGAGCAGCCAGTTCTCGAGCTTGTCGCGCTGCTCGGGGCTGCGCACGTTCTCGTCGTTTTCCAGATCGTCGCCGATGACCAGATCGGGGCGGTGCGGCCCGTGCCTGCGGCCACGGATGCGCTTGCCCGAGCCGAAGGCCTGAATCTTGCGGTTGTTGCGGGTGATGAGCACACCCTGCTGCCACACCCGCCCGCGGCCGCACACGCTGGGCCAGTCGTTGCCCAGCCGCGGGTTGACCTCGAGCTCGGCCTTGATGGCCTCGAGGTGCTCGGCGGCCTGCTCGAAGGCATCCATGATCAGGCACATGTAGTGCTTGCGCTCGGTGACCACGCACCAGATGACGAAGATCATGCCGACGATGGTGGACTTGGCCTCGCCGCGCGGGGCGGCGATGGCCTGATGCACGCCCGAGGCCCGGGCGACGAGCGCCGGCAGCGTCTCGTACAGATAGGCATGCAGCCCGGAGTTGTCGAACTGCACGTAGTGCGGAAAGTAGGTGCGCGCAAAGAATTCGAAATCGTCGGCTGCTTGCTGCCGGCGCTGGTCTGCGGCAGCCGGGTCGGGGGCAAAACCATCTACCTCCGTTTCGATCTGTCGGCGCAGCTCCGAGCCCAGTTCGGCCAGGCGCTTCTCGAATTCGCGTCGAGTCAGATCAGCCATATCGCTGCGCCACCTCCTGGCCGAACGGTTCCAGCACCGTGATCAGCGCCTCGGCGTGTTCGGGGTATTCGCTGCGCACGAACTTGGCCAGCAGATCGATGGTCTCGAGCGCCATCGCCAGCCGACCGATCTCGGGCGCGCCCTTGGTCGCCGCGCGCATGGTCTTGGTGTAGGCGTCGCTGAGCCTCGAGATGGCCTCGGCCTTCTTGATGGGGTCCACCTCGGCGTCGCGGATCTGCTCGACGGTCGACTGGAACAGAATCGCAAAATCCTCGAGCAGCTGGCTGGTCAGGTCACCCAGCCCGCCTGACGACATGCGCGAGGCCGCCCGCGCCTTGTCCCAGCACTGGCCTTCAGCCCGGGCCTTGCGCTTCCAGCTCTGTGCCGCCGAGTAGCTGACACCCACCCGCTCGGCTGCTGCCTCCAGCGGCAGCCGATCGTGCACGAACGCGTCGCGCACTGCATCCCGAATCGCTTGTGAATACGCCATGCTTCACACGCCCAGTCCGCGGCGCAGATACTCGATGATGATCGTCACGCCCGCGCCGCTGACCAGGCCGCCGACCGCGCCATGCACCGACGATCGCTGCTCCACGTGGCGCAGGCGCTCGTCGACCTTGCCGATCTTCACGCTCTGCTCAGCCTGGGTGTGCTGGATGCCGTCGATCTTGCCCTCGATCCGGCCCAGGGCCCGGGCGATATCCGGGTCGGTCACTTTATGCATTGGCCGCCGCCTATTCTTTCTGTGTCGTGTGTTTCGTGGTGCGCTCATTGAGCCTCCTGATTGCCAAACGGTCTGCCTGACACTGCTCGACCACCCCGTAGAGGATGGCGTTGAGCTGCAGCGACTCGCCCCACAGCAACCCTGGCGGTGGCCGCGGCACGTCCAGCGGCGCGATGCGCTCAGCCGGTACCGGCACCCACTGACGCACCTTCTTCTCGACCGGCACGGTGTGCACGATCGGCTGACTCGCGCAGGCGCTCAACAGCACTGCCAGGCACAGGACGGCCGGCACAATCATCGGGCCGCAGCGCGGCCTCGATCTGCGCCTGCAGCGACTCGACCTCGCGCGCCAGTCGTTCGGCCCGATGAGCACGCCGCTCGCGGTCAACCGCGTGCTCGGTGTCGATAAAGGTTTCTTCGCCCACGCAGCGGTCGAGTTCATCGCGCAGCTCCTGTGCAGTGGCCAGATTGGCGTGTGTCGCCTGCCGGCAGGTCTCGAGCCGCTCGCCGATGCGCCCGGCATTCTCGCGCGCCTGGCCAAGTTGCCAGGTCTGCCAACCCAGCCCGGCCAGCAACAGCACGATGGCGGCCGCGCATGCGATCAGTCCCTTGAGCATTGCCGGTCTTGACGCAGGCACACCGGCCGGCCGGGCCAGCCCGCGGATGCGTAGCGTGGTTCGAGCTCGAGCAGAATGCGCGTGACATAGCCGCGGTTGTCTTCACGCGCCCACCCGGCGCGCTGCGTGTAGCGGGCAACGTGGCCGAACCACCGTTGCGAATCGCCACCGGCGGCGGCCGTCAGGCGTTGATCGCGCCCAAGCCAGCCGATGCCGCCGTTGTAGGCGCTCAACGTCATGGCCCAGCGGGCACAGTCGTTCTTTGCCTCGATGCGCTGCAGCAGCCAGTGGTTGTAGTACACCTGCGCCAGCAGCGCCCAGCGGGGATTGGTCGGATCGGCCGGCGCCAGCTGTCGCGGATAGATCTCGGCCATCCAGGCGGCCGTTTTGGGCATGAACTGCGTCAGGCCGCAGGCACCGGCCCATGAACACACCTCGGACCGCCAGGCTGACTCCTGATGCACCTGCGCGGCCAGCCGGGCCACGGGGGCGGTCACGCCAAAGCGCGCCTGAGCTACCTGCGTGAGATAGCGCTGATGCTCCCAGGCACCGGCCGGCACCTGGGCGGCCGCCGGCTGGCAGGCGAACAGCGCGCTGACAATGCCCAGCGCCAGAAAGGCCAGGCCCGCGAACAGCAGCGCTCGGCCGCGCCGGTGCTCAGCGCGCAGCACGCCCATGCGTGAGAACAGCGCCGGGTTCATACGGCCACCGCCACGGCAATCATGCCGGCGGCAATCACCAGCGACTGGCTCAAGCCCGCCAGGCAGCGATGCAGCGGCTCGGTGTAGTCGCCCAGTTTAAGTTTCATGAGCCGGCGCGAGACGATCCAGCCGATCAGCGCCCCGGTGGCCACCTGGCCGATGGAGCCCAGCCAGCGCGACAGATAGCCCGAAGCCGCAAAGCCGATCAGCAGCACTGCGACGACCAGCAGGGCAATGGCCCAGACCTCCAGGCCGCGAATCTTGTCGATGATCTTGTTGAAAAACTGCATGGCAAAAACCCTTGGGTACAGGTAGTGCCATGTTCAGCGTGAGGCGGGGATTGTTTCAGCGTGAAGGGATTCACGCGGGGTGGCGCCGTGGCCGATAATCAGTGTGCACTAAGAGTTGCCGTTGGCGCAAGCATCAAACAGCCGGCCCTGCCGTTCGCGGTCTTCTTTCTCGCGGCGCTTGCGCGCGCAGATCTCGAGCACCCAGCGCCGGGTGATGTTGTACTCTCGTGCCAGCTCGGATTCGGTGGCGCCGGCCTCGCGCCGGGCGATGAGTTCCTCATCACGCAGCTGGATGAGAATCTTGTCTTCCTTGGGCAGCTCCAGGCGCTCGCCGCCGTGGTGTTCGGCCAGCCTGGCCAGCGCGCCGTGGCCGATGATCTGCGCCAGCACCCGGTCGGCCGTTGCCTTCTTGGGCACCCACACCTGCTGACCACCGCGCGCGCGGATCAACTTGAGGGTGGCAGCATAGCCGATGCGCTGCACCAGCATCTTCAGCTGCGGCGGCAGGCTGGACAGTTCCACCGGGTGTTTCTCGATTTCAGTCACGCTTTTACCCCCTTGAGCATGGCGCGTATCTCGGCCAGGTGGCGCCGGGCCTCTTCGCGGTCGGCCGGCGGCGGCTCGATGGCCTTCGGCTGCGGTCTTGACGGCAGCACTTCCAGCAGTTGCTTCGGCGCCGGCCAGCGGTCCACCCGCGTGGCCAGGCGGGTGAAGGCCTCGAGGATGCGCGGCTCGTCTGCGCCCTCCTGCCAGACCTTTCCGCAGTTCCACAGCAGATGAATCCACAGGCGTTTGGTGGCCGGCATCAAGTCCAGCGCCGGCTCGTTTGGCAGGCTGAGCGCCACCAGCACCTTCAGCCCGTCGGCCACGGTGCGCCTGAACCACTGCGGCGCTTCAGTCTTCATCCAGCACCTCAAGCGCCGAGAGCCGCTTGGACTTGGGCCCGGTATTGGCCGCGGGTGTACGTGCCACCGGCTTGGCCTCCTCGAGCACGGCGTCGAGCACCCGGGCCAGATAGCGGTGATTGCTCAAGGGCTGCCAGTCGCTGCCCTTGCGCCGCTCGTCCAGGGCGGCCACCGTGCGCAGGCAAGCGGTGGCCAGCTCGTCGAAGCTGGCTTCCACCTGCCGGCTCATGGCCAGCACCTCGCCGGCCAGGCGATGGGCGCGGGCCCAGCGCAGCGCCTGCTTGGGCGGCTTGAACAGGCCCAGATAGGCAATCAACGCGCTGCCGGCCGGGCCGGTTTGGGCCAGCAGGCCAAACAGCTTGCGCGCCTCGGCATCCTCGGCCAGGCCGGCCAGCTCCAGGCGGCTGTTGCACTGCGGGCAGATCAGGTTCATGCCTGCACCGCCTCCTCGACGTGCTCCTGCCTGGCCCAGGCACGCAGCGCCTCGATCACGACCACCGCCTCGCGATGGGTCAGCCAGTCCGGCGTGTGCTTGCCGGTCAGCCGGTGGCAGAACTTGCCCAGTGCAGCTTCGGACCGGTTGCGCACCACGCCTGCCCGGTGCAGGCTGATCCACATCGCGCGGATCTTGTCGGCCTGCGTCTTTTCGCCGGCCTTCTTCTGGCGGCTGGCCGGAGAGTACTGGCGCCGCCCCGGCTTCTTCGGCGCCCAGCCCATCCGCCGGAAATGATTGAGCAGGCGCCGGCGCTCGGCATCGGTGCAGTCGCCGGACGAATCCGTGCGGCCGTCGGTCACGCCGGACACGGCCGCGCGGTAATCCTCGTCGGACATGCCGAGATCCCGGCGAGCCATGTGGATCAATCGCAACTGATAATTTCTCACTTCACAATTCCCTTGGTTAGCCATGCTTTTGCCTCACTGCGCCATACGTGGCCATGCCAGGACTTGCAAGGCCTGGCCTAGACGTGAATTCATGCGGCTTCTGCCAGTTCAAGCGGCAGCGCGGGGGCAACCGGGGCATTGGCCCAGTACAGCACCACCTCGCCGTGCTCGATCGGCCCGCCGCCCAGGTACAGCCACTGATCGCCATCGCGCTCGCCCATGTCGACAGTCAGTTCGTCGTCGCCGCCGAAGCGGTAGGCGATCAGCACCGGTTTGGCTTGCGGCGGCAGCGCGTGGTGTACCGACAACCAGTCGGCCTGCGTGATGCCGGTGCCGCTTTTCTCCACACCGGCCATCACGCTGCCTTCCTTTCCAGGTCTTCGGCCTCGGCCAGCAGCTTGCTGACCAGCTTGTCGACCTCGGTGTCGGTGCTCTTGACGACCACGTGGTCCACATCGGCTTCGATCTGCACGCCGATCTTCTTGAGTTCCGCGCCGCTGAGCTGGCTTAAGCCCCCCTTGAGCGGGGTTTCCTTGGTGGAGACAAGATTGTCAAACTGCTCCGGAAAATGCTTGCGTACCAGCTTGACCACCTGGGCGGGATCTTCAAACACCAGCCGGCCCTTCTGCTTGGTGTAGCCCACGCGGATGCCGGCGATGACGAGCGTGCGCGGCTTTTCGAACAGGTGCGGGCCCAGCTCCACGGCCTGCTCCAGTTCGCTGCGGATATCGCTGGCCTTGGCCACGGCATTCTTGATGCCCTGCAGCCGCCGGCGCTTGGCAGCCTCTACTTCCTCGTTGAGGGTCTGGCAGCGCTCGGCCAGCAAATCGTAGGCCTCGCGGTAGTTTCGGCACAGCTTCTCGATCGTGCCCAGGTCAATGGATTGCGTCTTGTCGATCACGGTTGTTGCTCCTTGATGAGTTGGCGGCGCCGGCGCTGGAGCGTGGCCCGCACGGTCTTTTGCAGGTGCGGCAGCTTCATCGCGGCCTCGACCTCATCCAGATCAAAATTCTTGACCATGCTGATTCGGTCGGGCGCACTGACAGCGCCGCAGGGATGGCCGCCCCACTGGCCGGTGATGAAGGGGTCACCTTGTGTTGGCATCGGCAGATTCCTCCTTGGTGGTGTTGTTCTGCTCGCGCAGCTCGCCCAAGCGCTGCTCCATGCGCGGGCGTTCGATGTCGAGCTTGAGCTGCTCGACCAGCTCGGATAAGGAAATGCGCTTGAGGTTTGCCTCCTGGCGGAATGCGGACATGGCCCGTGATCGGAACCAGGCTGCGGTCTCGGCAAGCTCCTCTTCATTGGCCGCCCAGAAGTAGCCGCCACCCCGGCCGTTGTGGTGCGCAATCGGGTGGCCCTGGGCGCGCAGCTGCGAGATGATCGAGCGCACCACGCGGCTTTCTTCATACCTCGCCGAAGGCACCACGGCGCCGCCCTGGATGGCGGCGGTCAGCTGCGTCATGGTGATGGCGTTGGCCTTGCCAACGTGGCGCTGCAACACGCTCAGCGCACGTTCCTTGAGCAGTTCGCGATCAAGCTGCATTGGGCCCTCCGGTATATTCGCCGTCGAGATCCAGCCCGGCGCGATTGGCAACGCGGACCAGCTCGTCCCAACTGATGGCGGTTTGCCGACCGGTCTGGCGCGAATGCACCATCAGGCGCTCGCGGCCCACGGCCAGCTTGTAGCGCCGGCCGTCTTCGCTGCTGGCTTCGCCCAGGGCGCACGAAACAGGCAGGTTCACGACCTTGCTCATGCCTGCCTCCTCGCCGGCGTGAAGCCGAGCAAATCGCGGCTGATCTTCTTGACCAGCGCCGGCGTGAGTTCGCGACCCTTGTTGATGCCGTAGTCGAGCACGCCGGGAATGACGCCGGCGCACAGCACGCGGGCCGAGCCGTCGCTGGCGCGCTCGAAGGCCTCGAGCAGCTCGTCGGTCAGCTCGATATCGGGCAGGTAGGCGCGGGTCAGGTCGCGGATGTCGTCGTTGCTGCAACGCTTGATGAGCGGCGGCCAGTAGTTCACCCGGCTGGAAATCTGGCCAAAGCGCCCGCGCGGGTCGCGCACCATCGGCAGCAGCCGCTCGGTGCCGCACAGCACCACGCCGGCGCCGGCCAGATCGCGCACCCGGCGCAGGTATTCCAGGGTGGATGCCGAGCAGGTCTCGGCCTCGTCGAGCAGAATCAGCGCCTGCTTGCCCTTGAGCGCGCTGATGATGGCGCGCAGCTTTTCAGCCTTGGTGCCGCCGGTGGTGCCGCGCGCGGTCTTGACGGGGCAGCCGATCTGGCTGACAAGCTCGTCGAGCAGCACGCTGTGCGTCATGGCCGGCAGTCCCTCGATGAGGTACACGCCTTCCTGCTGCTCGGCAATGCGCTTGAGCGCGGTGGTCTTGCCCGTGCCGACAAACGCAGCAACCACGCCGAAGCCGCCGTAGCGGCGTGCGCGGTAGCAGGCGGCCACAATGGCGCGGTGCACGCTGGTTTCTACATAGGCGCCGTCGACTGGATCGTGTTCCGGCACGTTCTGGTCCCAGTCGCCCAGCTCGAGGTCGTGGCCCAGGTAGCCGTCCAGGGCCGTGCGCATGTCGCCCAGGAACTTGTCCAGGCCGTTTTTGGTGTAGGTGCCCGAAAGCACCAGGTTGACCGTGCTGGCGCTGATGCCGGCCAGCCGGCCCAGGCGCCGCTGCGACAGGCCGGCGGTGGCCATCATGGCCAGAATGGAGCGCACCTGCATGCGGTGCTCGCTGGTGTAGACGCTGGGCCATTCGGTGCGGTTGGCCGCTTCGCTGATCTTGGTTTCGATTTCCGGTTGTGGCATTGCCCTGGTTCTCCTGGTGGTGGGTGGTTCAGTAGTCGGTGGAAAAGATGTCGATCTCTGGATCGTCGGTGTCGTCGCCGCCGTCATCACGATGCGCCGGCTGCCCGCCGGCCGCCGCGCGCTTGAGGCCGGCGGCGTGCAGATCGTTCAGGTCGTTGTGCTGGGTTTCCAGGCGATGAATCTCGTCGGTGACCTCGGTGGTGTCGCGGCCTTGCTGGAAGCGCCGGTCGTGCTCCATCGCACGGATATGATGCAGGCGTGCAGCACGCTCGCGCGCCTTGATGCGCGCCTGCTCGACGCGCGCGGTCGGGATGATGGGCGTGCCCTGGTCGATCTCGGCGTCGCACAGCCATTCCTCGCTGTGCAGATCCAGCACCCGGATCTTGCGGCCGTCCCACGGGTCGTACTCCACCCACACTTCGGTGCCGTGGTCGATCGTGTTCAGTTCGATCGAGCGGTAGATGAGGGTGTTGAAGTTGATCTCGCCGCGTTGGACCACGCGCTTCTCGCGCGGCCACATCAGCGATTCGTGGTCGGCCTTGTAGAGCTCGCCGGCGTGGGCTTGCCAGTACTCCAGCGGTGTGCAGCCCAACTCCGGGTGAATGCGCTCGGTGTTGTACCAGTGCAGCCAGGTCTTCAGCCGCTCGACGAACTCATCCTGCTCGGGGTAGAGCGACTGGACCTTCTCGCGCTCCGCCGCCCGCGGCGTGACGATGCGCTTCTCGTGATCCTTGCTCACGTCGTCGCCGCAGTACGTCGGCCAATCCTTCGCGAAGTCTTCCTTCAGGAAGCGGAAGAAGCGTTCCACCTGGGCCTTGGCGCGTGCGTTATATGGAAGGGCCTTCAGCCACTCGATGCCCAGCCGATCGAGCAGGCCGCTTCCGGCGGCGGTGATCGCCTTGGCCACGTAGCCGGAGCCGCCGTCGGTGTAGAGGAACAGCGGCATGCCGAACTGCTTCACGCCGCGCGAGAAGGCCCACATCACGGCGTACTGGTTTTCCTTCTCGGAGACGAAGGCACCGACCACCATGCGGGACTTGACGTCCATGAATACGGTGAGCTCGGGCCGATAGAGCTTGCGGCCGTGCGGGTGCAACATCCGCACGTCCAGGGTGTGGCCGTCGGCCATCCAGATCGTGTTCGAGCCGATGTTCTCCAGGCTGCGACGGATGAACGGCAGCAGCTCCTTGCGCAGCTCGTCGGCGCTGCGCCGACCCTTCTCGCGCTCGGCCAGCGGAATGGACTTCAGGTAGCGCTCCACGCGCTTGGCCGTGGCCGTCTCGTGGCCTTGCTTTCTCAGGTCCCGCGCCACCTTGCCGTAGCCGGGCTTGGTCGGCACCCGGTAGGCCTTGAGCGCAGCATCTTCCCAGCCCCAGACCGTGCGCGTGCGCCCCTTGTAGTTGGTGCCCAGCCCGACGAATCCTGCTTCCTTCATCTTGTCGTGCCAGCGGTCGACGGTCGAGGGACTGACTGTGGTGGTCGACTGGCGGCATACGGCCTGGGCCGCCCACTGCCTGAAGAAGTCAGGTACATTGCCGGCCTTTTGGTCCTTATCGAACTTGCGCGCCTTGGACAAAATCGAAGGGCCTTCATAGGTCTTGTCGATCCACCGAACAATGCGCATCCGGTAGTCCTTGCGAATCTGATCCTTATTGCGCTCGCTCATGCTCATCACCGGGTCTTCTTGCGGCCCTTCTGGCGGTTGCTTCCGGGCCGCTTGCGGTCCTTGCCGTGCTGCTGCGTGGCGGGGTCGAATTCAGGGTTCAGTGGATCGAGCTCGAACAGACGCTCCAGCCGGGTGCCGGCCGGCTTGTCGAAGGCGCGCCAGTTGTTCATCAGCGCCTCGATGTAGTCGCGCGCCTCTCGCTGCTGGGCGTCGGTCAGCTCCACCGGTAGGCCGGCGTCGTTGTCGTGCAGCAGGTGCGCCCAGCGGTCTTTCACGCGGGCCTCGAAGGCCGTCATGGTCATGCCCACTTCCCGGTAGCCCTGCAGCAGGTGACGGACGATCATTTCCTTGGTCTCGTCGTCGTCGTAGGGGCACTCCTGAAGCTCTTTCTCCAGGGCCCGGAAGGCGGAAGCGGCTAGCAGCCGAACCGCCGAGACATGCTCGGCCACCACCAGGCGGGCCTGGTTGAGGAAGGTCATGGGATTGTGATGAACGAACTTCTCCAGTCGGCCGACCGCCTCGTCGCGCTCCTCCCGGGCCTGCGCGGCTTCCTGGGCGTTGCGCTCGGCTTCCTTCTGGGCCTTGATCAGGGCGTCGAAGTCACTAGCTGAGCGTTGATTGATGTTCTCTAGCGCGCCTCGAGCCGCGAGCAACTCAAGCTGATCTTCCCCAAGCTGCGCCAGCTTGAGTTGGCGACGAAATGGCAAAGCGGAAACGGCGTTGCCGTTTTGCCCCTTCAACGACAGCAAGAGCCGTGCGACTTGCATTCGAGATCTGGCCGTTCGCGGATTGATCCCAGCGCGCTCGTAGGCAACTTGCAGCTCGCCGTGCTGCGTGTTGTCCTTAAGCCACAGCAAGTAGTAGCCCTGAATCGCGTAGAACCGGTCAATACCGTCCTGGCATCTAACGACGACATCGACCGCGTACTTCGCAAGACTCTGTGGGTCATCGGTCGACGGGGGCTCTGGAAGATCGATGTCCTGGCCGGACTGCTGCAGCCGACGGACGGTGGCGACGGCCTCCGCGAGTTCGGCGGGCAGCTGCAATTCCTGCGCTTCCTTCTTTTCGCTCTTGCTCATTTCCAGCCCCGCTCTCCGCCAGGATCGCCCCACCGGGTTGCTGAGCCTTCCTCCTCGTATTGGCGGTTTTCATCAGTGGTCTGGGCCGTCGCCATGTTTTGGGCATCGACAACCATCGGTCGCCAGTCCTGAACAGGCAGGCCCAACCGAACTACTGCTTTATCCATTTCGGCCTGGATTTCATCGGCCACCGCCTGCCAGCTCACTGTCTTGCCAGCACCGTTGCGCTGGATGATCCGATCGGCAATGAAACCTTCGAGGTAGTACAGCAGGTGGCCGAGTTCGCCGCGGAATGCCTTGTAGCAATCCACGACTTTTTTCATTTCCCTCAGCATTTGATCTTCGTCATAGTCTTCAATCTCTTTACGGATCGAGATCTGGAAGTAAAGCGGGTGATATATCGCGCCAAAAGGCACATAGGCCGGCATGTAGAGCTCTTCCGGATAGTTCTTCAGGAAGCCTTTGCCCTGAACGGATGTGCCGCAGTCAGGCTGGTCATGTTTCTGTTTTTTGTCGCTCATCAGTGCACTCTCCCACTCACGTTTCGCTCCAAGTTCGCGCTTTTTCTGCTCGCGCATTCTGCGCACCCGCTCTATTCGCTGCCGTTCCATTTCGTTAATAAAACCGCTTTCGCTTCTCATCAATGCACCCTCCCACTCACGTTTCGCTCCAAGCTGGTGCGCAGGCGGTTCAGCGCGCTGACGAAGCCGGCGAAGGCATCGCAGTGCTGTTCGGCCTGGTCCTGGTAGGTGTCCCACTCGGTCTGTGGCGCTGATGGCCTGGGCGCGCGGGGCATGGTGCTGAGCATCAGGATGCGCACATGCATCGGCGCCGCGCCGGCTACGTCGCGCAGGCGGTGGGTGATGTGGTCGACGATCTCGCGTTTGGCGGGCGAGAAATCCCGCAGTTCTTCTCGGGTCATGGTGTGCTCCCTGGTGGGTGAGTTGGTGTGGCTCATGCCGCCTCCGGCTGGTGGTCGTAGCGGGTTTCGACTTTCTCGGCCAACTGGTGCAGGGCCGCGGCGAAGTCTGCGTCGCGTTCGGCCTGGTCGCGCAGCGCCTCGAGCAGCAGCACGATCTGGTAGGTGCTCAGGTGCACCCGGTCGGCACTGATGCTGCACTTGTGCCGGGCCAGCGCGTAGCAGGCTTCGTCAAGCCGATCGGCCGGGTTGGTTTTGGGGGTGATGGATCGGTCCATTGGTGTCTCCTGGTGGTGGGGGTTTAAGCGGCCTTCTTGGTCTGCGAAGTAGCCTTGGAGTGGTTCGCAGCGCCGGGGCGAGACTCGCCGCGCGTAGCCTTGCGCCGACTCGCAGGGCCCAGCAAAGATTGATACTTTCCGTCCGGCCACAGGCGGTTGAGGGTCAGGCCGGTAATTTCGGCCAGCTTGGTGGCGACGTTGGCTGAGGTTTCGCGGTCGTGCAGAACACCGTTGACGGTCGGGCGGGAAACACCCAGGCGTTCGGCCAGATCAGCCTGAGAGGAGCCGACCATGCTCAGCGCCCAGGCGCGGTCGGCGCCCGTGACGGGCGACTCGCCGTCGAAGATTCGGAGAAGTTTCTCCTGGGTGCTATCCTTCATTTCCTGTGTCTCACATATTCGACTAGCGCAAAGCATAGTAGAGATTTCTCTACTTTGCAAGCATGGAGTAGAAAATGACCGACTATGGAGCCCGCCTGAAAGAGATCAGGCAGACGAAGGGCCTGAATCAGGAAGCGTTCGCGGCTCTATGCGGCGTTGGGAAGCACACTCAGATTAGCTATGAGCAGAACAGGACAAGGCCGACAATCGATTACTTGGAGCGGCTGGCCAGTGCTGGTGGTGACGTGCTCTATTTGCTCACCGGTCTACGAGACCCCAAGCTACTCTCGGAAGAGCAGCGCCGGCTGGTAGACATGTATGCCGGGCTCAACGAAGATCGCCAGCGCGATTTGATGGCCAAGGCGCTGGATCTGTTCATCGAGGAAGGCCGGGACAAGCCGCGCCCCGGCCAGCGCATGCGGGAGGGCAAGGGCAACACCGTCACCGGCAAGATGACCCCCATCAGCAAGGGCGACAAGCGCTAGAGTTCCCGCCTGCGGTCGACACCTTGTATATAGGGCGCACTCAGCGCCCGGCCGGTCCCGTCCGGCCCAGAAATCACCCGAGCGCGCCCGGCGGGGTTGGACCCCCATCCAGAAAACACCCGGAAAACACCTCCACGCGGATCAAACAGCCCGTTTTAGCCAAAAGACGGCCTACCCTACTGGGTCGGGGGTCAAACGGCCTGTATGAGCTAACCGTCCAGCCCGCCCCAATTTGCGCCCGGCGCCCCGGCCGGGGTAAATTGGCGCTGAAGCGCCCGAAGCCGGGATACAAATCGCCAGCGCTGGCGACTCCTTATATATAGGCGGCGGTACGGCTTGCCGCCCCGGCTCTGTGATTGGGCTGATTCAGGGCTTATAATGAGCGGTCAATCGCGCGGGCCCCGGAGATTCCCCCATGTTTGACATTGCCCAATTCGAAGACGCTGGCCGCGACAACGGGATTCGATACTGGCTGGCGCACGACTTTATGGAAGCGCTGGGGTACAGCTCTTGGGCGAGTTTTCGCCAGGTCATTCAACGTGCCCAGTCGAGCTGTTTACAGCTTGGCATTGATGCCGACGACGCCTTTATCCGGCACGATCTGGAAGACGGTACCAAGTCCTACAAGCTGACCCGTTTTGCTTGTTATCTGGTGGCCATGCAGGCCGATGCTAAAAAGCCAGAGGTCGCTGCAGCCCAGGTGGCTCTTGCCAGAATTGCCGAGGCGCTGGTCGAGGAGCGCATTTCTGACAACAGCCTGGCGCGCCTCGAGGAGCGGGGCAAGCTTTCAGAGGCAGAAAAACAGCTTGGCGGTTCAGCCAAGGAGGCGGGCCTGACTAGCGGCCAGGATCACGCAATCTTTCGTGACGCCGGTTTTCGCGGCATGTACAACATGCCACTGCGCAACCTGCAGCGACTCAAGGGCTCTCCTGCGGGAAAGACGCTTTACGACTACATGGGCCTGACCGAACTGGCGGCCAACACGTTCCGAGTGACCCAGACGGCCGAGCGTATGCGGCGCAATCAGGTTCGGGGTTTAAGCCAGGCCACGGTGACTGCCTCCGATGTTGGGAAAGAGGTGCGCGATATTATGATCCGCTCATCCGGCGTGCGGCCTGAAGAGCTGAAGCTCGAGGGGCCGATCAGCAAGGTCAAGTCGCAAATCAAGGCCACGAACCGGAAAATGCAGAAGCTCGACTCGCCCAAAAAGAAGGCGACGAAGAAGAAGGCCGCAAGGAAGAAATCGGCCGGAAAGTAGAGAGGCTCCCCCGCCCAGCGCAATCCGCACCCGCGCCCCTGTTTGGAAAACACCCGGAAAACGCCCGTGAGAGTGCTACAGGCGATTTTTGCACCCTTGCCGCCCACTTGTGCCGGTCTGACATCGCAGCGCCGCCAATTCCTGAACCGTCCAGCCCGCCCCAATTTGCGCCCGCCGCCCCGGCCGGGGTAAATTGGCGCTGAAGCCCGGTCATGGGGGCTGGGCAGAGCTACCACCAGGGGATTCCATCATGAAGATGAATTACTTCGGCTACTACTTGGTTGAGAAGGAGACCAACCAGCGGATTCGGGTCGATTTGCGAAGGTTCTTCGCTGCCTTCTCAGGTTTTGAGAACCGGAAATACAAGAATAGCTTCACGGATAAGGGCGAAAACGTCTACCTACTTCAGAGCGTTCCGGGGCTATTTCTGTACATCATGACCCAGGAGAACGACGTAATGATGCGCGTGAACAGGGACGACCTTTCACTAGCCGATGTGAGAGAGCTGCTTGAGCGGAGTGAGTCATTGGGTGCTGCATCCTATCTGACTGTGAAGCGTAGTTATATGGGCTTTGGCTACACCATCAAGGCGCCACGCATTCAATCGTTTTGCCGGTTTGTAGACAGCATTTTGGAATCTGTCGGTTTGTTCGAGTACTCGTTTGGAACCACGCCGCTTCAGCTACAAACGACGCCGGCTGAAGCTGCCAAGATGAACTTTCTGGGAACGGCTAAGATCGAGGTGACTCCGAGCCATAGCTTCTATCAGAACATACAGAAGTATCTTGGGCTACCCGATGATGCATTCGAAGAGATGGGTGCAGTAGAGGTGGTGCTTAAGCCAATAGCCAGGAAGAACATTGCCGAAGTAGGTAGAGCGGCAATGAAGCAATTCGGCACAAAAGATGTCGATAAGTTCATTGTTCGCGGCAAAGAAGATGTTCACGACAGACTGACAGACCTGTACCTAATCCAAGGCGGCGTATTGGGTGACAATGTGGATATCAGTGACTCAAAAACCGTGGCTGCCCAGATCGACGATAATATTTCACGCAACGAGGCACTGAAGAAGAAGGTGAAGGACCATGAGGCAGATAAAGCGATCACACAGAAACGGATTGCGCGCCTTGATCGGCTGTCTGATAGTGCTGCCTGGGATGATTCTGTGGGCGATATACAAGACGGTAGTTAGCTTTCACCCAGCCCTCGCGGTTGGCCTGATGTCAGGGCGCGAGGCAATAGCTGGAATCGTTGCCACTTTCGCTTTCACAATGCTGGGGTTTCTGGCAGCCGTAATCACGATCTTGTTCGCTGTTTCTCAATCAGAGGCCTACCGACTGTACGTCGAGAGAGATTTTGCCAATCTGTTCTTCGCGACGTACTTCGCAACCATCTTCATGTTATTCGTTACTGCTGGTGCGGCTGTGCTCAACCTGGCTGCAGAAGCGACCGAGCTGACTTTTGTCGTAATGATGGTCACATTCACCAATGCCTGCGTGCTGGTGGCAGTCGTCACAATCATTTTGTGCAATCTAGCCAAGCGTGCCACTCAACACTAACCAGCTGCCAGTGTCTGATGAGTGAGTGTTCGCCGAGTGCTCGACTGCAAGACTTCCCACCACCAGGGAGGAATCGATGATGGAGATGATCCGGGTCCGCTCTTCGGCGATTAGCGCCGTGGGATACAATGCCGCGGCCCAAAGGATGAAGATTCGATTTACAAGCGGTGGCACATACACCTACTGCAGGGTGCCGCAACACATCTTTGATGGTCTGATGTCGGCATCCTCAAAAGGCTCGTACTTCGACCGGCACATTAAGGATCGCTACCAGTGCTGACCTCGAGGCGACGGGCCAGTTTCTTGAGCTGCTTTAGCGCACCCGTGTTGTCGATGCGCCAGCTCGTTTCTTCGGGTTCGACTTCAGGCAAATCTGTAGCGACGCAGTTGTTGCAGGATTCAAGCGCAAGCCCTATGGCAGTGATCGCCCGTTCAATTTCAGAGTCAACATTTGCCTGAGATTCCTGCAAGGGCATTGCCTGCACAGCGTCTGGGTGACTCGCGGCCTGCAGTTGGTCGGCCAGCTCGTTTCGTTCTGCCAGGGCCGACTCGAACAGCTTAACTACCCGCTCTGCATCTTGCTGGCCCAACTTCTCGAACACCTCCTGCCGCTTCTCAAAGCCCGCAAAGTCACCCTCATACTCATGCAAGACAGAGCAGGTGCCACAGCCTTCCGGCTGATAGAGCCACTGGATGACGGGATTGAAATCATTCTCGTGTTGCACCACAAGAACTGCGCGGTCGTTGACGGTGAATCGCCTGAAGAATTGCGCTTGCATTTGATGCCCTCCAGTCGGATCTAGTAGCCCAGAGACAGCAGCATTAAGACGATGACGGTCACGGTCGTCTCCCGGTAGTGATGATTGACGCCTCGCGGCGCGTAGTTCATGCTATCTATGGCCATACCTGCATGGCCGCGTGAAGCACTTCACGCTGAACCCCCCTCCTTCCTTCCTCGAAGATGCGCTTCATGGCGAAGCGCGATTTCAAAGGTTTCAACGACTGGGTCGAGATCTTCCAGGCCGGTGATCACACCGACGGCCACGGCCGTTCGGGCACCTGGACGGAGGAAGACCTGGACCAGATGGTGGCCAACCACAATGCGGCCACTGCTGCCCCCCTGGTGATCGGCCACCCCGAGACCAACGACCCGGCCTATGGCTGGGTGGAGTCGCTGCAGCGGGCCGGCAAGTCCCTGATGGCCAAGTTCAAGGATGTGGTGCCGCAGTTCGAGCGGGCCGTGGAGACGGGCCGCTATCGCAAGCGGTCGGTTTCCATCGGCAAGGGCCGGGACGGCTGGAAGCTGCTTCACGTCGGCTTTCTGGGCGCCAAGCCGCCGGCGCTGGATCTGGCGCCGATGAACTATGCACGGCCCGACGATGTGGAGCGCGTGTTCGAGTTCGAGGCCGAGCCCGACTGGCAGACCCCAAACGTCATTTCGCGGGCCATGCGCCGCCTGCGCGAGTTCTTGATCGAGCAGTTCGGCCGCGATGCCGCCGACCGGGTGATGCCCGACGGCGACATCGAGTTTCTGGACGAGCACGCCGACGACTTGCGCAATCGCGAACGCGTGAGAGATTCAGAACCCGAGCCGGCATTCACTGCGCCGGCGGCTCAATTCAATCGTGGAGGAAGGAACGTGCCACAGCAATTCACGCAGGAAGAGCTCGACCGCGCGGTCGAGCGGGCCAGGAACGATGTTCGCCAGCAGTTCGAGCGCAAGAGCGCAGACCTGGAAGCCGAGCTGAGCACGGCCCGGGCCGAGCGCTACAAGGCGGAGTTCGCCGCCGAGCTCGACAAGCTGCAGGGCGAGGGCAAGCTCACCCCGGCGCAGGCAGAAGGCGCGCTGGAGTTCATGCTTTCGCTGGCGGCCGAGCCGCAGGAGTTCGAGTTTTCTGCGGCTGATGGCAAGTCGACGGCCAAGAAGGATCGACTCGACTGGTTCCGCGAGTTCGTCAAGGCTCTGCCCAAGCAGGTGGAGATCGGCGCTCGCAAGGACGACGCGCCGCCCGCGGGCCCGGCCCGCCGCTTCAACGCGCCGACCGGCACGGTGGTGGACAGCGACCGGCTGGACCTGCACGAGAAGGCGCTGGCCTACGCCCGCGAGAAGAACGTCACTTACTACGACGCCGTGCGCGCCGTCGAACAGGAGGCCTGAACCATGCCTGCAACCAAGATTCCCGTTCTGACGCTGACGGCCCTGGCGGCCGCGGCGATTACCGAGCGCCAGGCCGTGGGCCATGACGGCGATGTCGCCAGTGCCGGCGACGCGATGTTCGGCCTGGCCACCTGCGACGCTGCGGCCGACGACCACTTCGCCGTGGACGTGCTGGGCACGGGCATCGCGACGGCCGGTGCCACGGTCACCGTCGGCCAGGCGCTGGAAGTGGGCGCCAACGGCCAGCTCATCCCGCTGAATGCCGGCACCCAGGTGGCGCGTGCGCTTTCCGGTGGCGACGCCGGCCAGCCCATCGAAGTTCTTCTGATCCCGGCCTGAGCAAAGGAGTCAACGAGTCATGCCGAATACTGCACAACGCCGGGTCATCGACCCGATCCTTTCGACGGTCGTCCAGGGCTATCAGCACCCCGAGCACGTGGGCCTGAACCTGTTTCCGCGCGTGACGGTGCGGACCTCGGGCGGCAAGGTGATCGAGTTCGGGCGCGAGAGCTTCCGCCTGTACAACACGGCCCGCGCGCCGGGTGCGGCCACGCGTCGGATGACCACCGGCTACGAAGGCAAGCCCTTTGCCCTGGAGAACCACGCGCTCGATGCGCTGGTGCCGCGCGAGCATCTGCGCGAAGCCGAAGAGGTACCTGGCATCGACCTGGCCACGGAGTCCACCAACGACGTGATGAGTGCCATGAGCCTGTACCTGGAATACCAGCAGGCCACGATGGCGCGCGATACCAACAACTACGACGCGGCAAACAAAGTGGCGCTGTCGGGCACGGACCGCTGGGGCGACTACAGCAACTCCGACCCGATCGGCGACGTCGAGGCTGCACGCAACGCCGTGCGGTCCAAGGTGGGGCTCTACCCGAACGTGCTGCTGCTGGGTGCACCGGTGTTCGACCAGCTCAAGCACCACCCGACCATCGTCGACAAGATCAAGCACACCCAGACGGGCGTGCTGACCGAAGACCTGCTGGCCAACATCTTCTCGATCGGCAAGGTGGTGGTCGGCAAGGCGGTGGCCCTGGGCGACGACGACACCCAGTTCGACATCTGGGGCAAGGACGCGATCCTGGCCTACGTGCCGACGCAGATCACCGGCGTTCGTCAGCCGAGCTACGGCTACACCTACACGATGGACGGCCACCCGATGGTCGAGCAACCGTACTGGGACAACACCCACAAGAGCTGGGTGTACGGCATGGCTTACGAGCGCGCCCCGGTCCTGTCCGGAATCGAGTCTGGATTCCTGATCCAGACGGCAGTTGCCTGACCCCTCCCTGGTGGGCACGTGAACGCCGACGGCAACCAGGCGTGACTGCCGCGAGAGCGCGGCCTCGAATTGCCATAACGAGCACCAGGAGACACGAAGTCATGAACCAGGCAAGCGAAGAGATCACGGTCATCGTCTGCACGCCGCTCAAGCGCAACGGCAAGCGCGTCGCGCCCGGCACTGAGCTGGACCTGACCATCGCCGAGGCCGCGCCCCTGCTCGAAGTTCAAGCGGTGCTGGCCCGCGACTACTCGGATACCCACGACGCGAGGCCCGATGACCCGGACGGCACGGCACCCGGTGCCACCAGCGAGGCAGGCGAGAACGGTGGCGGCTCGGATGATGGCAAGGGCGCCGGTGCTCCGCCCGCGCCGGACGGGCCGCTCAACATCAACTCGGCCACGGCCGAGCAGCTTGCCGGCGTGTCTGGTCTGGGCGAGGAACTGGCCGCAGCTATCGTTGCTCACCGCGAGGCCAACGGGCCGTTCGAGTCGCTGGCCGGCCTCGAGGCCATCAGCGGTATCGGCCCTGCCTCGGTGAAGAAGCTGGCCGACCGGCTGACGGTGTAGGGGCATGAACTACGCCACCCAGAACGACCTGATCGAGCGCTTCGGCGAGGATGAATTGCTGGGGGTTGCGGAATCGGAAACGCATGGTACGCTCGACGAATCCCGCGTCGAGACAGCCCTGTCCGACGCTTCCCGCCACATCGACTCCTATCTGCGCCTGCGCCGATCGGTACCGGTTGACCCGGTTCCCGACGTTCTTGTGGGCGCCTGCGCCGATATCGCGCGCTTCAAGCTGCATGACGACCACGCGCCCGAGGAAGTGGCCGAGCGCTACAAGGCCACCATCCAGTGGCTGAAGGACATTGCCGCGGGCCGTGCCAGCCTGGGCGAAGAAGACACCTCCATCACCGGCAGCGGCCGGGTGGCGCGCCGCGCCGGCAAAAGCGGATTTGACTGGGATGCACACGTTGTATGAGCGGGCCGCTGGACCTGACGCACTGGGTGAGTCGCCTGGGCGATCAGGTGGCCGACTTGAAGAAGGTGGGCCTGGCCGGCGATCTGCAGAAGGTGCAGAACATTCTGCGCGCAGTGCCCGCCGCCTGGGTGATGCCGGGCCCAGAGAACGTGGCCGCCAGCGAGGCCAGCGCGCAATTGCGCTACCGCATGCGCTGCCAGGTGGACATCGTGATTGCCATGCGCCACTACGGCGACACGGTGGGCGGCCAGGCCACCGACGCGCTGCGAGCACTGCGCCTGGGTATCGGCACGGCGCTGATCGGCTGGCAGCCACCCGATGCGCTGGTGCCCGTAATTCCCAAGGGCGGGGAGCCGCTGAGCATGGCAAGCAATGCCATGTGGTTCCGCGAACGATTCGAGACCTCCGTGTGGAGATGAACCATGCCTGAGAAGTTAAAGACCCGACCGAACGACGGTGGCAGTTACCGCCACGACAGCGACGGCAGCTATACGCGGCTTGACACGCCGCAGAAGCCCGACCCGGGCAAGAGCACGCGCACCAGTCGCGCTGCACAGCCGGGCAAGGGTGCCGGCAAGGGCTCGAAGCCCACCAACAACGTGCGCGATCTGCGCGACGGCAAGAAGGAGTAAATCATGCCTCTGGATATCTTCAGCCTACGCGCACTGCGCCACAAGATCGAGGCGGTGGAAGGCACCGCCGAAACGCTGGCGGCCAGTGACGCTGTTCAGATCCTCAACGGCGAGGGCCAGATTGCCACCGACCAGATCGAGCGCGAGCTCGACCGGCCGGCTGGCGGTGCGCGGCCGTTCGTGCCGGTGCGCCGACGCATTACCGTGACCGGCAACATCGAGCTGGCCGGTGCGGCCACGGCCGGCGATGCAGCTCCCATCAGCGGCCTGCTGCGCAACATGGGCCACACCGAAACCCTGAACGCCGGCCCGCCGGCCAACGCCGAATA
The DNA here is from genome assembly GCF_056324165.1 of Wenzhouxiangella sp. YN9. Classification (NCBI taxonomy): domain Bacteria; kingdom Pseudomonadati; phylum Pseudomonadota; class Gammaproteobacteria; order Chromatiales; family Wenzhouxiangellaceae; genus Wenzhouxiangella; species Wenzhouxiangella sp. YN9. The sequence goes on from NZ_JBJNIP010000065.1 coordinate 84,953, forward strand.
CACGCCGGTGCTCAACAATTTTCCGTCGGCCACGTTCTTTTTCTACCACGGCGGTGAGACCCTGCAGGCGGTCGGCGGCCGCGGCCGACTGACGTCGATCGATCTGGCGATCAACGATTTCCCCAAAGCCGGTATCGAGCTGCTGGGCAAGGTGGAAGGCGCAGTGGAAGAACCGGTGCCCACGGATGATCTCAGCGCCTTCCAGTCGCCTGTTGTGGGGGTGGAGGCCAACATGACCGTCGAACTGGGCGGAGTTGCGCTCGAGGCGGTGAGCCTGAGCCTGGATCCCGGTATTGATCTGGGGCTGGTCTACCACACCGAAGCGACCATCAGCCGTCAGTCGTCACGCTCGGTCACTGGCACGCTGCGGGTCTATCGCCCGCTTGTGGCCACGGCCGATATCCGTTCGATGGCGCAGGGCCAGACCCAGCAGGCGCTGCTGGTCGACTACGCGACTGGCACGGCGGCCAAGAATCTGTCGCTGCAGGCGCCGTCGGTGCAGATCGGCGAGCCCCAGAATGCCGACCTGGACGGCCTGCGGGTGTGGGACATTCCCATCCGCTTGCTGCCCGATGCCGGCAACGACGACTACACCCTGCGCTTCGGCAGCCGGGTCTGAGCGATGATCCGCGCCGCCGCCGTGATACTTGCCCTGGCCAGCCTGGTGCTGGCCGGGTGCGCCCACAACAGCCACCGGGCCACGGCCGAGGCGGCGTATTACAACGCTCAGGCCCGCGCCCAGGCCTCGCGCGCGCCGATTGTCGAGCTGGTGGCGCAGCCGGGCGAGGCCATCACGCTGCAGGGCGTGGAGCGCTTTGCCGTGTACGCACCGGAGGGCAGCGAGGGCATCCGCCAGTATCAGGCGGGCCCGAACCCCTGGGTGCAGTCGCTGCAGATTCTGGGTGACGTGGGCCTGAAAGGGTTTGGCGTGTATCAGCTGGCTGAATTTGCCACCTCGGCCGTGACCCACGCCGGCGGCAACACGACGATTGCCAATTCTGGCCGCATGGGCAGCCCAGGCGACAGCGCCGGCGGCGACCTGATCCACGGCGACCGCATCGACAACTCCGGGCGCATCGGCTCGGGCGGAGACGACATTGCCGATAACTCAGGCCGCATCGGCTCCGATGGCGACGATGCCGGCCGCGACCAGATCCGCAACGACGGGCGGTGGCGCAGCCCCGGCGACAACCGGGACACCTCGCCGGGCCCGATCGACCGCGGCGGCGACTGCCGCGACGGCGGCGAATGCAGTATTACCGAGCCGCCAGCCGAGCCGCCCCCGGGCGACGGCTGAGAGGCAGCGGTCTACACGTCCCCGTGACCAGTCATGAGCCGCGGCGCGGCAAGCAACAGTGACGAATCAGTGGGCGTGACAGTCGGGAGAGACCGGCATTGATTTTTTAGCCTTCTACTGCCGGCCCGCGCCTGCAGCCTGACCACCACTTGAGGAGATTCATCACCCATGCGCATCAAGCTGACCAACACCTGGAAGACCAAGGTTGCCGTGGCCATCCCCGGCCCCGGCGTGGACGAGACCATCGAGGGGCAGTTCGTGGTCGAGTTCCGCGCCCTGCCGATCTCGGAGATCAAGGAAATCGACAAGAACCGCCGCCGGCTGCAGCGCCAGCTCGACAGTGCGCAGGCCGGCGAGCTGTCTGACGACGAACTCGCCGCGCTGGAAGACCGGGCGGCCAACGCCGACCAGGCGCTGATCGACCGGATTCTCGTTGCCGTGCACGAGCTGGAGCTCGAGGATGCCGACGGCCACGCGTTGAGCTCTGCCGAGACGCTCGACTACGTGAAGGATCATACCGACTTCACGGTGCCGATCATTCAGGCCTTTACCGGCCGCATGGCACAGGCGGCGGAAAAAAACTCCGCGACGTCGGGCTCGCGCTAGCGCGCCCGACGATCAACCTGGGCTCGGATGCCGATGAGGAGCTGGCGGCGCTGGGCATCCGGCCCCGCAGTACGCCGGACGATCACTTGGCCGGCGAAGTACTGGAGGTGCTCGAGTGCAATGCCGATGCCGTTGATGTCTTTCGCTTTGCCCGCGCTGATTATCTGCTCGGCTTCAGTGCGGCCATTTACCACGGGCTGAGCGGGATGGAGATCAAGTCGATCGCCGAGATTCTGGATAGGCCGTGTAACGAAAACCTTCTGTGGCGGATTCGGGTACTGGAGTCGGCCTTCGGCAAGGAGAAGAACCGGCAGCAGCAGCGGGCAGGAAAATAGGATGAGGCCTTGTCAGACCTGAAGCTTACGTTACGCCTGAATGCCGACGGCAGCGTCTTGCAGGGCGAGATGCGCAAGGCGTCGGGCGAGGTCGCGAAGTTTTCCAGCAATCTGGAGGGCGGCGCAAAACGCGGCACGGCCGCGCTGCGTGGCACCGAGCGGCAAACCCGACGGCTAAGCAGCACCACCCGCACGGCTGCACGGCGCGTCGCCGGGCTGGCCGCCGGGTATTTGTCGCTGCGTGCCGGCCTGGGCGTGCTGCGCGAGATCACGCAGAACACGCTGGAACAAGAGCGGCTGTGGCGGCAGCTGACCGCCAGCATTGAAACGACCGAGGGTGCGGCCGGCCGGTCGCTGATGCAGCTGCAGGGCATGAGCTCGCAGTTGCAGGACACCACCACGTATTCCAATGAGGCTGTTGAGTCGGTGATGGCTCAGCTGCTGGCCTTTCGCAACATCTCCAACCAGGTATTCGATCGCACCCTGAGCCTGGTGCTGGACTTTGCCGAGCTGACGGGGCGCGATGCCAGCCAGGCGGTGCGCACCCTGGCGCTGGCCATCAACGACCCACTGCAGGGCATGGGCCGGCTCAGCCAGGCCGGCATCAGCCTGAGCGCTTCGCTGCGCGAAACGGTGAAGAGCCTGGTGGAGTCGGGCGACCTGGTTGCTGCGCAAAACCTGCTGCTCGATGAGCTGGACAAGAGCTTTGGCGGCGCGGCCGCGGCGGCGCGCGATACGTTTGGCGGCGCGCTCAAGGCCCTGCGCAACGATTTTGACGACCTGCTGAAGTACACCGGCGAGATGCCGGCCCTGACCGCCGAAATAGAGGCGATCAGCAAGCGCCTGCGCGACCCGGAGCTGCGTGAGCGCATGGACGAGGGCATTGCCCAGGCGCTGGGCCTGATTCCGCCGGCGGTCAATGCCGGGGTGACAGCCCTCGAAACACTGGTGCCGTTGCTAGCGACCGTAGCGCGGCATGCCGATCTGATCAAAGTGGTTATCAAGGCTCTGGCAACGGTCATTACTGCGCGCCTGGTGGCGGCGCTGGCCACGTGGACATTGGCTCAGCGCGCGGCGCTGGTGGAGAGCATTCGTTACCAGGCGGCGCTGGCCAGCATGGCCGGGTTGTCGCGCACGGCGGCTGCAAGCCAATTGGCTCTGGCCGGCGCCACTCGCACCGCAAGCGCAGCATTTGCGCTCGTGGGCGGGCCGGTGGGGGCGGTCGTGATCGGACTCACCGCAATTGTTGCGAGCACCATCAAAGCCCGCAGAGAGTTAGAAGCAGCCGTCGGCCCATCTGAGGAATTCCAAGAATCATTGTCTCGTCTCAGCCAGTTGCTGAGAGGCCAGCCTGATGGTGATTTTCTGCCCGCAGTTCACAAAGAACTACAAGCGCTCAATGCCGAGGCGGAGCGAATCGAAAGCACTCTGGATAGACTGAGGCAGGATAGGCAGTCTGATCCTTCTTATCTCGGCATCAGGGAAACGCTACCGGGAGACAGCTCAGAGGTTGAAGATCGAGAGAGGGAGCGTCTCGCAGCTCTGCAAGAGCAGGTTCGGCTCACCGAGCATCTTGCCGGAATCTCTTCCTATCAGGACATTGCCAACGGCCTGGCGCTCATGGAAAGCGCAGGCGAGGCCACCATAGCCATGCTCGAGCGCCTCGGCATTGTCAGCCGCAATGCCGCAGGCGGGTTTGGTGAGATGGCGGCGGCGAATGCGGAGCTGATCGGCCCGCTCACTGAGCAGGTGCACAAGCTGCAAGAGCAGCTGATCGAGATGACCGCCGGTGAAGAGGCGCTGCTGAGTTATCAGCAGGCGCAGGCGCTGGCCGCCGCCGCGCAGGAAGACGCAGCCAACGGTACCACGCGCAACACCGAGGCGGTGATCAAGCACTTTGAGACGTTGCGCACGCTGCAGGGGCAGCTGGTCGCCGCGCGCGAGGAACAGGAGGCGGCAATCCGGGCGGAGCAGGCAGCCGAGAAGGCTCGCCAGGAGCATCGACAAAAGATTCAGGGGCTGGCCGGCGGCTACCGCCAGCTGCTGACAGCCATCAACCCGCTGGCGGCGCAACAGGCACAACTCAACGAGCAGCTGGCCGGCATGCAGCAGCTCGCGGCACTGGGTGCCGATGAGCTGGCGGATATGGGCATCAACGCGGAGCTGCTGCAGCAGGTCATCGCCGGGCTTCAGGACGAGATCGCCAGCCTGGGCGGCAATTCTTCCGTGCTGCCGGGCGCGGATGTCGAAAGTTACCTGGACCTGCTCGACGATGTGAAGTCGAAGATGGGCGAGATCGCCGATATCGAGTGGGGCATCGACGACCTGATCGACTCCTTCCACCCGCTGGCCGGTCAGATGCGCCGGCTGGGCGATGAGATCGCTTTCATCGATAGGGCGCTCAGCGAGGGCGTGATCGGCAATGCCCAGGCCGGGTTCATGAAGATGGGCGCGACGGCCGATGCAGCATTCGGCGCGATGATGGCCGGCGTCGACCGGTCATCGAAGGAATACAAACAGCTCGAGGTGGCTCAGCGGGCGGTCAATGTCGCTCTGGGCGTGGCGGCCATTTTGCAGCAGGGCATGGGCGACCCCTACACGGCGATTCCGCGCATGATCGCGATGGCGGCGATGGTCGCCCAATTGGTCGACGGCATCGGGAGCCTCTCGGGCGGCTCGGACCCGACCGAGCGCCGGCAGGAGGTACAGGGCGCGGGCACGGTGCTGGGCGACCCGGAAGCCAAGTCGGAGTCCATCGCCGAGGCCACGAAGATCACTGCCGATGCGACGCGGGAGCTGGTCGGCATCAACCGCGGCATGCTTCGCGCCCTGCAGCAGCTCGAGTCGGGCATTGCCGGCGCGAGCAATTTCCTGGCACGCGGCGCCGGCGAGTTCGAGGTCGATCTGTCCGGCATGGGCACGAATGCATTCGGCAAGGCCTTGCAGGACATCTTCGATCCGCTGGGCGGCCCGCTGGCCGACCTGCTGGGCGGCTCCGTGAAGGTCCGCGACGAGGGCCTGCGGATTCTGGCCGGCACTTTCCAGCAGATGATCGACGAGGTGATGGTGCAGGCCTTCCAGGAGGTCGCCGAGAAAAAGCACATCTTCGACGACACCGACATCAAGCTCTATACCGAGGCGCTGGATGACGATGTCGCCCGACAGTTCCAACTGATCTTCCAGAGCATCGCAGACACGGTGGCCGCGGGGGCCGAGGCGCTCGGGCTCTCTCGCGACCAGATCGAGCGCGCAATTGCCGAGTTCGAGATTCAAGAGCAGCTGATCAGCCTCGAGGATCTCTCTCCGGAAGAGCAGCGGGCTGAGCTCGAGGCCGTCTTCAGCGCAATCTTCGACGACCTGGTGGCCAGCGTGATCCCGTTTGTGGATGACTTCCAGAAGGTCGGCGAAGGGCTCGGGGAGACATTGGTGCGCGTGGCGACCTCCGTGCAGGTTGTGCAGGAGTCCATCAGCCGGCTCGGGCTGGCCATCGACCAGACCGATCCCGAGCGGCTGGCGCAGATCAGCGTCGGCCTGGTCGAAGCGGTGGGCGGCATCGAGCAGTTCATCAGCGGTATGGAGAGCTTCGTCGACAAGTTCGCCCCGCAATCCCACCAGGTGGCCATCGCCACCGACGACCTGAGCCGAGCGCTCGAGCAAGTCGGCCTCGCCGTGCCTGGTACCCGAGATGAAATGTGGGCGCTGATGGGCACGCTCGACGCCTCGACCGAGTCAGGCCGCCGCCAGATCGCCATGCTGCTCGAACTCACCGATGCAGCTGACACCTACTACAGCCATCTTGAGGCCGTTGAGTCCGAGCGCATGGGTCTTCAGCGCCAGCTACTCGACCTGCAGGGCGACTCGGCCGCGCTGCGCCAGATGGAGCTGAACAAGCTCGACGAGAGCAACAGGGCGTTGCAGGAGCGCATCTGGGCGCTGGAAGAAGAGATTGCGCGCGAGCACGAAATTGCCGACATCATGGGAAGCGCCCGCGACGAGATCGCCAGCCTGAGCCTCGATCCGCTGGTCAACGAGTTTCGCCAGCTGCAGGTGGCTCACGATCAGCTGATGGCCCGCGCCCACGAGCTGGGCATGAGCGAGCAGCAGCTGGCGGTACTGCGCTACCGCCACCAGCTGCAGATTCGGCAGTTGACCGCCGAGCTCGAGGAATCCGTCCGCTCGCTCTGGGACCAGTTCCAGGGCGGTGGCGAGCGCGCCGGCGGCAGTTTCGGCAGCGGGTTTGCCCGCTCGATCGACAGCGCGGCCGACCAGGTGCGCGACAGCATCATCCGCGCGCTTGAGGGCGTGGAAGACTGGCTGAACCGGTCCGGGTTTACCGACCCCAGCCTTACCCCGGTGGCCCGGCTGCAGGCCATGCAGTCGGAGTTCGACCGCCTGATCAGCGTGGCGCTGACCGGCAGCGGCCAGGAGCGTGCCGACGCCATCAGCGCGCTGCCGCAGCTGGCCGATCAGCTCGAGGCGCTTGGCGTGCGCGTGCACGGCAGCGCTACCGAGCCGTTTCAGGAGTTCCGCAGCGGCATTGTCGAGGCCATGCAGCAGGTGATGGGCATCGACGTGCCGGCCGCGCACGACCCGGTGACCGGTACGCAGGTGGGCTATATCGGCAGCGGCGTGGACTCGATTTCGAGCGGGCAGCGTGACCAGACCGCGCTGGCCGGCCGCATTCTGGAGCAGGTCGGGGCGCTGGTCGAGATCTCCGGCGGCCAGGCTCCCGACATTGCTGAGCGCCTGGGCGTCGACCTGGGCAAGGTGATCGAGGCGCTGATCGGCGAGACCGAGCAGGGCACGCTCGAGACCGTCGAGCAGCTGATTGCGGTAGCCAACACGCTGGGCATGGATCTGAGCAATGTGGCCGAGGCCATCGGCCTGCACGTGGGCGCGCTGGCCGATCAGGAGTCGCTGATGAGCCAGGCGCTCGAGGCGGCGGTGCTGCGCATGCCGATGGAGATTCAGTCGCAACTGTGGGGCCCGCTCGATCGGGTATGGCAGGCAACCACCGATGCGGATGCAAACGATGCGCTGGCCGACCTGATTGGCGCGACCAGGAAGCTGCCGGCCGACTATCAGAACGCGCTGGCGCCGTTCTTCGATCAGATCGATCCCACGAGCCTGCACTTGTCGGAGATCGGCCTGCTCGACCAGATCCGCGCTGTGGGCGACGAGAGCGCGGCGTATCTGGCCATCATCGCTCGCGCGCTGGCCGGCGCCCCTGCGCCAAAGATTCCGCCGGACAACCCGCCCATCCCGACCGACCCGACGCCGCCACCGCCAAAGTTTGCCGCCGGCGGCTGGGCCAGCGGCATCATCCAGACCGGCGACGGCGGCGGGCCAGAGCTGGTGCTGCCACACGATGTGAGCACCTTCTTTAAGCGCTCCGGCGTGCCGGTCAACACCGGCCGCGGCGACCCGCGCGTGGTCGAGCGTCTGGAAGAGCTGATAGACATCGAGCGCCGGGCAATCGAGCAACGAGACGAGCTCGGCCGGCGCCAGCACGACGCCACGGTCGACATCGCCCGATCGATGGACGATGCCGCGCGCGAAGCCAGATCCACAGCAGGGATGGGCCAATGATCCTGATCGGCGTGCATGCCCGGTATCTCGACCCGCAGACCGATGAACTGGTTGACGTGCGTGTCTCGTCGCGGCCGTATAGCTCCGGCAGCGACCAGTGGCTGCCGCGCATCGTGGCCGGGTCGGACCCCGAGATCAGGCTGGCGGTACAGGCGCCGTGGTCGCGCGGGCGCATTACCGCCAGTTACGGCTCGATCGACGTCGCCAACCCGGACGGCGCGCTGGATCACTGGATGGACGGCATCTGGACGCGGCAGCAGGCCGAGATTCGTGTTGGCACCCCGGGCCAGAGCTGGTCGAACATGTCACTTGTGGGCGTGGCCCGGATGGAGCATCCCGAATACATCGACGGGCGCCTGATCCGGCTGAAATTCCGCGACCGCATCGAAGACCTGGAAGGCGCGGTGCAAAAGCACTTCTTCGACGGTGCGCCGAATTCGGATCTGGACGGCCAGCACAAGCCCATGATGGTCGGCAAGAGCCTGCAGTTGCCCGCGTTGCTCTACGACGAGGTATCGAGCAGCGAAATCTACTACTACGTGGCCGACAACTTCCATGTGCCGGCCGGCGTCGGCTGGGTGCGCGAAGGCCTGGCACCCATCTACGAAGGCACCAGCCCCGGCCAGTTCCAGAACTGGCCGCCGTATGGCTTTCAGCTCAACAGCCAGCCCACTTTACCGATTACCGTGCAGGGTGAGGGGCCTCGTCACCAGCCGCTGGGGGTGGCGACCGGGCGGTTGCTGAGCTGGTACCGGTCAGGGAAATTCGATCTGCCGACGGGCTGGGCCTATCCTGAGAACTATGAGCTTGGGATTAGATTCGCACAGCGCTGGGGCAATGCCAATGCGCTGGAGGTGTTGGTCAACAATAGCACGACCGGCTGGGTGCGCATGACCAGCGCCGTGAAACTGAAGGGTGGTGGAGGCTACCGGCTGCACTGGCGCGCCATCAGCGCCGAAGGCCACGACAATTGGCTGCGTCTGTCGCTGCATAGCCGCGAGACGATAAGCGGGGCAGTGTCGCTCATCCAGTCCTTCGGGAGTGTCGATTTTTCGGCAATCACGTCGGTCGATTTCCAGATGCCGTTTGGCACCGCCAAACATCTGGTGGTGGTATTTTACAGAGATAGCCTAGGCCCATATCTATCGGCTCTGTTTGATGCATTCTGGGTCGAGAAGCTCGATGAGCCGGCCAAAACCCTCGACCAGATCGTCCCCTATCTGGTGTGCGAGCGCGGCGTAATAGACGGTACCAACGAAACCGGCCCGTTTGACTATGCCGACGTCGACCATGACGCGCTCGAGGCCACGACAGCGGCCACCGATCACCTGGAGCTGGCGCACTACTGGCAGGACGGCAGCACCCACCGCGACCTGCTGGATTTGCTGTTCCGGTCCACGGATTCGGTCTGGTGGATCAATCGCCTGGGCAACTTAACTTGCGCGCCCTTCCTGCTCACCGCCGACGCCTCTGTCGCCACCTTCGACGACACTAACCGCACCACCCGGATCGAGGTCGTGCCGTCGCCAGCCAAGGGCCTCACCGATGCGTATCGCTACAATAGAAACTTCAAACCCGTGCCCGAAGGCGAAGCAGCGGCATCGGTCAATGAGACCAACAAAGCCGTCGGCGCTCGTGAGTTTCGCTCATCCAGGCCCGCATATCAGCACGTGCGCAACAACCTGCATCCCGATTACCACCACGCCATCGGCGCCGAGCCGGACGAAACAGCCCTGGTCGGCCCCGGCGGCGGCGCCCAGCCGGCCCGAGCCAACCGCCGCCTGCAAGACCACGCCGAGCGCATCCAGCACTGGCGCATCGAGGGCGTGCTGTCCACGCAAGAACAGGCCGAAATCGAACCCATGAAAAACGTCACCCTGTACAGCGAGCGCTTAGGGCTATCCGCAGGCAAGCAAGTACAGATCCTGGACCTGAGACTCCTCCCCGTCTCCGGACGCGTACAAATAATTGCGAGAGGCTGAGACATGAAGGAAGGCGCGATCATCATCGGAGAGAACTTGTTGGACGAGCGCTGGTTTAGCCACTTGGGTCTGATCGGCGACTGGACTGGCGGCGAAAACCTGAAAAGCCCGCAGCTTGAGCCCCGCGCGTCTTACTCCGGGGACGGTTACCCGGAAACTGGGATCAGTTTTAATTCCAGCATAACGCCACCAACCGCGTACAATGCGATTGTTCTGGTTGGCACGACCATCGGGCAGGTTCAGTTAGGCGGGCCTTACCTGCCGGACAACATTTACTCTATATCCTGTACCGCCGGGCAGAATATACCAATATCAGGTTATGAAGTGCTAGAGATCAACTCGCCGAGATCGCCGCGCACGCTTGTGATTCTGTTTGACGCGCCCTTGCGGCACCGAATAATCACGGTCCGATGGGATTCCGCGGCGGGCGGAACGCTGGGGCACGTGATTCTCGGTCGTGCGGTGCGCGGCGCCGAACTGGCTGATCGTGGCTGGTCTATGGAGTTCGGTGATCGAGCGTCCGGTATCCGCTCGGCTGGGGGGCAGGTTTTCAAGGACCCCACGAACATCGGGCGCCGATTGTCGATTAGCGGCGCGGTGGTTAACGAGAGCTCCGCGTGGGGCGTGGTTCCCGTCGCTAGCAAACTCAATGTTGACGGTGTGGATAGTAGGTTGACCGGCGATGTGTATTATGAGGACGGCTGGTACAAGTGCGGGCCGAACAGTCAGGGCTTCGTCCTTCTCGGAAATGTTCTGGAGTTTGATGCGCTCTATCGAATTGACTATCAGCAGGTGCAGACAGTGATGCCGCCAGAAGTGCCAGCCTATCCCAGATGGTCGTTTGCAATTTCGAGCCTGGTGGACCAACAGGGCGGCGCCGTCACAGGCGTTTCTTCAGTTTACGGCTTCGGTCAGGACCAAAAATTGCAATTTACGTGTATGCATAGTCCAGGCGAAGCTTGGATCAAGATTCTTGACATCTATAAACTAGACTCAAGCGGCTGGCCGATGCATTACGGCACTTCCCTGCCGTGCATCCGCAACATTGCGGCACGGCACGGCACCTCCAGGCCGGTAGTGGTCTTGATTAGACCGTCGAACCCGCCCATGAACCAGGCGACCGGAATCTACGGGTATATCACTGACCCCGTGCGGATCCAACATCAGACCGCGGATTATTACCGGTTTTCAATGAGCATTGAGGAAGCCCTATAATCCGCGTCTCAAACCAACGGGCGCACTGTCTCAAACTAAGTGGCGCGTTACAGTTTTCCGTGCTTCCAGTGTTCTGACCATCCTGAATCACTCCTCCACTGATCGAGCGCATCCGGGACGAGCCGATCACCACTTGTTAAACTGGTTACATCAGAAACCAATTGGGAGTGAGGAATGGGACTTCTCGTTGACGGCGAATGGCGCGACCAGTGGTACGACACCGAGTCGACCGGCGGGCGTTTCGAGCGCGACCGGGCCGCCTTCCGCAACTGGATCACCACCGATGGTTCGCCCGGCCCGCAGGGCAAGGGCGGCTTCAAGGCCGAGCCCGGACGCTATCATCTCTACGTTGCCTACGCCTGCCCCTGGGCCAATCGGGCGCTGATTTTCCGCAAGCTCAAGGGTCTCGAAGAGGTCATCCCCGTCTCCGTGGTCAACCCGCTGATGCGCGAGTACGGCTGGACCTTCGAGGACGGCTACAAGGTCACGCCCGACCCGATTCACGATGCCCGCTATCTGCACCAGGTCTATACCGCCGCGAAGAGTGACTACACCGGCCGCGTGACGGTGCCGCTGCTGTGGGACAAACAGCAAAACACCATCGTCAGCAACGAGTCGGCCGATATCATCCGCATGTTCAACTCGGCCTTCGACGAGGCCGGCGCGAAGCCGGGTGACTATTATCCTGAAGCGTTGCGCGAAGATATCAACGCGATCAATGCAGTTGTCTACGACAACGTCAACAATGGCGTCTACAAGGCAGGCTTTGCCACCAGCCAGCAGGCATATGAAGAGGCCGTAATCTCATTGTTCGAAGCCCTGGACGAGCTCGAGGCCCGGCTCGACGAGAATCGCTACCTGTGCGGCTCACGCCTGACCGAGGCCGACTGGCGCCTGTTCACCACGCTGGTGCGCTTCGACGCCGTCTATCACGGCCACTTCAAGTGCAATATCCGACGCATCGACGACTACCCCAATCTGTCCAACTATCTGACAGAGCTCTACCAGATGCCGGGTATCGCCGAAACCGTGGAGTTCGAGGCCATCAAGCTGCACTACTACGGCAGCCACGACACCATCAATCCGAACCGCATCGTGCCGCTGGGGCCAGCGCTGGACTTTCATCGGGCGCACGATCGCGCGCGTCTGCCGGCTGATTGATTGCCCTGATCTCATGCTGCCTGCCGGCGGCCGACAGTCGGTCGGTTGCGCGCCGCGAGCCGCCCACCTGCGTGGCCAGACGGCGGCGCCCGGCCGGACGGGTTGACATCAGTGCCTGCACCAGCAGCGGCACCACGATCAGGGTGGTGCCCACCCAGAACCACAGGTCCGGCACTTCGGCAAACAGCAGCCAGCCGATCACGAAAGCCCAGACGATTCCGGTGTACTCGGAGGCCGTGACCTGATTGGCGTCCACATGGCGATAGGCCAGGATCACGGTCATGTTGTAGCCGAGAATGAACAGCGCCGAACCAAACGCCGCCCCCAGCGAGGAATAATCCAGCGGCGCGCCCTCGATGAAGGCCAGCACCGTCGCTGCGGGCAGGGCAAACAGGTAGTTCAGCAGCAGGCTGTGCACCACGGTCTGTTTTTGCGGGAGCTTGCGCACCAGCAGCGCGTTGATCGCCAGCGCCACGGCCAGTCCCAGCGCCGTGAAGCCGGCCGTCGTCATTTCGGTCGGGCGCAGAATGATCAGCACGCCGATCAGGCCGCCGACTACGGCGAATACGCTGCTGCGATTGAGCCGCTCGCCGAAGAACAAGACGCCCATGATCATCACCAGCACCGGGGCGGCATAGAAAATGGCGTTGGCGGTGGCCAGCGGCAGGGCGCCCAGGGCGACGACCATGCACAGGATGCCGCCCAGGCCGACGTGCGAGCGCAGCAGATGAACGCGCGTTCCGCCCCAGAAATTCTTCCAGTCGACCTGCCCCAGAAAAGGCACCAGCAGCAGCACCGTGAACACGAAGCGCACCGCCACAAATTGAAATATGGCCAGGTCGCCGCTGGCCCACTTGATCAGCGTATCGGAGAAGATCGCCAGCAGATTGCCGACGACCAGCAGAAAGATCGCGCTGTTGACGGTGCGTCCGGACATCGCTTTCGCCTTCGAATACGGTTGAGTGACAGTGTCGCGAGCCTGTCATTGTGGAAGCGCACCGTCATTATGTAAAATGATCAATGCTCATCCCCCATGAAAAAATTAAATAACAGCCTGGCGGGATGCCGGAATCAGATGATTCGCAAGGTGATGGCTTTCAGCACGGCTCGCGTGCGGTCACCGGTGTTGAGCTTGTCGAGAATGTCGGAAACGTAGTTTTTAACCGTACCTTCGGCCAGGTGGATGGAGCGGGCGATTTCACGATTGGAGTAGCCGCCGGCGATGAGGCGCAGAATTTCGACTTCCCGACCGGAAAAGGTGTCCGCCGGCGGCGAATCATCGCGGTAGGGGTAGCGCTCGGCCACCCCCGTGGTATCGATCGGCTGCAGCCGGCGCTTGCCCTGCAGGATGGCGGCGATCAGCCCGGCGAGGTCTTCGGGCGAGATGTCCTTGAGCGCAAAACCCTGCGCGCCGGCATCCACGGCGGCCAGCATCAGCTCGCTGTCGTCGAAAGTGGTCAGCAACAGTACCGGCGGCGCGTTTTCCCGGTGCTTCAGGCGTCGGCACAGCTCGATGCCGTCGACGCCCGGCATGCGGATATCGGATACGATCAGGTCGACCGTGTCGTGATCCAGCGCCTCAAGCAGGGGCGCGCCGGATGCGGCTTCGACGGCGACGGTCACGCCCGGCAGGTCGTTAAGCACGGACTTAAGACCCTCGCGAATCAGGGCCTGATCGTCGGCCAGCGCGATGCGGCTGGGCATCAGTGCAGCTCCAGGGGCAGGGTGGCAGTCAGTTTCAGACCGCCGGAATCCGACTGCGAGATTGCCAGCGATCCGTCCAGCTCGGCCAGGCGCTCGTGCATGCCGGTCAGGCCGTGGCCTGGCCGGACCTTGCCGTTGACGCGCCCGTCGTCTTCGACGGTGAGAATCAGGTCATCGGACTCGCGCCGAAGCTGCACGCCCAGCGTTTCGGCCGGGCCGTGGCGCGCGGCGTTGGTCAGCGCCTCCTGGACCACCCGCAGCAGCGCCTCGGCCTGGTCGGCCCGCGGTACGCGCGCGGTTTGGTCCAGGCGCAGCTTCAGCTTCGGCCGCGGAAAGGGCCGAGCCAGTTCGTGCAGGCTCGACGCCAGCTCGATGCCCTCGCTCTGGCGCAGGTGCTTGACTACCGAGCGCAGGTCCTGCAGCAGCTCGTCAGCCAGGCTGGTCGCCCGCTCCACTTCCATGGCGGCCGCGGCGTCGTCAAGCCGCTGCGTCAGCCCGCGCAGGTTGAGCTTGAGGGCGGTGAGCTTGTGTCCGGCCACGTCGTGGAGCTCGCGCGACAGGCGCAGACGCTCCTGGTCGCGGGCTGTCTCGCTCAATAGCGAGCGCGTGGCCAGCAGGCGCGCGTTGACCGACCGGAGATCCTCGGCCATGTCCTCGGCGCGGATGGCATAGCGCATCACCAGCACGGCAAACATCTGGAAACCGATAAAGCTCAGCAGGGAGAAGCCGGCGTCGGCCGGACCGATTTTCCAGCCAAGGATCAGGATGCCGGCAAAGACAAGATTGATCGCCACCAGGGCGGCTGCCAGCATCGGCGTGCGCAATCGCTGCGCGAACTGGGTCACCAGCAGGATCATCAGGATGGGCGTCGCACCCGAGGGCACGAACCACAGAATGATGAAGGTCAGGCCCGTGAGCGCGATCAGAAAGAGGTCGAATATCCGCCGGCCGACAAGCTCGTCGAGCAGACAGCCCAGCCAGGCGACAAGAAAAAGCAGCAGCAGCCCGTCGACCCACCAGTTCATGTCGCGCCAGCCGAACACACCGGTGACCGTCAGCCAGACCGCCGCCCAGGCGGCATACGAGGCCCAGGCCAGCGGATTGGTCAGCAGCTCGTGCGCGCCGTCTTTCCACAATTGCTTCATGCCCCCTGTATAACGGTGCCGGGCGGCGACGACAACTGTCAAAGCGCAAGTCATGACTTTCGGCACCTGGTGTACCCCGCACCGGTCATGACCGGTGCGGGGCTTTCCGTCCGCCGTTCGACTGGCGCTTTCAGCGCATCCGAATGCTGATTTCGGCACCGTTCTCGCCGACTTCGAATGCGGCTTCTTCGAACGTGGCCTCGCGCATGACCTGCGGATTGTTGCTGAAGCCGTAGCCTTCGACCGGGACGCCGCTGGGGCCTACATCGAGCCTGCCGTTGTCATTTTCATCGTGCATGACCTTGATCGCATAGATGCCCGGGGCCAGGTCGGTAAAGGAGACGGCTTCCTCGCTGCCCGAGGGCTTGCGCGAGGCTGCGGCCGCGAAGTCGCTTTTGCCTTCCCAGGCTTGTTGCGAGTCGGCGACGCCGATATGCAGGGTGCCGCGGGTGTTGTCGATGTTGGAAAGGTTGACCGTCAGGTCGGCAGCGTGCGCGGCCGAGCAAGTGATCAGGGCGGAAACGATCAGTCCTTTGCAGATAGCTTTCATGTGTTTGCTCCGTTAAGTGAGTGGATGCCGGCAGGTAAGTCAGTGGGTGCCGGCAGGATTCATTCTCGGAGCCACGCGGCATCGCGACAGGTGCCATTTGTCATCGAATCGTCGGCCGAAAGTCATCTTTCACCGATGCCGGGTTAATATCAGCGCTGATGCATCAAGATTGACCATGAGCGAATTGAATAATGCGCCTGCCCCCGCTCAGGGCCCTCCCGGTCTTCGAGGCCGTGGCCCGAACGCTGAGTTTTTCCGCTGCCGCCGTGGAGCTGCACGTCACCCAGTCGGCGGTTTCGCACCAGATTCGCCAGCTCGAGGATGATCTCGGTGAGACCCTGTTCGACCGAGGCGGTCGCCGCGTGGCGCTGACCGAGCAGGGCGAGCGCTATCTGGAGTCCATTGGCCCTGCACTGGCGCAGATCGAGCGCGCCAGCCAGCAGCTGCGCGGCGTGGAGGATTCGCGCATTCGCCTTGCCGTGCCCAGTTCATTTGCCGTTGGCTGGCTGATTCCACGCCTGCCGCATGTGCAGCGCCAGCACCCCGAGCTGGATCTGGACCTGGAAATGGTTGCCGACATGCCGCTGATGTCCGAGCGGCTGGCGGATTGCTTCATCACGTTTCGCTTCAATCAGCGCGGCTACCTGACCGAGCGTCTCTACGTCGAGCGCCTGTTCGCCGTGTGCTCGCGACAGTACTGGAACCGCATTCGAGAAGACCTCGACGAGGCTGGGCTGAGAAAGATCGGCAGCGGGCTGGATATGCGCCCGGAATGGTTTGCACGCTTTACGCTGCTTTCGGCCGCCAGCGTGTTCAATCGCCCGGGCGAGGACTGGCGACGCTGGTTTGCCACCGGCGACGCCGTGCTCCCCGACGAGGCCCACGTGCAGCACTTTTCCCACATGCTGCTGGCCCACGAGGCCGCCCGTCACCACCAGGGAATTGCGCTGTCCAACGACTATATGCTCGACACCGCCACCGATCCGGATCTGGTTCGCCTGCCGGCGCACGAGCTTCGCACCGGCGATGAATTTCACTTTGCCTGCAAAACCGCGCGCGCCAATGAACCAGGCGTCCGCCACCTGCGCCAATGGCTGGTCAAGCAGGCTGAAGCCTCGGGCTGGGAGCGGGGCGACTGATCCGGTAGCGGCGCCCAGGGAGGTCAGTTGTCGAGCAGGTCGGGTTCGTTTCGGGCCAGCCCGGCGCGGAAGTCGCGCACCTTGCTGCCGCCGCAAAACATCCGCTTGAACTCTGCGCGGGAGACCGGCACGTAGCGATCGTTGCCGCCGATCTCCACCTGTTCGCCGGCGGTGACGGCGTAGCCGTTTTCATCCACTCGCACCACCATGGTCGCCTTTTTGCCGGTGTGGCAGATGGTCTTGAGCTCCTTGAGCTCGTCCGCCCACGCCAGCAGATGGCGGCTGCCCGCGAACAGCTCGCCGCGAAAGTCCGTGCGCAGACCAAACGCCAGCACCGGAATACCCAGACGGTCGACAATCTCGCTTAACTGGTAGACCTGTTCGCGGGTGAAGAACTGCGACTCGTCGGTGAGCACGCAGTGAATGTTGCCCGCCTCGAGACGGTTGCGTACGAGCTCGAACAGGTCGTCGCCAGCGTCAACGGCCAGGGCCGGCTGCTCGATGCCCACGCGCGAGCGAATCACCCCGCGGCCGGCGCGGTCGTCGATGCCGGGGCTGAGCAGCAGCGGGCGCATGCCGCGCTCAAGGTAGTTCCACGCCGATTGCAGCAGCAGCGTGGTTTTGCCGGCGTTCATGGTCGAGTAGTAGAAATAGAGCTTGGCCATCAACACGCTCCGTGCGCACTCGCGAATGCTTCAGGGCCGGCGGCCGGCGGCCTTATTCGGCCTGGTGGCGATCAATCCAGATGTCGAAGCGGACGGCGTCGAGTTCCGGCGATTCTTCCAGCCACTCGCTGAGGGTCGATTCGACCTGTTGACACTTTTCGCAGTCGCCCTGCTGGTAGAGCAACAGGTAGATGTCGGCGGCCGGCAGGTCTTCGACGGCGTATTCCCCGCCTTCGGGCGTGATGGTACGTTCGAGCAGGGTGTCGATGGCCACCATCGAGCGCTCGCGCCGGCCGTGTTCGTAGGTCAGCGCCAGCTTGCGTTTGAAGCCACGCCGGTAGCCGTGCAGATGCCAGGCCGGGCTGAGGTCGGTGAAATACGCATAAAGCTGCGGCACGTGCTGGATGATGCCTTCACGCTTGGCCTGTGCCCGCAGGTTGCCGACGAAGCGCTCGTGCTTGAGAAGCACTTCCTGGCGCTGGTGCAGCTCCACCCGGGTGACGTTGGCGCCGAGCGTCGGCGGGGCGACCGCAAGGGTGGTCAGGAGAAAGCTGAAGCAAAGGACGAGTCGCATGGGCGAGAGTATATCGTTTCCGGGGCCGTGACCGGTCCGGGAGGCCAAAAGAAAGGCCGATCCGACGATTCCGCGCCCGGCCCCGGTGATCGCGGGCCGGGCGCGGAGTCCGCCATGCCTATTCGCTGTCTTCGGTCAGCACGGTGGTGTAGTCGCCGCCGCCCATCTGTGCGGGCAGCCTGCCTTCGACCTTGAGCATGGTGCGCGGTGTTTCAGTCGAGGCCCAAAGCGTCATGTCGCCGCCTTCGCCATCCAGGGCTTCGAGGTTCACCTTCCAGGCCGGATATTCACCAGCCGGCACGGCGACGCTTTCCTCGCCGGCCACGCTCAGCCTGAAGAAGCGCACTCGCTGCTGCAGGCCGACTTCGGCAATCCGGATCGGCGTACTGTAGTCGGCGTCCAGCGGCAGGCCAAGAATCACGGCCTCGAGGGCGGCATCGCCGCCGTAGACCGGTGCATCGAGCTCGATGTCGATCGGGATTTCCTGCTGCGCCTTGATGGTCCCGGTGACCGCGCGCGCCCCGTATTCCACCTCGATGGCTGCCGGGCCCTGAGCGAGCTTGCGGCTGATGGGCCGGAGGGTTTCGCCGTCGAGCACGATGCGGTCGCCGGCGGCGCCCATGGTCGATGAGGTGTCGGTGGTAATCACCAGAGTCTGGCCGTCTTCATTCTGCTCCATGCTGATCGTGCGCACGGCCTGCATCTCCATCTCGTTGCCCTGCATGCTCAGGGTGGTGGTGTAGCCGAAGCGGCCTTTGGCGATTTTCGCCGGGTCGCTGTTGGGCAGCGGCCGGGTTCTGGCAGCGTCCAGTTCATCGGCGACGTTCTCGACCGTGACCGAGTCGACGTCGACGGTGATCTCGCCGAGCCTTGCGGCGATCTCGTCTTCCATTTCTTGCTGGTGCCGCCCGCCAAGGTGGGTGGCCAGGAATTCTTCGGTGCGGGCGAACATGGCCAGGCGATTGCTGCGGCCGCGGAAGCCGTGGCCCTCGTCAGGGGCGACGATGTACTCCACCGGCAGGCCGGCTTCACGCATGGCGACCACGATCTGGTCGGATTCGGCTTGCTTGACGCGCGGATCGTTGGCGCCCTGGATGACCAGCAGCGGTGCGGCAATGTTGGCAACGTGATTGAGCGGCGACTTGCGCTCGAGTTCGGCGCGGCCCTCTTCGGTGCCCGGATCGCCCATGCGCAGCGTGAACAGCTTGCGGATCGGACCCCAGTAGGGCGGAATCGAGTTGAGCAGGGTAATCAGGTTGGACGGGCCGACGATATCGACGCCGCAGGCGTAGAGATCGGGTGTGAAAGTCATGCCGGCAAGCGTGGCGTAGCCGCCGTAGGAACCGCCCATGATGCAGACCTGGTCGGCGTTGACCACGCCCTTTTTGACCAGATGCTTGACGCCGTCGGTGATGTCGTCCTGCATGGCGTCGCCCCACTCATTGTTGCCGGCGTTGAGAAACGCCTTGCCGTAGCCGGTGGAGCCGCGGAAGTTGGGCTGCAGCACGGCGTAGCCGCGGTTGGCCAGAAACTGGGCAAGCGCGTTGTAGCCCCAGGTATCGCGCGCCCAGGGGCCGCCGTGAATCAGCGCCACCAGGGCCAGGTCCTGGTTCTCGACGCCCTTGGGTGTGGTCAGATAGGCAGGAATTTCCAGCCCGTCGCGCGCTTGGTAGCGGATCGGCTGCATTGCGGCCATGTGTTCGACCGGCAGCTCCGGGCGCGAGCGGTAGAGCTCGCTGACTTCCATGTCTTCCCAGTTGAACAGATAGGTGGTGCCGGGATCGACGTCGCGCGACAGGCCGACCAGCACCAGACGGTCGTCGGCGGTCTGCGGCCGGAAGCTGATCTCGCCGTCGGGCAGCTGCTCGCGCAAGAAGGCCAGGGCGTTCTCGAATTTCTCGTCTTTGGGATAAATGCGCGGCTTGTCGCCGACGTAGACGGTGGCCAGGATCTCATCGTTGGCGTTGGCGTAGATGGCGCCGCTGAAGTCGACTTCGCCTTTGGGGTCGCGCTCGACGAACTCGAGCTCGCCGCTGGCGACATCCATCAGATAGAGGCCGACCAGGTCGTTGTCTTCGCCCTTGTTGGACTGGAACCAGACGCGCTCGTTGTCCGCGTGGAAGCGGGTCGGGCCGCAGGTTTCGCGCCAGGAACAGGTGTAGAGCGTTTCACCGACCTTGCCGCCGGCAACGCGCAGGGTTTCGGTGCCGCCGTCTTCTGTCTGACGCACCGCCAGGCGGACCTGGCCTTCCAGGTCGACCACCCAGCCGACGATGTTCTGGTGGTTTTCGATCAACAGTTCGCGCTCGCCCGATTCGATATCGACGCGATAGACGTCGTGCAGGGCCGGGTCGCGATCGTTGAGGCCGACGATGATCTCGCCGGGCGTGGATTCGGGCACGCTGTAGATCTGGGCGCGCACACCGTCGATATCGGTCAGGTTGCGTGCAGCCGGCACACCGTTGTCGCCGGCGGGTTCGGCGTCGGCCTCAACGGCCCAGACGTGATAGTTCTCGTTGCCGCCCTTGTCCTGAACATAGAGCACGTATTCGCTGTCGTGGCTCCAGAAGTACCCGGGCACGGGACGTTCGTCATCGGTCAGGGGCCGCGCCTGGTCGAACGGCTCGTCGACGCCCTTGATCCAGATATTGCGCACGCCCTGGTAGGGCCGCATGAAGGTCATGAAACCGCCGTCGGGCGAAACCTGGGCGCCGGAAATTTCAGGGTCGCCGAAGAATAGCTGGCGATCGAGCAGCGGCGGCAGCTCGTCGAGATAGTCCAGCGGCTCGGTTTGTTCGGCGGCGCCGGCAGACAGCGCCACGAGCGCGGCCAGGCTGGCCAGCGCGGATTTCAGCAGTCGGAAACTCATCGGCAATTGCTCCTTGGGGAATACCGCCGCTCCGGGAAGGCCGGCGCGAGCAGTTCAATATTAACCGCCAAGTACTTTATACTGGTCGCAGTTTGCGCGCCAATAGCCCGTTGGTCACGCGCACGACCTGCTCAGTGCCGGGGCTCGAAGCGCTGCATGTAGGGGTTGGCAGCGGTGGGCGCAATCGAGATGAAGCCGTAACCGGTGGCCTCGTGGCAGCCGTTGCACGCGGAGACCACGCCCCGCAGCCGCGGCTCGATCGTTTCCATGTCGCCGCTGTCGAGCGCCTGTTTGAGCTGTTCGAAGGTCGGCGTCAGAATCGAGCCGGTCAGCCGGCCGACGGGAATGTCGTGGTAGGCCTCGATCGACTCGGCGGCCTCGATGGCCTCCTCGAGTTCGTGGGCGTAGAAGTCGGCCAGCTCGATGTTGCCGGCGTCCACCGACAGGCTCAGCTTGTGCAGGAACAGCTGCAGCTGCCCCATGGTGTCGATCAGTTCGGGCTCGTCATCGGCCAGGGCGCGGCCGGCGGCGATGCTCAGTGCGAGCATCAGAAAAAGGGACAGCGGTGCTTTCATGGGTGGCTCCGGAATCAGCGGTAAATAACAATCATTCACATCAAGGCCATTGTAGCCCCTGACTATTGGCACTGGCTGGCCAGTTGCGGCTACGCTACCATCTTGCCAAACGCTCGAGAAAGGGAACATCCATGCGCTATCTGAGCCTGCTGCTGGCCTGCCTGGTCGTGCTGCCCGCCGTCGCCCGTGAGGACGAATCCCCACCCGTTGATGTCGATCCGGTGGTGATCAGCGAGACGGCAGAGCTGCAGCCCGGAGAACCGGCAACCGATGAGCTCGAGCCCGATGCGAATCAGACTTCTGCGGCGCCGGAGCTGGCGGATGAATTCGAGTGGCTGCGACAGCCGGGTCACGACAGCGTGGTTTGTCCCTTTCGCGACCGTATCGACTACGAGCCCGGCGAGGTCGAATGTGGCCTGATCCAGGTGCCGGAAAACCGCGAGGTCGAAGGCAGCCGCACCATCGAGCTGCACTTTGTGCACATTCCGGCGCGCGGCAAGGACGCAGACGGCAACAAGGTCGAGGTGCGCGATGATCCCGTGATCTACCTGACCGGCGGCCCCGGCGTCGTGGTCGAGGGCTATGTCCAGCGGCTCAAGGACCACAGCGTGGTCAACGGCCGCGACCTCTACATTCTCGAGCAGCGCGGCGTCGGCTACTCGGGCGATTTCTGCCCGTTCTTCGCCGATCGCAATCGTGCCGAGCTTCAGGCCGACAACTTCGTAGACAGTCAGCGCGCCATGTTCGAACAGGTTCGCGCCTGCATGGACAGCGCCCGCGCCAGCGGGGTCGACGTGACCGGCTATCACACGTTCGAAAACGCACGCGACGTCAAGGCGCTGCGCCTGGCCCTGGGTCTCACGGACTGGAACGTGTGGGGCATTTCCTATGGTTCGGTGCTCGGGCAGGCCTACATGAAGGTCGATCCCGAGGGCATCCGCGCCGCCGTCATTGACGCCATCGTGCCGCTGGATCTGCGTGATCTGATGCGTATTCCGCACTGGCACGAGCAGAACCTGGATCGCCTGTTTGCCGCCTGCAAGGAGCAGCCGGGCTGCGCCGCCGCCTTCGAGGGCCTGGAGCGTCGCTATCGCGCTGCGATTGCCAACATGAACGAAAACCCGGTGCGCGTCGAGGTGCCCGCGGGCGAGCGCTATCCCAACGGCGAGGCGTGGTTCTTTGGCGATGTCATTGCCGGCCTGCCCTTCAGCCTGCTCTACGAGCAGTCCAACCACCCGGCCATTCCGGCCATCATCGCCGGGCTGACAAGCGCGGTCGAGGACGAGGACGAAACCTTTTTCCGGGCGCTTGCCCTGGGCGAGTTCGACAGCGGCTCCGGGGTCAGCATGGGCATGTCCACGGCGGTGCGCTGCATGGACGGTTACGTCGACCGTCAGGCCGAAGCGGCGCCCGCCGACTTTCGCGATTATCCGACCATTGCGCGCGCATTCGGCGCCCTGGAAGTGATCGAGGAAATGCCCGAGCGCTGCCGCGACGCCGGGCTGGCCCCGCGCGACCCGGCACAGTTCGAGCTGGTAGAAACCGACCTGCCGGTGGTGGTGGCCAACGGCGCCTGGGATCCGATCACGCCGGTGCCCCTGGCCGAGGCGATCATGCCCGGCTTCAGCAACGGCCGGCTGGCGGTGTTCCCGCATGCCGGCCATGGCCCGACGCGCTCGCTGGACTGCGCCGGCGATTTCCTCAACAGCTTTTACGATGACCCGTCTGCCGAACTCGACACCGAGTGCGTGGAAGCGGGTGAAGAGGCGGCCACATACGTTGCGCCCCACTACGCCACCCGCGCCCTTATCGAGGGCGTGGTGCTCAACGAGGAACACGAAAAGCGCTTCAAGGCGCATATGGCCTGGGGCGGGGTGTCAACAGCGCTGTCTGCGCTCGGACTGCTCGTGATCCTGCTGGGCTGGCTGGCACGCCGCCTGGATGGCCGGCGTCTGGAAGCGGCCGGAGGGGCCCGCCTGATGGTCTGGCTGGCCACGCTTGCGACTGCCGTTTACGCCGGCGGTCTGGGCGCGGCTGTGCAGGCCACCGTGGAAGTCAACGAGGCGTTGATGCTGTTCGGCCTGGTGTCGTGGGCCAGCCTGATCGCCTGGTTCGGCCCGCTCAGCCTGCTTCTGGGGCTGCTCGGCCTGATTCAGACCTGGCGTTACCGCAGCCGAATCGCACCGGCCAGCCGCATCGGCCTGATACTGACGGCGCTGGCCACGATCAGCCTGTCGATCTTCGGTCTGGTTTGGGATCTGTGGCCGTTCTAGCTGCCGGGGTTCCGGGAGCGCTTGCGCCTGGCGGTTAGACTGGCCCGACTCATTCTTCGGGAGAGGGAGCGATGATCGAATCACCGATGGCGGTGCTCACCGTGCTGGCCGGGGTGGCCGCGCTGTTCTTCTATCTCGAGCAGCGCACTGGCTGGAAGGGTTTCAACTACTTCCCGCCGCTTCTGTTCATCTACGCCACGCCGGTGCTGCTCAACAACGCCGGCGTGATCCCCTCCGACTCGCCGATCTACGGGGGCCTGGGCGACTACGCCCTGCCGGTATTCATCGCGCTGATGCTGTTCAACGTCAACGTGCCCTCGGCGGTGCGCATCATGGGCAAGGGCGTGCTGGTGATGCTGCTGGGCACGCTCGGCATCGTGGTCGGCGGCGTGGTCTCCTACGCCATCGTCCATGCCGGGCTCGATGCGGAGGCCTGGCGCGGCTACGGTGCGCTTGCCGGCAGCTGGATCGGCGGTACCGGCAACATGGCCGGCGTCGCTGGCGCGCTGGAGACGCCGCCGGAGATGCTCGGCCTGGCGGTGCTGGCCGACAACCTGGTCTACGTCGTCTGGCTGCCCATCCTGCTCGGCTCCAAAGCCTTTGCCGATCGCTTCAACCGCTGGGCGAAAGTGCCCGAAGAGCGCCTCGAACAGATGGAAACCGCGGCCGCCCGCGAGGCCCGCGAGGAGGTCGTGCCGCGCATGCAGGACTATCTCTACCTGCTGTTCTGGGCCCTGCTGGTGGCCGGCGCCGCCCGGTTCCTCGCGCCGCTGCTGCCCGAGGTCGGCGAGGTACTCACCACCTCGACCTGGACGGTACTGCTGGTGACCACCTTTGCCCTGGCGCTTTCGGCCACGCCCGTGCGGCACCTGCCGGGATCGCATCCCCTGGCGATGGCAATCATCTACGTTTTTGTCGCCGGCATGGGTGCGCGCGCCTCATTGGCCGGTTTCGACCAGGCGCCGCTGTTCTTACTCGGCGCCTATATCTGGATCTTCATCCACGGTGCCTTCTGCCTGTTCGGTGCCTGGCTGTTCCGGGTCGACGTGCATTCGGCCGCCATCGCCTCGGCGGCCAACGTCGGCGGCGCGGCCTCGGCCCCGGTGGTCGCCGCCTATCATCGCAAGGCGCTCGTGCCGGTCGCCATTCTCATGGCCCTGATCGGCTACGCCCTGGGCAACTATCTGGCCATCGTGACCGCCCAACTCGCCCACTGGGTCGGGGCTTGAGAGTGGTTAGCGCTTGTGCAGGGCGCGCAGCCGGAAGGATACGATCGGGCTCAGCAAAACAGCACCGGCAAAGCAGTAGAGTCCGATCCGCGGCTCGAGGGTGGCCATGTCGGCCAGGCGGATCAGCCCGATGCACAGCGCCAGCGCGAAGACGTCGACCATGGCCCAGCGCTGAAACTCGATCAGAGTGGCGATCGCGCGCTTGCTGCCGCTGCCGAACAGCTGCGCGAACGAGAGCACGACCAGGGCCAGGGCGACCAGCAGCGGCAGCGTGATCACGAACAGGAAAAAGCCCGCGGCCAGCAGCCACTCGCCGTCGGCGACCAGCTTGAACGCGCCGGCAAGCACCGAGTAGTCTTCTTTCCACAGCAGCCACTTTTCGACCCGCATCATCGGCAGCAGCAGACCGAGCGCGAGCAGCCCCAGGCCGGCAACGGCCAGCGGTGGCAGCAGGAACGAGCGCTTGCGCGGTGACGACAGGTAGCGATGCTCCGGGCCGGCGAGGGCGGCAATGAGCATCACCACGATCATCGACAGCAGGATGGCGGCGCTGAACACGTAGGCGCCGGCAAGTACCGAGGCGTCGGCGATCAGGCCCAGCTTGACTGCCCCGGCAAACAGGATCACCACCAGCACGTCGAGCATCGACCACTTGCCCAGCGGCTCGATGATGCGCAGGCTGCGGCGCCGGTTCTCGCGCACCG
The DNA here is from genome assembly GCF_056324165.1 of Wenzhouxiangella sp. YN9. Lineage (NCBI taxonomy): Bacteria > Pseudomonadati > Pseudomonadota > Gammaproteobacteria > Chromatiales > Wenzhouxiangellaceae > Wenzhouxiangella > Wenzhouxiangella sp. YN9. Next base: position 110,565 of record NZ_JBJNIP010000065.1, read on the forward strand.
TCGGCGCAAACCACAGCCAGCCCAGCGCCACCAGCTTGGTGCCGGGAAAGATGCAGGAAAACAGCAGGATGATCGATCCGATGAAAATCTTGCCGTCGCCGAAATAGCCGGCGATGCCGCCGAGGATCGAGTACGAGGAATCCGCCGCCAGCGCCGATTCGATGCGCACGATGGGCATGAACAGACCGACGATCAGGGTGATCGCCGCCGCGGCGATCAGCAGCGGCACGTCAATCCGGCGCGGGTGTTCGCGGAAAAGCGGGCTTGGCGATGTTTTCGACACGGGCGCGGCCTGTCGTTCAATATCAATATGTCAGGGGCTCCAAGAATGGCCCGACTCGGCGTTGTCGCTCTTGGAAAGGGAATGACCCTTCCCAGCGAGCGACGCCTTGATTCGGGCCATTCCTGGAGCCCTGAGTGCAACCTGCTTTGATGCCGGGTTAATAGCGATCGGTTGCGGGATCGGCCACTGGATCGGGATCGTCGGCTTCCATGCGCAGGTAGGCATCGAGTTCGTCACGAATTTCGGGGATGATGTCCTCGGCGTGCGTGATGCGCATGTAGAAGATCGAGAAATAGATCACCTTGACCGAGTTGGTCAGCCGGTCGAGCACCACGCCGCCGAGCTTGCCCAGCCAGATGGCCACCAGCACCGGCAGCCAGGAGAAGTGCAGCTCGTCGGGCAGGAAGCCGGCTTCCACGCTGGCGAACAGTTCGCGCAGGTCGCCGGCATAGAACGCAGGGAAGGTATCGCCCACCCACAGGCCGAGCGCCAGCGCGCCGACGAACAAGACGAGATAGATCGGCGCCATGATGCTGCCGACCGCGCGCGCGGCGATGTCGATACCGAACACGCCGGCCAGGGTCTCGGGCACGTTGTCCTTGAGCGTGCCCATGCGCGAGACCGACTCGCGAATGCCGTAGCCATCGACCGCCGCTGAGGGCAGCAGGTAGTTGTTGAGCAGGTCCCAGACTTCCTCGAGCCCCTTCATGAACAGCCGCACCAGCGCCCCGGCCTTGCCGGACGATCTCGCCAGCGCCATCAACCAGGCCACCAGCAGGTCGATCAGCGCGATCTTGCGGGCCGTCCAGGCGAGCTCTTTCACCCGTGCACCGGCCTGCACGGCGTTGCGTTTCTCGCCCTTGAGCGCACCGCTGACCAACCAGGCCTGTCGCAGCTCCTGTCGGGTGTCGAAGAAGTAGCGATAGACGAAGCCGATGATGGCAATCAGCAGCAGTAGCGCGCCCGTACCGCCGGCGCCCACGATGAATGCCGTGACGGCGGAGAAGAACAGACAGGTCAGCACCAGCCCGTAGATCGTCATGCGCACCCAGGGCCGGATGATGCCCGGATCGCGGCCGACGATGGTAAAGGTGTGCTTGAGCAGATAGGCGAGCTGCTTGAGCCGTTCGCCGAAGCCGGGTTTGCGCAGAGTCTGTTGCATGCTGGGATCCTTGAAATTCTCCCTGCCCTAACGCAATCGGGCGTAAGAATCTGACAGCCGACTCCGGCCGGTCGCTCGCGCGCCCGCCAGGCCCGTGATTCCAAGGAACAAGGCCAGTACAAGAAGCACCAGGCTGACACCCCAGGCGGCCGCGTTTACCGGGTCGCCGACGCACAACGCGGCATGCCAGGCGACGATCAGCACGATGAGCGCGGCGCTTGCCAGCTGTAGCCGGCTGCGAACCAGCAGGCCGGGAACGGCCGCCGCAAGCGCGATCAGGCCAAGCTGAATCAGCCAGAAAAGTGCCACCAGCCAGGCCATTCGGGCGGTGACGGCCAGATCGGCGAAAGCGACCGCCGCCAGCGCCACGGGCGCGCCCCAGACGGTCGCGACCCAGGCCCGCTCCAAAGCGGGCACGGCGCGGCCGGCCTGGCGGCGCTTGGCCAGCCAGATGTTGAGCCCGCTGGCGATCACCACGCAGGCGGCCAGGCCCAGCAGGCCGTAGAGGATCTTGACCGGCAGGCCACCGAAGGAACCGAAATGCAGCGGGTAGAGCGCGGCTACCACCTGCTGGCCGACTTCGCCGTTGGACAGCCCGGTCCAACGGCCCAGCGTGCCGTCGGCATCGAAGCCGATATAGTCGCCGAAGATCAGGCGGCGCGGATGGTAGGCCAGAATTTCGGCGCTCTGCCCGGCGGTGGCGGGATCATGAAAGCTGACCACCCAGGCGCGGGCTCCGGGCTGTTCGCGCGAGAAGTTGATCAGGGCCGACTCGATATCGGCCAGCGGCGCCGGCGTGGCCCGACCCTCGATCTCCGAGCCGAAAACGGGATCGAAAAAGGTCGCGGTGTCGCCGTGGTTGACCACCGGCGCAAAAGCCGCGGCGACTACCAGCGCCAGGCCCAGCGCGGCGCCGGTCAGCGCGATCACCAGGTGGAACGGAAACGCCCAGACGCTGAGCCGGTTGTGCAGATCGGCCTGGGCCAGGCGCGCTCCGGATTTCAGGCGCAGGCGGAAGGCGTCGCGAAACAGCCTGGGGTGGGCCAGCAGGCCCGACAGGCACAGCCCGGCCATGAGCACGCCCAGAATTCCGACCAGCGTCAGGCCCGGCAGCGCGGGAAGGGTCAGGTAGTAGTGGATGCTTTCCAGAAAGTGCGACCACTCGTGGTCGGCTTGCGCAACGATGTTGCCGCCGGAGTCTGCAAACCAGGCGCGTTCGTCGGTTGCCACCCACAGCCGGGGCAGGGTCGGCGTCGGCAGGCCCAGGTAGAAATGGTGGGGCGCCTGTTCGAGCCGGGAGAGCGCCGTCCGGGCGGCCTGCGCGGCGGCGGCCGGGGTGACGCTGTCCATTTCCGGCACCGCCGGCTGCTCCCAGCGCTCGAACTCCTCGTGGAAAACCATCGCCGTGCCCGTAAGGCACAGGATGTAGAGCAGCATGCTGGCAGCCAGCCCCAGCGTGAGGTGGCCCGAGAGCATGCTCGAGACCAGCCCGGACGGCAGCCGGGACCACTTCAGGTTCACGTCGCACCTCCGGCCAGCGCCAGCGTTGCGCCGAGCCCGACCAGCCCCGGCAGGATCACCAGCAGCGCGCGCCTGCCCAGTCCACTGCCCATGGTGCCCAGGATCGTGAACACGGCCCAGATTACCGGCACCGAAAGCATGGCCACGGCGAGCACGTTGGCGGCATCGACTCCGGCCCGCGCCAGGCCGAGCCACAGCGCCAGACCGATGGTCAGCGTCGAGGCCAGCGCGACGGGACCGGCCAGGCAGAAAATCCACGCCCGGCGCAGCCACAAGCCTGCGCCGCGAGAGCTCGTTGCGGGCGGATCATTGCGCGGTTCGCGCCGGCGCTTTTGCCGCGTTGGCGCTTGCCAGGCTCGCCAGCCCTCGATGAGCGCGAGCGCCAGACCGACCAGCATGAACAAACCGACGGCCAGGGCGATGCCCCGGTCTTGCCCACCGGCGTGCACCCACGGCAACAGCGCGATGGCCAGCAGCAGCCAGCCGATCCAGCGCAGGGCCAGCTGCCGGCCGGGCCCGGGGCGGCGGCGCCAGTGCCAGGCCAGCCTGAGCGCCAGCACGCCGGCTGCGGTCAGCATGGCGGCAAGGGAGAGCGTCATCGTCATTCCCCGGATCGATCAGAAGCGATAAGCCACGGTGCCGACCACCGTGCGGCGCTCGCCGAAGAAACAGTCGCCGCGGGCCAGGCAGGAGGCGAGATAGGGCTTGTCGGTGAGATTGCGCGCATTGACGCGAAAGCGCCAGTCGCCGGTCTCGTAGCCGATCATCAGATCGTAGAGCGTGTATCCGGGCGCACGAATGTTGTCGAAGCCGTCCCAGGTCTGGCCGACGTAGCGGGCGCCGGCGCCAGCGACGAAGCCCGACAGCGCGCCGTCGGGCTGCCAGCCCAACCAGGCCGAGGCCTGATCGCGGGGCATGCCCTGAAAGCGATAACCGGCCGCGTTTTCGGTGCTCAGTCGGCTGGCGTTGACCTCGAGCGTGAACGGCTTCATGCGCAGCACCGATTCGATCTCCACGCCCCGAATCACGGCCACGCCCTCCTGCTGAGAAAACTCGCCCGGCAGGCTGCCGGGATTGGGCAGGTTGGACTGCTCGATGTCGAAGGCAGAAACCGTGATCTGCCCCGGAATGCCGCGCGGCTGGTACTTGATGCCGACCTCGTACTGGCGCCCCTCCTGCGGGTCGAAGGGTTGGCCGGTGATTGCGTCGACGCCGACGACCGGCTCGAACGATTCGGCATAGCTGGCGTAGGGCGCCAGGCCGTTGTCGAAGCGATACAGCGCGCCGACGCTGTAGCTGAGCGCATCGTCGTCCTGCGACTGGCTGCCGGTGTCGGTGGCGACATCGTCGTAGCGCAGTCCGGCGGTGATGCGCCACTCGCCGATGCTGATCTGATCGTTGAGATAGAGTCCGCGGTCGGTCGTACTGGCCCGCGGGCCGTCGGACATCAGCCGCTCGAACAGCGCTTCCGGCGGCACGTCGCCGTAGACGGGGTCGAACAGATTGATCCAGTAGCGGTCGCCGAAGTTGTCGTCTGGCAGTCCGGTGGCCGGGTCCAGGCCCAGGGCAAAGGCCGAGCCGGCATCGTTGTCTGTGGTGACGTCCTGGTACTGAGCGCCGATCATCAGCTCGTGCTCGAACCGCCCGGTGAAGAATTCGGCGCGCACCCGCGAATCCAGCGCCATCTGCTCGGAAGTGGCGTCGCTGGCATACCAGGTTCTAGGCACCGTACCGTCCTTGTACAGGCTGCCGTCGGGGTTGTAGATGTAGCGTCCGGGAATGAAAGCCGGCCAGGCCTGGCGGTAGTCGGCGCTGCCCCGGGTCCAGCGCCCGGTCACTTCAACCGACCAGGTGGCGTTGAACACGTGATCGGCCAGCAAGGTGATCGAGTCACTGTCGGTGTCGTAGCGATCGAAGCCCGGCTCGCCGGCAAAGGTGCTGTCTTCGATGAATTCACCATTGGGCGCGGGCACCAGGGTGCCCTGAACCGGCATGAACTGCGCGCCGGCCTGGCCGCGCGTGCGCTGCACGCTGCCCAGAAGGGTGATGTTGGTCAGCGGCGAGGGCGAAAAAGTGATCGAAGGCGCGATCAGGGTGGTGTCGTTGGCCACGTGATCGACCATGGTGTCGGCGTCGCGGCCAACGGCAATCACGCGATAGATCAGCGAACCGGACTCGTTGAGGCCGCCGCCGAAGTCGGCGGCCAGCTGCTTGTGGTCGTGAGTGCCGTACTGCAACACCACTTCGGGCTGCAGATCCAGGCGGGGGCGTTTGCTGACCACGTTGGCCAGGCCGCCGGGCGAACCCTGGCCATAGAGCACCGAGGCCGGCCCCTTGAGGATCTCGACCTGCTCGATTGCATACGGGTGCGTGCGGGCATTGTTGTAGTTGCCGAACAGCGCCTGCAGGCTGTCGCGGTATTCCGGCACGTCCAGGCCGCGCACCCGAACCCAGTCGCCGCGGGTGGCGAAGCCGTAGACTTCGCCGAAAACGCCGGCGGAATACTGGTAGATATCGGCCAGCTCCAGCGCGCCCTTGTTCTCGATGTCGCGCTCGGTTTCGATCGAGACCGAACGGGCGGTTTCCATGATCGGCGTATCGGACTTGAGCGCCGAGTAGCGCGAGAGCGTGCCGACGACCGTCAGGCGATCGAGTTCGGCGTTCTTCTCGTTGCTGTGGTCGTCGCGGCTGTCGTCGTTCTTGCCGACGGAACCGGGCCCAGCGTTTTCATCCGTATCGCGAGGCTCCCGAGCGGCAAGCGGCTGAGTGGACAGAAGGCCAACGGCAAGAGCCGCCAGAATGGTGCTGCGAAGCGGACGGAATCGGGGCTGTCTCATTTCTTGTCTATCTGCGCGAGTGGTTTGATGGCCTGAGGCGCGCAGATGGTAATGCGAATTATTACTATATGCAATCCGCGTCTGGGGAGCAGGTCACGGCACGCTGCCGTAAAATGCTCCTTCGGCCCGGGCCGGTTGACCGCGCCCCGGCGAGGGTGGAAACTCGTTGACAGGCGGCCGATCGCGTTCGGCTCTTTCGGCCCCTGTCCGGATCACGCCGCCGGCCGACCCGCACCGAGGCTGCCATGCCCGAGAACACCGCAACGACCGTACGCCGCAACCTCGAGGGGGTGCTGGGAATCCCGTTCTTTGGCGACAGCAGCGTCGAGGCACTACGTAACGGCCGCGAGATCTTTCCGGCCATGCTCGCGGCCATCGAGCAGGCCCGCGAGCGTATCGAGTTTCTGACCTTCGTCTACTGGCGCGGCGAGGTTGCCGAGCGCTTTGCCCGCGCTCTGGCCGAGCGTGCCGCGGCCGGCGTGAACGTGCGCGTGCTGCTCGACGCGGTGGGCGGGCGCACCATCGACGATACGCTGGTCGAGCAGATGCGCAGCGCCGGCGTGATGCTGCAGTGGTTTCGCCCGCTCAAGCGCTGGAAAGTCTGGGAGATCGATAACCGCACTCACCGCAAGATTCTGGTCGTTGACGGCCGCATGGGCTTCACCGGCGGAGTGGGCATTGCCGCTGAATGGGAGGGCGATGCGCGCAACGCAAACGAGTGGCGCGACAGTCACTTCTGCATTCGCGGGCCGGCGGTGCAGGGCCTGCAAGGTGCTTTTTACGGCAACTGGACGGAAGCGGGCCGGCGTCTGGTCGAGCCCATGCACTGCATGCCCGAGCCCGAGGCCGCCGGCTCGACGGCCATTCAGGTCATCCGCGCCACCGCTGCCAGCGGCTGGTCGGATATCGCCACGCTGATCGAGCTGTTGATCAGCGCAGCTGACCAACGGCTGGTGATCGCTACCGCCTATTTCGTGCCCGACGAGGAGACCATCGCCAACCTGCGCCAGGCCGTCGGGCGCGGGGTCGAGGTCGATGTCATCATGCCCGGAGAATACACCGACGAACGTCTCTCCCAGCTGGCCGGCGAGGATGAATACCGGCCGCTGCTCGACGCCGGCATCCGGTTGTGGCGTTACCAGCGCAGCATGTACCACGCCAAGTTCATCGTCGTCGACGGCCAGGTGGCCTGCATCGGCTCGGCCAATTTCAATCAGCGCTCGCTGCGCAAGGATGAAGAGGTGGCCGCCGTAGTGCTCGATGAGAAGCTTGCCGATACGTTGATGACGCATTTTCGCGACGATCTCGAGCACTGCCAGCGCATCGACGCCGAGACCTGGCGACAGCGCGGCCTGTGGCAGCGCGGCCTCGAATGGGCGGCGCGCTGGTTCAAGCCGCAAGTCTGAGCATTGGCTGCCCGCGGGAGGCGTCCCGGCTTGCCGCCGGGTCAGTCCTTGCCGATGCCGCGCTCGCTGAGCAGATAGACGGCAAAGCTGGCCAGCCAGTGGCCGCCGGCGTAATGTTCGCCGCCAACGCCGGCCAGGCCGGCGCTGGCGTGGCGCGCGGCGGCGGCGCGCAAGCTTTCGCGGCGCGGGTCGTTGTCCGGCAGGCTGGTGGCGATGCCTTCAAGCATCCAGGCGCGCGACAGATTGAGCCCGTCGATATGCGCCAGCTTGCCGTCGGCGCGATCGGTTACCACGGCTGTCGGCAGCCAGTCGTCCCCACCGATCTGCGGCAGGAAGTCGTCGAGCCAGGCAGCGAACTCGTCCGCCGCCATCACGCGCCGCATCAAGTCCGCCTCGGCCAGGCAGGGCGAGAGGAAATCGTGGCCGGAAGGCTCGTAGTCCAACGGGCAGTCGCGGTCGTCGGCGTAGAAGTCCATCGCCGCGCGCTCGATGATGCCCGCCAGCCTGCTGTCATCGACCTGCCGCGCGTAGTCCAGCACCAGGCCGAAGGAAAACGCTGTCTGATCGTGCTCGCCGACGCGAATGGGATAGTGCAGCTTCGGGATCCACTCGCCAAGGCGCCGCACGGCGATGGCTTCCACCGGCCGCAGCCAATCGCGCCACTGCCGGGCCTGCTTGTCGTCTTTCTCACTGCCCCATTGATCGAGCTCGGCGACAAGCTGCAGCAGCCACGCAAGTCCGTAGGGCCGCTCGAAACCGGTGCGTTCCGGATGCGCCATGTAGGCGGCCTCGGCAAGCAGCCCGTTCTCGGTCAGGTTGGCGGCCAGCTTTGCGCGCGCCGCGTCGGCAGATTCCGCGTTCGGGAAAAGCCGGCTCAAACGCACCAGCAGCCAGTGGCCGTGCACGGATGAGTGCCAGTCGAAGCAGCCGTAAAAGGCCGGCGTGAGCTCACGCGGCGGGCCGAGGTCGTCATCGCCGGCCATCTCGTGGTGAATCAGGTTGGGGTACTCCTGGTCGACGCAGTCCAGCGCCAGCGCGGCAAACCGGCCGGCCGTATCGGCATCAAGACGCGTCTGCGCAGTGCCGATACCGGGTGCTGCGATCATCACGATGACCAACAGGAACGTGGAGAAGCGGGTGAGTCCGTGCATGAAGAATCCTCAGGGTGATGCATGTTTTTTAGCTTACCGCATGGGCATGACGGTGGCTTCGCGAGGGCTCCGTCGGAGAATCTGGTGGCTTTAGCGGCAACGGGACGAAGCCGACAGGAGGGCGGCGCGGCTTCGATTGGTGGTTAGCAGGCGATGAGAAGGCTTTCGGGTTTCTGGTTTCGATCAGCGCCGGATCGCGGTCTGGAGACCGCTCCTACAGTAGGATGCGTGAAGCGCAGCGTAACGCATCAGCCCCCGATCCAGCCTCGCCCGATGCGTTACGGCCTTCGGCCTGCACACATCCTGCGATCCCAAGCACTTACACGGGCAACGTTCCCTCGCCGGTAGCGTGCGCAAAGCGCGGTGGGGCAATCACGAGCGCAAGCCCGAGACCTTTCCCATGGCCACTTCCGGAAACTATCCCGGGCACCACGCGACCAGCCGGGCTGTCGCGAAGCCCGCCCACCGAAGGGGCCAGCCCCCGCAGCCTCCCATCTCCTGAGATAACCGAGCGTGGGACTTTGACGTGTCGAAACCCGCACAGCAACCAGGTAACCGGGCCCATCCGGCGTCGCGGGGCACGGTGCATCAGCCCGAGGTGAAGATCAGCTTCGGCCGGTTGTAGAGCGTGCCGGCAACGGCGGCCAGAATGCCCGCCAGCGCGGCGGTCGTGCCGATGCTCAGGCCGAACCAGGCCCAGTTGACCGGCTCGCCGCGGACCAGCTCGAGAATCAGCACGTTCTGGCTGAGCAGCGGCACCAGCGTCATCCAGGTTTCCGCTCGCGTGGGATCGATCAGAATCCAGAAGCTGGGGATCATCGGCACCAGGATGACCAGGCCCATGTAGCTCTGCGCCTCGCGAAAGCTCTTGGCAAATGATGCCAGGATGGTGAGCATGGCCGCGGCGAGCAAAGCCGCGGGTGCGACCAGCACAAAGGCCAGGCCGGCGACCCGGAAGTCGAGGTTGAGGGCGACATCCATGGCGGCGACCGGCAGAAAGCCCATGGCGTAGACAAAGGCAATCAGACCCAGCGCCAGGGTGGCCAGGGCAAAGAAAGTGGTGGCGGCGAGTTTGCCGGCCATGATCTGCCAGCGCGGCAGCGGATTGATCAACAGCGGCTCGAGCGACTTGCGCTCGCGCTCGCCGGCGGTGGTGTCGATGGCCATGTGCATCGAGCCCATGAACACCGTGATCAGTATGAAATACGGCAGGAAGGCCAGCACCATGCCGCCGCGTGACTCGGGCGTGGACAGATCCTGGATCGTGACGTTGATTGGCCGGGTGATTTCCGGGTGTACGCCGCGCAGCTGCAGCCGAAGCTGGCTGATCTGCTGGCTGTAACCGTTGAGGTAGGCGCGCACCCGACTGATCGAGGCGCCGGTATAGCGCCTGGACTGGTCGGCGATGATTTCTACCGGCGCCGGCCGGCCGGCCTTCCAGGCTTCGCCGAATTCCGGACTGATGCGCAGCACGACCTCTTCCTCCTCGCGTCGGACGGCACCTTCGGGATCCTCGGGCGCGTCTTTGATCAGCACGCCCCGTCGTTCCAGAAAGCCGATCAGGTTGGGGGCGTTGTCGGCGCCGATCACGGGCAGCTCCAGCCGTGATTCCATGCGCTCGGCGGCCTGGCTGGCCATGAAGGAGATCATCACCGCGAAGATCACCGGCCCCATCAGCGGCCCGATCACCAGGGTGTTGAGAATCACCCGGCGGTCGCGGAAGTTGTCGAGAAGCTCTTTGAAGAATACGGCGTTCATGCCAGCAGCCCCTCGTCCGATCCGATGAGCTTGACGAAGGCGTCTTCCAGGTTGGCCTCGCCGGAGCGGGCCAGCAGCTGGTCGGCTGTGCCCTCGGCGGCCACCCGGCCGTCGGCGATGATGACGATGCGGTCGCACAGGGCGGCGACCTCCTGCATGATGTGGGTCGACAGCACCACGCAGCAGCCCTGCTTTCGCAGCTCCCGCAGAAACTCCCGCAGCGCGCGGGTGGTCATGACGTCGAGGCCGTTGGAGGGCTCGTCGAGCAGCACCGTGCGCGGCTCGTGAATCAGCGCGCGGGCGATGGCCACCTTGACGCGCTGGCCCTGCGAGAAGCCGGTGGTGCGCCGGTCGATGAACTCGCCCATGTCCAGTATCTCGATCATCTCGTCGATGCGCCGGGCGATGGCGGCCTTGTCCAGGCCATGGAGCCGGCCGTAGTAGCGGATGTTCTCGCGCGCGGTGAGGCGGTCGTAGAGCCCGCGCGAGTCGGGCACGACGCCAAGCGCGCGCTTGATCGACAGCGGTTGCACTTCAGGGTCGACGCCATCGACGCGCATCGAGCCCGAGTCCGGTCGCAGCAGCGTGTAGAGCATGCGCAGCGTCGTCGTCTTGCCGGCCCCGTTGGGGCCCAGAAGGCCGGTGATTTCGCCATCGCGAGCCGTGAAGCTGACGTCATCGACGGCCACGACCTTGCCCTTGTTGAAGGTCTTGCGGAGATTCATCGCTTCGATCATGGCGCCGGTCCGAGCAGGTCGAGAAAGAAGGGTTCGTGGCCGATCCGCTCCATGCATTCCACGTCAAGCTCGTCGACGCTGGCCGTGCGTACGAATTCAGTCGCAATCGAGCTCATGCACGGACTGGTCAGCACGATGTGGCCGCGACCAGGTGCTACCAGGTGACGGCTGTGGGAAAATTGTGCGGCCGCTTCGTCGCCGTAATCGGGCGGGGTAACGGGGTCAAGCCCGCCCGAGAACAGCAGCACGGGCACATCGGCGTCGAAGGGCTCGTGAAAATCGGCCGGCACCTCGCCCTGCGGCCACCAGGCGCAGACCTGCTGATAGATTTCGGTCATGCCGTTACCCAGCAGGGTGCTGGACTGGTTGATCTGATCCGGCCAGGCCGGCCAGTCCTCGCTGCAGCCCACGGCAAAGTTCAGGCCGATGGCGATCATGTCGTTCATCTGGTCGGAGACGATCATTGCCTGGCTGGCCAGCCGCTGCGGGCTGCCCGTATTGGCGGCTTCGTGGATCAGATAGGGAATCATCATCTGGCTTTCGGGACTGTAGGCCAGAAAGCGAAGCGCAGAGGCGAGCACGTCGCGGGTAAAGCGCAGATCCACGCCCTCGCCGGTGCGCGGGTGGGTGACCACCAGCTGCGGATGGTCGTGCCGGTAGCGCGTCTTGAGCTGGGCAAATGCCGCATCGAGGTCGGGGAAGGCCTGGTTGCAGGCGGTGTCCTGGCGGCACTCCCTGAACAGTTTGCCGAGTGCGCGATCGAGCATCACCGCGTGCTCGGCGCCCAGCGCCAGCCGCGTTGGCACCACGCCGTCGAGCAGCACGCTGCGCACATGCTGTGGGTAGGCGCGCAGATAGACCTGGGCCATGCGCGTGCCGTAGGAGCCGCCGATCAGGTTCATCGAGTCGATGCCGTGGGCCGCCCGGAGGGCGTCAAGATCAGCCGCGGCATGCAGCGTCGTGTAGTAGCGTACGTCGGCATCCCAGCCGTCGACGCAGTCGCGCAGTTGTTCGTTGAGATCGTCCCAGTCGGGCTCGAGCCACAGCTCGCCCTGTTGATCGAAGCGGCACTCCAGGGCATTGGAGCCGCCGGTGCCGCGCTGGTCCAGAAAGATCAGATCGCGCTGGCGGTTGATCTCGTGCAGCGCGGCCTGCATGATCGGCAGCGCATCGCGCGCCGACTGCCCGGGGCCGCCGGCCAGAAACACCACCGGATCGGGCCGGGCACTGCTGGCGCGCGCCGGCTTGACGGCATAGGCCAGCTCGATCTGGCGGCCTTCGGGCCGGTCGGGGTTTTCGGGCACCGTCAGGCTGCCGCACAGCGCGCTGGCGCTCAGGCGCCCGCCGGCCGCCGAGAGCTCGCACTTTGACAGGCCGGCCCAGCGATCTTTGACCGCTTGGCCTTCGGCCGATGCCGGCCCCGCCGCCAGCGCCAGGGCAGCGAGGCAGAGCAGGGATCGAAATCCGGATTTGATTCTCAAGTGAATGAGCCCAAGATGTAAGTGGCCCGGCACCCGACCGGGAGCAAGCCGCTATTCTGCCTTGCCGGCCGATTGAAACCAATAGGCAGATGCATGACCTACAACAACGATATCGAGAGCCATGTCGAGAGCCACGCATGCCCTGGAAGTCCGCGACCTCAGGAAAGTCTACCGCAATGATGTCGTCGCCCTGCGCGGCGTCAACCTGACGGTCGAGGAAGGCGACTTCTTCGCCCTGCTGGGCCCCAACGGCGCCGGCAAGTCGACGCTGATCGGCATTGTCAGCTCGCTGGTCAACGCCACCTCGGGCGAGGCGAAGGTTTTCGGCATCAGCGTGCAGAAGGAACGCTCGCGCGCCATGGCGCAGATCGGCCTGGTGCCGCAGGAAATCAACTTCAATCAGTTCGAGCGTCCCATCGACATCGTCGTCAACCAGGGCGGCTATTACGGCGTGCCGCGTCAAGAGGCCCGCGAGCGCGCGGAGTACTATCTGAAGAAGCTGAGCCTGTGGGACAAGGCCTTCGGCTCTTCGCGACAGCTCTCCGGCGGCATGAAGCGGCGCCTGATGATCGCCCGCGCCATGGTCCACGAGCCGAAGCTGCTGATTCTCGACGAGCCCACCGCCGGCGTCGATATCGAGATCCGCCGCTCGATGTGGCGCTTCATCTCCGAGATCAACGCCGCCGGTACGACCGTGATATTGACCACCCACTACCTGGAAGAAGCCGAGAACCTGTGCCGCAACATCGCCATCATCGATCACGGCGATATCGTCGAGGACACCTCGGTCAAGACCCTGCTGGGCAAGCTTCAGGTCGAGACCTTCGTGCTCGATCTGCGCACGCCGATCGAAACGCTGCCGCAGGCCGAGGGCATCGATATCATCCAGCGCGATGCCAGCACCCTAGAGGCCAGCATTCCCAAGTCGCGCAGCCTCAACGCCCTGTTTCGCGCGCTTGAAGAACACGGCGTGGAGGTGGTTTCCATGCGCAACAAGGCCAATCGCCTCGAGGAGCTGTTCATGCGCCTGGTGGGCATCGAAGAGGAGGCAGCATGAGCGTCGACGTTTCCGCCCGCAGCTACTGGATCGGCTACAAGACCATCCTGATCAAGGAGATCACCCGGGTTCTGCGCATCTGGCCGCAAACGCTGTTTCCGCCGGTGATCACCATGACCCTGTACTTCGTCATCTTCGGGCGCATCATCGGCTCGCGCGTGGGCGAGATGGGCGGCTTCGACTACATGGAGTTCATCATTCCCGGGCTGATCATGCTGTCGGTCATCACCAACAGCTACGGCAACGTGACCAGCTCGTTCTTTGGCGCCAAGTTCGGCCGTCACGTCGAAGAGCTGCTCATCAGCCCGCTGCCGCCGTGGATCATCCTCGCCGGCTACGTGTCCGGCTCGCTGTTCCGGGCGATGGTGATCGGTTTTCTGGTGTGGGTGATCGCGTCGCTGTTTTCCGGAATGTTCATGCACAACCTCGCGGTGACCGTCTCCATCCTGGTGATGACCTCGGTGGTGTTCGCGCTCGCCGGCTTCATCAACGCCGTGTTCGCGCGCAGCTTCGACGACATCGCCATCGTCCCCACCTTCGTGCTGCAGCCGATGACCTACCTGGGCGGTGTCTTCTTCTCGGTTGGCCTGCTGCCGGGCGTCTGGGAGCAGATCGCAATGGTCAATCCCATCCTCTACATGGTCAACGCGCTGCGCTTCGGCATGCTCGGGGTCACCGACGTGTCGCTGGGCCTGGCGTACTTCATGATCGTGATATTCGGCGCCATTCTCGGCAGCGTGGCGCTGATGTTGCTCAAGCGCGGCACCGGGCTGAGAACGTGATGTTCGTTGTCGGTGACGCCAGATAACCCGGGTCGCCTGTGATGTGGATCACGCAGATATTCCTCGATTGAGTTGACGTGCGGACTCCCGATAGCGTAGCTTTCCCTGCGTACCGTGAATCGGTCCAGTCCTGATTTTCAGGATCAATGGGCAGGGGAAGCACGGTTGGTAGCCAGAACAAGCTGCGGGGGCGGTTGGATTCGGCATAGTCGAAATTCGGCCGGCAGCTTTTGTTGACCCAGAAATGCTGAGGGAGTCTGCATGAAAATCAGGTATTTGTTTGCATCGTTCCTGCTGGCGACGGCGGCCATCGTGGCCATGCCCGCGCTGGCGGCGCAGCCCCAGGGCAGCGCCAGTGAGGTCTTTGTCGACCCCGGGCTGAAGGAGCAACTGCTCAAGAGCGATTCCGTCCGCATGTTGGTTTACATGCGCGAGCGCGCTGATCTCTCGCCCGCCTTCGACATGGGCTGGGAAGAGCGCGGCCAGTTCGTATACAAGACGCTCAAGGATCTGGCTGATCGCACGCAGGCCGGTGTCAGAGCCGAACTCGACGGCCTCGGCGCTGACTATCGCCCGTTCTGGATCGACAACGTGATTGCGGTCACTAACGCCGACATGGCGATGATCAACTCCCTGGCCTCGCACCGCGAGATTCAGGCGATGGTCGTCGAGCCGGTCGCGCACATTCCCGAGCCCAGTGGCGCGTCGGTTGGTGAGGGGGCCAGCATCAACGCGGTGGCCAGCAATATCGACCACATCAAGGCGCCCGATGCCTGGGCCCAGGGCCATACCGGACAGGGCGTCGTGGTCGGCATCATCGACTCGGGCACCCGCTACACCCACGAGGCCCTGGTCAACCAGTACCGCGGCAACCTCGGCGGCGGCACGTTCGACCACAATTACAGCTGGTTCGACGTCGGCGGCTCAACCGAGCCGCAGTGGCCGCACCCGCACGGCTCGCACGTGACCGGTACTGCAGTAGGCGACAACGGCACCACCGAGCAGATCGGCGTGGCCCCCGAAGCCGACTGGATTTCCTGCCTGGGCTGCACCAGTTCGGGCTGCCCCGGCGCCAACCTGCTGGCCTGTGGTCAGTTCATGGCCGCGCCGACCGATCTGGCCGGCGACAACCCGGACCCGAACCTGCGCGCCCACGTGGTCAACAATTCCTGGGGTGACTGTGGCACAAGCCTGGATGGCTGGTACCAGGGCACGGTCGATGCCTGGATTGCTGCCGGCGTGGTGCCCGTCGTCTCCAACGGCAACGCCAGCAACTGCGGCTACTCCTCGCCGCCGGGGCTCAACACCGTCGGCAACCCGGCGCGCTATGGATCGGTGCTGGGCATCGGCTCGAGCGGCAACAACAACGGCCTCTACGCCCCGCATTCCAACTGGGGCCCGACCGACGATCCCAACGACGGCACGGACCCGACCCTGCCCGATCCGCGCGGCTATTTCGACCTGAAGCCCAACGTGATCGCGCCGGGTGTCAATATCTGGTCGGTCGACTCCAGCAGCGATACCGGCTATACCAGCACCAACTTTTCCGGCACCTCGATGTCTGCCCCGGCGGCAACCGGTGTGATTGCGCTGATGATCAGCGCCGCGCCCAGCCTGGCAGGCGACTACGCCACCCTTGGTACCCTGTTGATGGAGACTGCCAACCCGGTTCCCTACGACACCGGCACCGGCGATGAAGGCCCGGGCCTGGTGCCCAACTACGCCACCGGCTGGGGCGAAATCGACGCCTTTGCCGCCGTTCAGGCCGCCATTGCCGCCTCCGGTCCGCAGGGCACGCTGACCGGCACCGTTACCGATCAGGGTTCCGGCCTGCCGATCAACGGCGCCGAGGTCACGATCAACAGCCAGGCCTCGCCGTCGGAAGAATGGACGGCGTTCACCGACGCCAGCGGCCAGTTCACCCAGCCGCTGCCGGTTGATACCTACGATGTCAATGTCACCGCATACGGCTACCAGGCCGGCAGCGAAACCGACGTCGTGATCGCCGAAGATCAGACAACGAACATCAGCGTGGCTCTGACTGCCGCGTCGACTTACCAGGTCTCCGGCCTGGTCACCGACAACGCCACCGGCTGGCCGCTGCACGCAGAAATTGCCATCGGCGGCTACCCGAACAGCCCGATCTACACTGATCCGGCTGACGGCAGCTACTCAGTCACCCTGCCCGAGGGCAGGGCCTTCGACTTTACCGTTACGGCGCTGCCGGACGGCTACGGCTTCAAAACCCGCAGCGTCGGCCCTCTGACCGCCGATACCACCGAGGACTTTGCCCTCGATGCCGACCTGATCGCCTGCGAGGCGCCCGGGTACGATGACTCGGCCTCCACGCTGCTCAGTGAAAGCTTCGACACCACTACGCTGCCGGCCGGCTGGAGCGTGGTTGACAACATTGGCAACGGTCAGGAGTGGGTCTTCGACGACCCCGGCAGCCGCGGCAACCTGACCGGCGGCGCGGGCAGCTTCGCCATGGTCGATTCCGATAACTACGGCTCGGGCAGCGGCCAGAACACCGAGCTGGTCACGCCCACCTTCGACCTGAGCACTGCCGCCAACGCCGAGCTCGAGTTTGCGTCCGACTACCGTCATTTCGGCTCCAGTTCGGCCGCGGTCGACGTCAGCACCGACGGCGGCAGCACCTGGACGACCGAGTGGACCGTCAGCGCCAGCGATCGCGGCCCGAAAACCGCCACGGTCAGTCTGTTTGACTACGCTGGCCAGTCCAGCGTCCAGGTCCGCTTCGTCTATACCGGCAGCTATTCATGGTGGTGGCAGGTTGACGATGTCGTCATCCGTGAATTCACCACCTGCTCACCCGCGGCCGGCGAACTGCTGACCGGCGTGGTGACCGACGCCAACACCAGCCAGCCGCTCAACGGCGCGACGGTTGCGGCTGACGGCACCGGCTTCGAGGCCACCACGGGCCCCAACCCGGATCTGGGTGATGGAACCTACTACCTGTTTGTGCCTGCCGGCGCACAGGATGTCATTGCCAGCGCCGATGGCTACAGCGATGACACGCTGTCCGACACCTTTGTCGACGGCCAGGCCCGCCGCGCCGACTTCGAACTCGGCGCCGGCCGCCTCAGCGTCCTGCCGGAGTCCCTGTCGGCCGACGTTGAATTTGGCCAGACCGCGGACAAGGCGCTGATCCTGGTCAACGACGGCTCTGCGCTGGTCGACGTCAACGTCATTCCGGTCGCCGGTATCGGAGAGGACTTCGAAACCTCCTTCCCGCCCGCGGGCTGGAGCCTGGAGGAGCTTGCTGCCAGCGACTGTCAGTGGATGCGCAACGACGAGTACGGCACGCCCAACCATGCCGGCGGCGACGGCTTTGCGGCCGCTGCCGAAGCAGGCACCTGCGGAATCCTTGCCTACATGGACGTCGCCCTGGTCTCGCCGGAGTTCCCGGTGGACGCCAGCAGCGATCTGAACTTCATGCTGTCGTTCAAGACCTTCCAGACAGACCAGTTCGACGTTGACATCACCACCGACGGCGGCAACAGCTGGACCACTCTGCAGAGCTGGACCAGCGATGTCAGTCCGGATGGTCCGGGTGCGGCCCAAAGCGTTTCGCTCAGTGCCCATGCCGGCCAGACCGCGCAGATCCGCTTCCGCTATCTGAGCGACTGGGGCTACCACGCCCACGTCGACCAGGTGGAGATCACCGGCAACGCCGACTGGCTGAGCGTCAGCCCGGACAACGGCACCTTTGCCACCGGTCCGATCCAGCTGCAGTACGACACGCTCAACAGCACCGTCACCTTCGACGCCGGTGCACCCTCGATTACCGAGCCGGGCACTTACACTGCGGCGCTGCTGGTCGAAAACGACGGCCCGTACGGTGACATCACCGTGCCGGTGCAGATGAACGTGCTGCCGGCCGCCAATCAAGCGCAGATCGAAGGCACCATCACCAGCTTGGGATACTGCGACAGCGAGTCGCAGCCCCTGGCCGGCGCCACCGTCGAGCTGATCGGTCAGAACAACAGCTACACTCTGACCACCGACGCCAACGGCTACTACGAAGAGTGGCTCGACCTGGCCGAATCGCCTTTGGCCATTACCGTGACCGCCCCCGATCACGTCGCCAGGACGATCTCGGGTGTGGCGCTGTCGAGCGGCAGCACCACCACGCAGGATATCGACCTGCGCCTGGAGGCAGCCTGCCCGGATGTGACGCCTGACAGCCTGACGGCGACCCATCTGCCCGACGAGACCAGTACCCAGACGATCACGCTTTCGAACAGCGGCACGGTCGATCTGAACTGGACCACCGACGAGGCGCCGGGCCTGAACGTGACGGCCGGTGACGGCGGCAGCTATGTGTCGGGCTCCGGCAGCTCGCTCAATGCCGACAGCGCGGTCGACCTGCAGTCGCTCTACACCGGCGATGTACCCACCATCGCCGGCTACAGCCGCATCAACGCCATCGACTGCGAGACCGCCGATCATCTGGTCATCCACGACAGCGGCAGTATCGACAACGGCTACTCGGCCAACGCCACCAACGTAGATGTCGTCAGCTTTGTCGAATACTTCGAACCCGGCATTCATCCGGCCATGCTCGGCGAGGTCTGTGTAAGCTTCATCAGCACGAACACGGGCGTCGTGGACCAGGACTTCGGCCTGATCGTGTATGACGACGACGGAACTGGCGGCACCCCCGGAACCGAGCTGGGTGCCATCAGTGCCACGGCGGAAGGCGTTCCCGGTGGCGGCCTGCCGTCAACCACGCCGTGGTTCACGGTCGACCTGAGCAGCCTGGACCTGACGATCGACTCCGGCGGTGTCTATATCGGCGTGCGCTTCGATCCGGGCCAGCCGGGTGATACGTTCATCGCTTCTGACGAAAGCTCGGCTGCACAGACCGGCTTCTGGGATGTCGGAGACGGCTGGGAAGACCTGGTTTCCGCCTACGGAGACTACTCGGCCCTGTTCATTCGCCCGCAGATGCCGCCGGCCACCAGCTGCGTCAATCCGAGCGACGTCCCCTGGCTGAGCGTCAGCCCGGCCTCGGGCATGACCGCTCCGGGCAGCAGCTCCGATATCGACGTTACCGTCGACACCACCGGCCTGCTGCCGGACACCTACGACGCTGAAGTGTGCGTACTCACGGATGACCCGCGCAAGCCGATCATCGGGGTGCCGGTCACACTGACCGTCGACGCGCCGGCGAACTACGGCACGCTCTCCGGCAACGTGGAGAGCCTGGGCTACTGCTCGAATGATCCGCAGCCGGCCGAAGGCGCTACCGTCGAGATCGTCGGTCAGCAGGACACCTACACGGCCACGACCGACGCCAACGGTGACTACACCATCGTGTTCGACAGCGCCCAGTCCCCCGTCGACGTGACGGCCAGCTACAGCGGCCACCTCGACGGCGTTCAGACCGGCCTGGTTATCGATGCAGGCAACACCACGACAGCGGACTTCTCGCTCGAGCTGGACGCCGCCTGCGCCACGGCAACGCCCTCACCCATGGTCGAGGTGCTCGATCCGGGTCAGTCCGCCACGCAGGCGCTGACCGTCCATAACGACGGCGCAGCCGAGCTGACCTGGACGATCGAAGAGGCCGAGCCGATGACCTTTGTCGGCGGTATCGAAGGTAACGCCGGCGCCGGCGTGGCCGCGGCCGATCCCGACAGCGCCCGCGACATGCGCTCGAGCTACGGCGGATCGCTGCCGAGCATCGAAGGCTTTGCCGGCATCACCGCGATCGACTGCGACAGCGCGCCGGATCTGGTCATCCACGACGATGGTTCGATCGACAACGGCTACTCGGGTAACGCGGGCAACGTCAACGAGGTCGCGATTGTCCAGCGCTTCGAGCCAGCCACCTATCCGGCTGGCCTGGGCGAGGTATGCATTTCCTTTATCACCACCGATCCCAACGACGTCGATCTGACCTTCGAGCTGGTCGTCTTCGCTGACGATGGCCCCGGCGGTGCGCCGGGTACCGAACTGGGTGCGGTTACGGCCACGGCCACCGGCATCCCCGGCGGCGGCCTGCCCACCACCGTACCGTGGTTCACGGCCGATCTGAGCGGCCTCGACCTGGCCATCCAGTCCGGCGGGGTCTATATCGGCGTGCGCTACGCGCCGGTCGACCCGGGTATCTTCATTGCCTCCGATGAGAGTCCCGGGACGGCTCAGCAGACCGGCTACTTCCAGACCGACGGCGGCGCGTGGACGGTGCTTTCCGAGCCGTCGATGTTCCCGGACTACCGGGCTTTGCTCATCCGCCCGCAGATGCCGGCCGGCGGCTGTGCGTCGCCGAGCGACGTGCCCTGGCTGAGCCTGGCGTCGACCTCCGGCACCACGCCGGCGGGCGGCAGCTCGGATGTCGACGTCACCGCCGACGCCACCGGCCTGTCGAACGGCACCTATGAAGCCCTGCTGTGCGTCAATACCGACGATCCGCAGCAGCCGCAGATCATCGTGCCGTATTCGCTCGAGGTTGGTGATATCGGCGAGATCTTCAGGGATCGCTTCGAGCAATAGACGACGTTCTCTGGAGCGGCATCGAGAAAAGCCCGGCCACCGGCCGGGCTTTTTGATGGCAGGGTGGTGGCGTGTCTAAAACGGGTCCACTTTTGCCGCGCTGGTTCACGTTATCCGGGCAAAAGTGCTTGACCTGATCGTGGTCAAGCGCTATTTTTTTACCTTGGAGTTGCCTTGAAGCTCGAGCCGTCAGGCTTGGGAATGGGGGGCAGGCAATGCACTGCTTCACGGTGAGCCTGGGGCCTGCCTGACCTTCCGAGAGGATTGACTTCAATGCAACGCATCTATCCGAGCCGCGCTTGCGCGCTTGCCGCCATTGTTTCGGCGGCGTTCCTTTCCGTAGCTGCCTGGGCCGGTGATTCCGACGGGCAAGCAGCTGCCGATGGCAGCCAGACAGTGTTTTCCGAGGTCCACGACACCGGCGAATCAAGACCGTCTTTCGGGGTGCAGGCGGCGCAGCCCGACGCCGACGGCCGCGCCAATTTCTTCATCCGCTTTCCCGAGGCGTCGGTTGCCAGCTACCGGGGAGGCCTGGAAAATCTTCCTGCCACCAGTCCGAGCGTCACTGGCCAGAGCATTGCCGGCCACAGCTCGGCGGTGCAGAAATACGAGAGCTTTCTTGCGCAGCGACACCGTGAGTATCTCGGGCGGCTGGGTCGGGTGCTGGGGCGTGATCTGGATTCACGCTACGATTTCCGCACCGTACTCAACGCCGTTGTGGTGCCGCTGACCGCAGACGAGGCTCGCGTGGTTGCCGGGCTGGATTTCGTGCAGCAGGTCGCAATCGAAAAGATCGCCACCATGGATACCGATGCCGGGCCGGAGCTGATTCAGGCGCCCGCGTTCTGGAACGGCCAGACGCTCACGGGCGGCTCCAACAAGGGCGAAGGGGTAATCATCGGCATCATCGACAGCGGCGTCGACCACGATCACGCCTCGTTTGCCCAACAGGCCAGCGATGGTTATACGCACACCAACCCCCTGCCGGGCGGCGAGTACCTCGGTGTGTGTGCCAGCGAAGCAGGCCTGTGCAATGACAAACTCATCGGCAGCTACAGCTTTCACCCGAGCGACCCCGATCCGCAGGACAGCGACGGCCACGGCTCTCACGTGGCCTCGACGGCGGCCGGCAACCCGGTATCCGCCTCATATGCTGGCCTCTCGGTCGCCATCAACGGCGTCGCGCCTCGGGCCAACCTGATCAATTACAAGATCTGCAGCCCGCGCTGCCCGGGCAGCGCGGCGGTGGCCGCCGTAGCGCAAGCCATCGAGGACGGGGTGGACGTGCTCAACTACTCCATTTCCGGCTCGGATGACCCGTGGAACGACATGGTCGATCTGGCCTTCCTCGATGCCGCCGATGCCGGAATCTTCGTTGCTGCCTCGGCGGGTAACAGCGGCCCGGGGGCATCCACCGTTGCCAAGACCGGCCCGTGGAACGCTTCGGTTGCCAACTCGACGCATGACCGCATCTTCGCCCAGAGTGTCTCGCTTGCAGGCGGGCCGAGTGGCGTCGGCGGCGTGCCGGGCTCCGGGCCCGAACTGACCGCCGATTACAGCGGCGAGCTGTCGTGGGCCGGCGATGTGAGCGGCGGCGCTAACACCAATGGCTGCGCCGCTTTTCCCGCCGCGGCGTTTGACGGCAAGGCTGCCCTGATCGAGCGCGGCGACTGCGCCTTTGCTGCGAAAGTCGACAACGCGGCTGATGCCGGAGCCGAGTTCGTCATTATCTATAACAATGCCGGCGGCCCGCCTATCGTCATGGGCGGCCTCGAGAGCACCAGCATTTCCGCGGTCATGGTCACCGACGCCGATGGCGCCGCGATGATTGCCACCCTCGCCGGCGGAAGCGCCCAGGTGACCGTCGAGGCGGCCGCTTCCCGGATTGTGGACTCGGCCTATGCCGATGTCCTGGCAAGGGGCAGCTCTCGCGGCCCCAGCCAGCACAATCTGCTCAAGCCCGATTTCGCCGCGCCGGGTACCAGCATCCTTGCGGCCTGGTTCGATGGTGGCTACAACGCGATCAGCGGCACTTCGATGGCCTCGCCACACGCCGCTGGTGCCGCTGCACTGGTCATTGCCGATCGGCAAGCGCTGACGCCGGCAGAGGTCAAGTCTGCACTGGCGCTCACGGCGGATCCGGACATGCTCAAGGAGGATGGCACCACGGCGGCCGACGGGTTTGACCGCGGCTCGGGGCGGATCGATCTGGCCGGAGCGGCCAAAGTCGGCTTCGTGATGGACGAAACCAAGCCCAACTACCTTGCCGCCAATCCGGATGAAGGTGGTGACCCGGCAACGCTGAACCAGCCGAGCATTCAGGCCTGGCGCTGTGCTGACAGCTGCACCTTCGAGCGCACCATCAAGAGCGTGGCTGACGATCCGGTCGACTACGCGGTCAGCGCCACGACCGCGGCCAGCGTGGCGCTCACCGTGAACCCGAGCACGTTCACGCTTGCGGCGGGTGACAGCCAAACCATCGAGTTCGCATTCGATGTCACGGCCGCAGCCAAGGGCGACTGGACCCTTGGCGAGATCACCATTGCAGAGTCGGGCACCAGCGTGGGTGTGAGCAACGCCCGAATTCCGTTCGCGCTGGTTCCCGAAGACCCGGCCCCGATTGCACGCCTGAGCAAAGACAGCATCGTGGTCACGCAGGAGCGTGATGACACCACGCAAGAAGAGTTCTCGGTGCTCAATGAAGGCGAGCTGGACCTGGAGTGGCAAGCCACGCAATTTGGCTCGCAGCTCAACGCCACCGCCAACGGCAAGCTCTGGGGCAACGCCCGGGCCGGGTCGAGCGGCAGCATCAACAACTACGTCAATCCGGCCAGTGTCGGCTACTACCAGAGCGACTACTTCCTGCTGCATGCCCAGAGCCAAATCAAGGAAATCCGGGTCGACGGTTTCTTCCTGGGCGGCAACTTGTCTCAGGCAACGGAGCTGACCTGGGCGGTGTATGCCGATGATAACGGTGTCCCGGCAGGTCATCCGGATCTCTCTCCCGGCGCTGCTTTGTGGACGTTTTCGGCCGCGCCCGGCGACGCGGGCGTGGATATCGGCGATGATGCGATGAACCTGGATCTCGATGCCGCAGGTGCGCCTGCGCTGGACCTGGCAGCCGGTACGTACTGGCTGGTGGCTTTCCCAAGCCTGAATAGTTTCAGTCAGTCACCCAACTACCTTTACGCCTGGTACAACGGCGCTCAGGGAGGTGGTCTTTACACTGGCCTGCTCGGCGGGCTGGAGACCTGGCAAGCGTCGTCGGCTGGCCGTTCGTTCGAGCTGTACGGCGTGGTGGACTGTTCCGGCAGCTACAATCCGTGGGTCAACCTGAGCCCGACCAGCGGCACGATCAGCCCCGGCCAGTCCGAAACCGTCAGCGTGGACTTTTACTCGAACGGCATGCAGGAGGGCAGCTATCAATCGGCGCTGTGCGTCACCACCAATGCTCCCGAGCAGCCGTTCTTCATCCTGCCCATTGAGCTCAACGTGGTCAATCTGCCCGCCGCGACGGTTTCGCCGGCTGCGCTGGACTTTCAGCTGGAATACGGCCAGACCGGTTCGCAGAACGTGGTCATAAGCAACAGCGGCCTGGGTGAGCTGGAATTCAGCCTCTCGAGCGCAGCGGATCTGCCGGCACAGTGCACGCCCGCCGATACACTGGACTGGCTCAGCGCTGACCCGGCTGCCGGTGTCGTGGCCCCGGAAGGCGGCGCGACAGACGTTGCTTTCGAGGTTGACGCCGGTCAGGTTCTGCCGGGCAGCTACCAGGAAACCGTGTGTTTCGAAACCAACGATGAGGCCACGCCTTATCTTGAGGTCACGATCGATCTGGAGGTGACCGGCGAGGCGCCGGATCTGATCTTCGATGATCGCTTCGAGGCAGCGCCATAGAGGCCCTGACAGCCATCGTGATACGCAAAAGCCCGGCAGTTTGCCGGGCTTTTGCGTTCAGGAAGGGCCGAGGGTGGCCCGGTCGCCGGGCTGTGGCTTACAGCTGGATACCGCCGCCGGGCATGCCGCCGGGCCCGCCCTGACTGCCGCCCTGGCCGGGCACCATGATCGAGGACTGCTGTTCCTGCTGCAGGCGCTTGAGTTCCGCAATGGTGTCTTCGACTGCCTTCTCGGCGGCCTCGGGGAACTGCGCGAGCGCTTCGGAAAGCGAGGCTACTTCCAGCTCGAAGGTGATCGGTAGGGCGCCGGCGGGGCTCATGACCTGGGTCTGGCCGACGTAGCGCACGGGCCTGGAGTCGTCCTTGTCGCCGTTGGCGGTGACCGGCGTCAGGCGCTGGATGGTGCCCACTCGCCGGTCGCTGAAGCTCTCTTCCAGATAGAGCGACTCGTCGTCCATGGTCAGCTGCTCGCGCATGCTGTCTTCGTTCATGATTGTGCTCCTGATTGAGGCCTGATCGATAAGGCCGGGCATTGAGTATTGACAACAGTGATGTTGGGGGCGCAGACGCCATGATTCAAAGCGCCTGCGTTTGCCAACACCTTCCTGAAGCTCTAATGTAGGAGTCGATGAAGCGCGACAGAGACGGATCGACTCGCCCCCTTGCTCGCGGTCGCTGGCTGGCGGCCTTCGCCGCGCTGATGCTGACTCTGGTCGCCACCGCCCAGAGCCTGACGAACCCGGAAGGCGTAGCCAGTACGCCGCGGGTGCATGTGCTTGCCGTTGACGGCGCCATTGGCCCGGCCACCCGGGACTACATCGTGCGCGGCATCGAAGCGGCCGAATCCAAAGGCGCGGCGCTGGTGGTTCTGCGCCTCGACACGCCGGGCGGGCTGGACGCCTCGATGCGCGACATCATCAAGAAGATGCTCAACGCCGAGGTGCCGGTGGCCGGCTGGGTGGGGCCGCCGGGTGCGCGCGCGGCCAGTGCCGGCACCTACATGCTCTATGCCAGTCACATCGCGGCCATGGCCGGCTCGACCAATCTTGGGGCAGCCACGCCGGTGCAGATCGGCGGCGGAGGCCAGGAAGACGACGATCAGTCGGGCGGGGCGGCCGACAGCCTGAAGGATCTGCTCTCGTCTGATGAGTCGGATCGCGGCAATGCGGAGAGTGGGGGCGGCGACGATACCGACAAAGGTGACGGGCAGGGCGGCAGCGACGATATATCCGAAGCAGCCGAAAGCGAAGGCGAAAAGCGTCAGCCTTCGGGCGATGCGTCCATGCGCAAGGCCATCGAGGACGCCGTCGCCTACATTCGCGGGCTGGCCGAGCGCCACGGGCGCAATGCCGACTGGGCCGAGCGGGCGGTGCGCGAATCGGTCAGCCTGACCGCGAGCAAGGCCCTGGAAATGAACGTGATCGATCTGATGGCCGATTCGATTCCCGAGTTGCTCGAGCAGGTACACGGCCGCCAGATCGAGTTCGCCGCCGGCAGCGTGACCCTGGATACCGAAGACGCCGAGGTCGTTGCAGTCGAGCCGGACTGGCGCAATCGTTTTCTGAGCGTGCTGACCAACCCCACGCTGGCCTATATCCTGATGATGGTCGGCATCTACGGGCTGCTGCTGGAAGGCTACAACCCCGGTGCCCTGGTGCCGGGCGTCATCGGCGGCATCTGCCTACTGCTCGCGCTCTACGCCTTCCAGATTCTGCCGGTCAACTACGTCGGCCTGGCGCTGATGCTGCTCGGGTTTGCGCTGATTACCGTGGAGCTGTTCGTGCCCTCGGTAGGCATTCTCGGCATCGGCGGGGTGGCGGCCGTGGTTTTCGGCTCGATCATTCTCATGGATACCGAGGTGCCCGGCATGGGAGTCAATACCGGTCTGATCGCCGCGATGGGTCTGGTCGCGGCGCTGGTCTTCGTGATCATCGTCTATCTGGCGGCAAAGTCTTTTCGTCAGCCGCGAGTCATCGGTCGTGAAACGCTGGCGGGGCGGTCCGCCGAGGCGATCAGCGATTTCAGCGACGGGCGCGGCCGCGTTCACCTGCAGGGAGAGGACTGGAGTGCGGCTTCCGATCATTCGATTGCGCGCGGGCAAACCGTCGAGGTCGTCGAGGTCGACGGCCTGGTGCTCAAGGTTCGCCCGCACGCGTCATCTTCCCGAGGAGGAACATCATGAATCTCGATTACCTGACTTTTCTGGGCACCGGCCTGGTTCTGCTGGTTCTTCTGATCGCCAATACCATCAAGATCCTGCGCGAGTACGAGCGCGGCGTCATTTTCACGCTCGGGCGGTTCCAGCTGGTCAAGGGCCCGGGACTGATCATCGTCATTCCCGTCATCCAGCAGATCGTGCGCGTGGATCTGCGCACCGTGGTCCTGGACGTGCCCACGCAGGACGTGATTTCGTTCGACAACGTGTCGGTCAAGGTCAACGCGGTGATCTACTATCGGGTCATCGATCCGGAAAAGGCGATCATCAACGTCGAGCACTTCAAGGACGCCACCAGTCAGCTGGCCCAGACCACCCTGCGATCGGTGCTGGGCAAGCACGAGCTCGACGAGATGTTGGCCGAGCGCGACAAGCTCAACGCCGACATCCAGGCCATTCTCGATCGCCAGACCGACGGCTGGGGCATCAAGGTCTCGAACGTCGAGATCAAGCACGTCGACCTGGATGAATCCATGATCCGTGCGATTGCCAAGCAGGCCGAGGCCGAGCGCCAGCGACGTGCCAAGGTGATTCACGCCCAGGGTGAACAGCAGGCTTCCGAAAAGCTGGTCGAGGCCGCCGTCAAGCTGGCCGAGTCGTCGGGCGCGATGCAGCTGCGCTACATGCAGACCCTGACCGAAATCGGCGCCGAACAGAACACCACCGTGGTGTTCCCGCTGCCCATGGACTTCATTGCCGCATTCATGGAAGGCAACACCAGCGCCGGCCGCGCCGACAACACGGGGCAGGAGCGGCCCTGAGTGTCGCTGGCCCGGCCCGCGTTCAGTCGTCCCACTCGGGCGACAGGTCGTCGGGCTTGCAGAGCCGGCGTTTCTTTTCGAGCCCGGCGATCCGCTGGCGGTCGTCGGTGTCGAGCTGAAAGTCGAAAATATCGATGTTGGCGGCGGCGTGGTGCGGGTTCGAGGTCGACGGGATGGCGGCGACGCGATCCTGTTCGACCAGCCAGCGAAGCGCGACCTGAGCGGCGGTCTTGCCGTACTGCTCGCCGATATCCCACAGCACCGGGTCGTTGACTGTGCGTGCCTTGGCCAGCGGCATGTAGGCCGTCAGCAGCAGATTGTTGTGCGCCAGCACGCGGCGCAGCTTGTCCTGGCCGAGATAGACGTGATACTCGACCTGGTTGGTCGCCAGTATGCCCTCGCCGCAGAAGGCGGCGGCTTGTTCGGTCTGGTCGATGGTGAAGTTGCTCAGCCCGATATGCCGGGTCAGGCCGTCGCGGCGAGCGCGCATCAGGGCCTCGAGCGTGGGATTCATGCCGTGGCCGCCAAACACCGGCCAGTGCAACAGCAGCAGGTCGACGTAATCGGTCTGCAGGCGCTCGAGGCTGCCTCGAACCGAGTCAATCAGGGCCTGTGGTTCAAAGCGATCAACCCAGACCTTGGTGGTAATGAACAGATCCTCGCGGGCAATGCCGCCGGCCGCGACCGCGCGGCCGACCGCCGCCTCGTTGCGATAGATCTGCGCGGTATCGATATGCCGATATCCCAGCTCCAGGGCACGCGGCAGAATGTCCTCGACCACGGCTTCTTCCAGTTCAAAGGTGCCGAAGCCCAGGGCCGGCATGTTGACGCCGTTGGCCGCAATGATGGGCACATCGCTCATGGCCTGTCCCTCTCGCCGAGATATTGATCTTTCAACCGCACATAGTGCGCGGCCGAATAGCGCAGCATTTCAAGCTCCTGATCGGTGAGCTCGCGCACCGGCCTTGCCGGCTGGCCGCGGTAGAGCCAGCCCGACTCCAGATGTTTGCCCGGGCTGACCAGACTGCCGGCGGCGAGCATGACGTCAGCGCCGATTTCAGCGCCGTCGAGCACCAGCGCGCCCATGCCGATCAGGCAGCGGTTGCCGATGGTGCAGGCATGCAGGATGGCGCCGTGGCCTACGGTGATGTCGGCGCCCAGAATCAGCGGTATGCCGCCCGGGGTGTACGGCCCGTCATGGGTCACATGGCAGATGGCGCCGTCCTGAATGTTGCTGCGCTCACCGACGCGTATGAAGTTGACATCACCGCGCAGCACCGCCCCGGGCCAGATGGAGGCGTCGTCGGCCAGCTCGACCTGCCCGATCACGCAGGCGGCCGGATCGACCAGAACGCGCTCTCCCAGGCGTGGTTCGATGTTCTGCCAGCTTCGAATGGGCGCGCTCACCGCGTCATGCCCCGGCTCTTATACACATGATGGTGCCGCCGCACAAGAAACAGCACCTTAGCGCCCCTGAGTTTCCCTTTACTCTCTGTTTCCAACACATCTTGTTGATTTTACTCACTTTATTGTTATGGCGAGAAGTTGTCCAATCTGCTGACATTGTGCTGGCAGCAGGCTCCGGACGCCATCTTCCCGATTCTGTTCACAGAGTTATCCACAGGATCTGTGGATAACCTTGCGGTCACAAGTCCCCCGCGCATCGTTACAATACCTGCTGTTTCCGCAGTTTGGCAAAACATGCGCGTTCATATCGAGGAATTGATCAGCCAGGCGCTCGGCTATCTCAAGCGCGAGGGCCAGCTGGCGGCCGACATCGATCCCGCCATCGAGATCGAACATACCCGTGATCGCAGCCACGGTGACTATGCCTGCAATATCGCCATGGTACTTGCCCGGCAAGCCTCTATGCCACCGCGCGAGCTGGCCGAAAAGCTGCGTGCCCGGTTGCCGGCGTCCAAGCGGGTGGCGCGGGTCGAGGTGGCCGGCCCCGGCTTTCTCAATTTTTTTGCCAGCACGCACTATCTCAAGGTCGTGCTGCGCGACATCCTCACCGAGCGCGACGGCTACGGTCGGGCGGCCGAGGGCAGCCGCGAGGACATCCTGATCGAGTTCGTCAGCGCCAACCCCACCGGGCCCCTGCACGTCGGTCATGGTCGCGGCGCGGCTTACGGCGCCAGTCTGGGCAACATCCTCGAGGCCGCCGGTCATCGTGTCCACCGCGAGTACTACGTCAACGATCACGGCCGGCAGATGGATATTCTGGCGGTATCGGTCTGGCTGCGCTATCTGGAGCTCAGCGGCGAGCAGGTCGCGTTCCCGGCCAACGGTTATCGCGGCGACTATATCTACGACGTGGCGCGCAAGGTGCGCCAGAGTCATGGCGACGAACTGCGGCATGCCGGCATGACCGTCAGCGAGGGCCTGCCGCCGGATGCCCCCGAGGGTGACGCGGAAAAGCACACCGATGCGCTCATCGGCCGTGCTCGCGAGCTGCTGGGCGATGCCGGCTATCAGGCCTGCTTCCAGGCCGCGCTGGAGTCGATTGTGGCCGACATCCGCAATGATCTGTCAGAGTTCGGTGTCGATTTTCAGCGCTGGTTTTCCGAGCGCGAGCTCGAATCCAGCGGCGCGCTCGCGCGCTCGCTCGAGCAGCTCGACGAGCGCGGCTGGCTGTACGAAAAGGACGGCGCGAAGTGGTTCAAGGCGACCGAGCTGGGTGACGACAAGGATCGAGTCGTGGTGCGCGAAAATGGCCGCAGCACCTACTTTGCCTCCGACGTCGCCTATCTGCTCGACAAGTTCGATCGCTGCAGCGGCACATCGCTTTATGTCTTCGGCGCGGACCATCACGGCTACGTGCCGCGACTGAAGGCCGCCGCGGCCGGGTTGGGCAAAGAGCCCGACCGTCTTGAATTCCAGCTGGTTCAGTTCGCCATTCTCTATCGTGGCGGCGACAAGGTGCAGATGTCGACGCGCTCGGGCAGCTTCGTGACCCTGCGCGAGTTGCGCAAGGAAGTGGGCAAGGATGCCGCGCGCTATTTCTACGTCATGCGCTCCCACGAGCAGCATCTGGACTTCGATCTCGACCTGGCCAAGTCGCGCGCCAACGATAACCCCGTCTACTACATCCAGTACGCTCACGCTCGCATCATGAGCGTGTTCCGGGAGCTCGACAGCCGTGGCCTGCGCCACAATCAGGCCATTGGCGAGGTCGCCGTCGAGCGCCTGACGACCGACCATGAACAGGAGCTGTTGCGCATGGTCGGACGCTTCCCGGAGCTGATCGAATCGGCGGCCCGGCAGCGGGCGGCCCACCTGCTGGCGCACTACCTGCACGAGCTGGCCTCGACCTTTCATTCCTGGTACAACGCCACGCCGTTTCTGATTGACGACGAAGACCTGCGCAATGCCCGGCTCAACCTGGTGGCGGCCGTGGGCCAGGTTCTGCGTAACGGTCTGAAGCTGATCGGCGTGTCCGCGCCGAAGGAAATGTAGATGACACGTCGTCAGGCCAAACGAGGCGGCTCGAGCGCGGCCGGCGGGCTGCTCACCTTTGGTGCCGGGCTGGTCTGCGGCCTGGTGCTGGCCACTCTGGCGTGGCTGGGCGGCTATCTTCCCGGCCGCGACGCGCCGGAAGATGTCCGCGCACCTTCGGGCCGGGACGAGCCGCCGATTGCCGAAGAAACCACCGGCGAGCGCAGCCGCCAGTACGACTTCTTCACCGTTCTGCCCGAGCGCGAGGTCGTGGTGCCGCGCGAGGAAATTGCAGAGCGCGCGCGCGAACGCAGCAACGAAGCGGCCACGCAGGGACCTTATGTTCTGCAGGTCGGCTCCTTTCGCACGGCCGAAGATGCCGACAGCCTCAGGGCCCGCGTGACCCTGCTGGGCCTTGATGCGACCGTGCAGTCGGTTACCGTTGACGACGTCACCTGGCATCGTGTGCGGGCCGGTCCTTTCGACAGCGCCAGGGCCGCCGACGGCGCGCGCCGGCGCCT
Organism: Wenzhouxiangella sp. YN9; assembly: GCF_056324165.1. Taxonomy (NCBI): domain Bacteria; kingdom Pseudomonadati; phylum Pseudomonadota; class Gammaproteobacteria; order Chromatiales; family Wenzhouxiangellaceae; genus Wenzhouxiangella; species Wenzhouxiangella sp. YN9. The sequence goes on from NZ_JBJNIP010000065.1 coordinate 142,093, forward strand.
GCTCGAAAACGGCTTCGAGGCCATGGTGCTGCGCGGCGGATGAGCTCGGTGCAACGGGCCGCGCTGGTGCTGCCCGGGGGCGGCGCGCGCGGTGCCTATCAGGTGGGCGTGCTGCAAGCCGTGGCCGAGCTCCTGCCCGGCACTACGGCGCCGTTCTCGATCATTGCCGGTACCTCGGCGGGTGCAATCAATGCGGCCGTGATGGCCAGCCACGCGGGCGACTTTGCCTACGGGGCGCGCCGTCTGGAGCACTTCTGGGGCAACTTCCGCTGCCATCACATCTATCGCACCGACTGGCCGCATATCCTCGGCCGGGGTCTGCACTGGCTGGCCTCGATGACGCTTGGCGGCCTGGGCGTGGCCAACCCCAGATCGCTGCTCGACAACCAGCCACTGGGCCGTCTGCTCGAGCGCGAGCTCGATGTCGAGGGCATCCGGCAATCGGTTGATGCCGGCGTGCTCGAGGCGCTGCTGGTGACCGCCTCGGGCTATTCGTCCGGCCGGGCGGTGACCTTCTTTCAGGCCGGCGCGCACATCGAGGGCTGGCAGGCAGGCAAGCGCATCGGCCGTCGGGCAACCATCGGCGCGCAACACCTGCTGGCCAGCGCCGCCCTGCCGCTGCTGTTTCCAGCCGCGCGTATCGGGCATGAGTATTTCGGCGACGGCGGCATGCGCCACATCACGCCGCTGAGCCCGCCCATCCGGATGGGCGCCGATCGCATGCTCATCATCGGCACCCGCGACGTACGCCCCGACCCGGAACCCACCGCGCACGTTGCCTACCCCACGCTGGGCGAGGTCGGCGGCTATCTGCTCGATGCCATTTTCATGGACTATCTGACCAACGATCTGGCCCGCCTCGAGCGTATCAATCGCACGCTCGAGCTGATGCCGACAGAGCAGCGCGCGAAAACCGGCCTGCGGCAGGTCAAGACCCTGTTGATCCAGCCGTCGAAAGACGTCCGCGAGATTGCCATGCGCCACCGTCACCGGGTGCCGGCCAGCGTTCGCACGCTGCTGCGCGGGGTTGGTGCCTGGGGCGAAGGGCGGCTGCCCAGCTATCTGCTGTTCGAGGCCGAGTTCTGCCGCGAGCTGATCGAGCTGGGCTACCGCGACGGCATGGCGCAGCAGTCGGAAATCATCGAACTCCTGGGACAGGGGGTTTCCGTAAGCGGGTGATTTCGGCTAGTGTATTCGCGGGCGACACTGGCCCGACTGAAGCAAACCAAGAGGGAATCTGAATGCTGGAGCTCATCACTGCCGCCAACAGCTGGCTCAACGGGATTGTCTGGGGCCCGCCGTTCATGGTTCTGCTGGTGGGTACCGGCGTTTATCTGACCCTGCGTCTGGGCTTTTTCCAGTTCCGTCATCTGGGACATGCCTGGAAGCACAGTTTCGGGCGCGTCTTTCGGCGCGAGACGGACACTGACGATGGCGCCATCACGCCGTTTCAGGCCGTCACCTCGGCCATGGCGGCCACCATCGGCGTGGGCAACATCGCCGGCGTGGCCACGGCCATTGCCCTGGGCGGACCGGGCGCCATCTTCTGGATGTGGGTGGTCTCGCTTTTCGGCATGGCGACCAAGATGGCCGAGGCCACCCTGGGCGTGAAGTATCGTCATGTCGACGCCGACGGCCACGTCTCCGGCGGCGTGTTCTGGTACATCGACAAAGGCCTGGGCACGCACTGGAAGTGGTTGGGCATGCTCTACGCTTTCTTTGCCGGCGTCGCCGCCTTCGGCATCGGCAACATGGTGCAGTCCAACACCGTGGCGCAGTCGCTCGATACCGGGTTTCAAATACCGGCCTGGCTCAGCGGCGCCATTCTGGTGGTGCTGGTCGGTGCAGTCACCCTCGGCGGCATTCGCCGCATTGCGGTCACCGCTGAGAAGATCGTGCCCATCATGGCCGTCGCCTACCTGGCCGGGGCGCTCGGTATTCTGGCCATCCATGTCGGCGAGATTCCCGCCGCCCTTGCCATGATTGTCCGCCACGCCTTCGAGCCGGCACCGGCCATCGGCGGGTTTGCCGGGGCCACGGTGGCTGCCTCGGTACGTTTCGGTATCGCCCGCGGCATCTTCTCCAACGAAGCGGGCCTGGGTTCAGCCTCCATCGTGCACGCCCAGGCACGCAACCAGCCTTTCCGCCAGGGCTTCTGGGGCGTGTGGGAGGTGTTCATCGATACCCTGGTGGTGTGCACCATGACGGCCCTGGTGATTCTGGTCACCGGCGCGATCGAAACCGGCGAAACCGGTGCCGACCTGACCAGCACGGCGTTTGCCACCGGCCTGCCCGGCCCGGGCGGCTACATCATCATCCTGACTATCGCTTTCTTTGCCTACACCACCATGCTGACGTGGAATTTCTACGGTGAGCAGAGCTGGCAATACCTGTTCGGCCGCCGGGTGGTGCTGCCCTACCGGCTGCTGTTTCTGCTGTTCCTCTACGTCGGCGCCGTTGGCGGCCTGGAGCTGGTGTGGGACATTGCCGATACCTTCAACGGCCTGATGGCCGCGCCCAACCTGATCGCCCTGCTGCTGCTGGGTGGCGTGATGACGAAGGAGAAGCTGGCCTATTTCAACCAGCTGCGCGACAGCACCCGGCCGGTCGAGCCTGAAGACTGACTGCCTGGTTGGATCACAGGCCGGGCTCTGAACAACCCCGAGCGCATCAGGTCTCGAGGTAGGTGTAGGCCGACAGGCCGTCTGTGAGCAGCTGCTCCAGTGCCCGGGCCTGTTCGGGCGCCAGGTCGGCGGCGGCCACGCGCTCGCGGCAGGCCGCCAGCAGCTCGGCGGGTTGGTATCCGACCAGCTCCAGCAGTCGCTCGGCGCTGTCGCCGGCGCGGGCGTTGGTCAGCCGAAAGCCGCTGCCATCAAGGTGCACATCAATGCTGTCGGTGTCGCCGAACAGATTGTGGATGTCGCCCAGGGTTTCCTGATAGGCACCGGCCAGGAAGATGCCGAGCAGATAGACTTCGTCGGAGCTGATGCGGTGGACGGGCAGGGTGGGCTCGAGCAGGCCGCGGTCGACGTAGTGGTCGATGCGCCCGTCGGAATCACAAGTCAGGTCCTCGAGCACGGCGCGCTCGGTGGGTTCTTCATCGAGCCGGCTCAGCGGCACGATCGGAAAGACCTGGTCGATGGCCCAGATATCGGGCAGCGACTGGAAGATCGACAGGTTGATGAAGTACTTGGCCGAAAGCCGATGGCGGATGCGTTCGCCCAGCTCACGGTGGCGGCGGTGCTCGGAATCAAGCCGGCTGGCGACGCGCTCGAGAATGGCATTGTGGAGCGGCTCCAGCCGGGCGCGATCGGGCAGCCCGAGGTCGCCATGAAGAAACAGGTTGCGGCCTTCCTCGAGCAGATGCTCGGCCTCCAGAAAGCTTTCCTCAAGCTCGCGCTCGTTGGCTTGTGCCAGCACCTCGGCCAGGGCGCGGATGACCGGCGGGTCGCCCTCTGCGCCGCTGCCGAGCGCGCGCGGCGGGGTTTCAGTCGCGGTAACGTTGGTGATCAGAACGGCATGATGCGCGGTCAGCGCACGGCCGGACTCCGAAACCAGATCCGGCATGGTCAGCCCGTGGGCGCGGCACAGCTCGGCGAAGCCTGCAACAATCGCCTGGGCGTATTGGCCCACGGAATAATTCATCGAGCAGAAGCTGCGCGTGCCACCGCCTTCGTAGTCCACGCCCAGGCCGCCGCCGATGTCGAGGCGGCGGATATCGACGCCGGCGTGCGCCAGCTCGACGAAGTAGCGCCCGGCCTCGCGCACGCCGCGCTGGATATCGCGCAGGTTGGAGATCTGCGAGCCCATGTGGAAGTGCAGCAGGCTGAACCAGTGCAGGCAGCCGCCTGCGCGCAGCGATTCAGTCAAGGCCAGCAGCTGGCTGGCGGCCAGGCCGAACTTGGCGCGCTCGCCGCCGGTGTTCTGCCAGTTGCCCGAGCCCAGCGACGACAGGCGCAGGCGCACGCCGAGCTCGGGCGTGATGCCCAGGCGCTCGGCCTCGCGGCGGATCAGCGGCCACTCGCCGGGCTTTTCGATCACGATGATCGGCTTGAGCCCCAGCCTGGTGGCGCTCAGCGCCAGGCGGATGTAGGCGGCGTCCTTGTAGCCGTTGCAGATGATCAGACGCCCGGGGCGGCTGACCGCCAGCGCGGTGATCAGCTCGGGCTTGCTGCCCACTTCCAGGCCCATGGCCTCGACCCGGGTGAGCGTTTGCACCACGCTGGCCTGCTGGTTGACCTTGATCGGGTAGACCGGGTGGTAGTTGCCGCTGTAGCCGTGTTCGTCGATCGCGGCCTGGAAGGCCTGGCGCAACTGTCCGGCGCGCGCGTGCAGGATATCGGGAAAGCGCAGCAGCATGGGCAGGCGCAGTCCCTGCTCACGGGCCTGCGCCACAACCGCGTCGAGAACCAGATCGCGCTCGCGGTCGGGGCGGGCCAGCAGCCGGCCACGTGGGTCGATGCCGAAGTAGCCCTCCGACCAGCGCTCGATAGCGTAGCGTCGGCGGGCGCGGGCAATGGTGTCGTCGGTCATGGTGGTGATTGTAATGGACGATCCTGATGGCGGACGTGCGCAGATGAAACCACCGGAAACACGCAAGCACACGGAAAATGAACCTCAGGAGTACGGTCGAAAGGCCTTCTTTCCGTGTTTTCCCTGGCGTTTTCGGTTTTGAAAGGCTCGGCAGCGGGTTACCATGCGGGCTGGTCATCATCCTGATCGATACATGACGCTTCCCACTGACCGCAAGTGGTTCACCGAGCTGTGCTCCGAGGCCGGCAGCGCCGAGTCCTGGGCCATCGAGGCGCATATCGCGCGCGAGGTCACCGACTACCAGACCATCGACATCTACCGCACTACTCACTGGGGCAATCTGATGGTGATCGACGGCTTCGTCATGCTGACCGCGCGCGACAATTTTCTCTATCACGAAATGATGGCGCACCCCGCGCTGTTCTCGCACCCGGACCCGAAGCGCGTGCTCATCATCGGTGGCGGCGACTGTGGCACCCTGCGCGAGGTGCTGGCGCACAGCACCGTGGAAGCCTGTACCCAGGTCGAGATCGACGAGCAGGTCACCCGCCTTTCAGAAAAGCACTTTCCCGAACTCTGTGAGCGCAACGAAGATTCGCGCGCCGAACTGATCTTCGAGGACGGCCTGGCGCACGTGAAAAATCTCGCGCCCGACAGCCTGGATGTGATCATCGTCGACTCGACCGATCCCATCGGCCCGGCCGAGGGCCTGTTCGGCCCGGAATTCGTTGCCGACTGTTATCGGGTTCTGGCCGAGGGCGGCTTGTTTGTGCAGCAAAGCGAGTCGCCGCTGCTGCATCAGAAGCTCATCGCCGGTATTCGATCCAACATGGACCAGGCCGGGTTTTCCACCATCCGGACGCTGGGGTTTCCGCAGCCGTGCTATCCCTCGGGCTGGTGGTCCGTGACCCAGGCGCGCAAGGGCGGGCCCATCGAGCCGGTCAGCGCCGAGCGCTTTGACGCCAGCGGCATCGAGACGCGCTACTTCAATCCCGGCGTGCACGTGGGGGCATTGGCGACGCAGTTGCCGTAGGGGTGGTTTCGAGACGGTGATGTCTTTTCGTCCGGTTCGCGCCACCGGCAGGGTGCCGGCCCCCGCCGTTGCAGGAGCGATCTCCAGATCGCGATATGGTGCTGGTCGAAGCCGGTGGCTTGCGCTTGGTGATTGATCCACCGTGCCCTGCGCGCCACCCGGCAGGGCCTTGGCGCCCGCCGTTGCAGGAGCGATCTCCAGA